>CAZEAF010000075.1:0-7118 GCA_964510125.1 uncultured Coriobacteriaceae bacterium
TCCGCCCGCACCTGGCCTACTCGCCCATGTCCTCGGGCTTGGTCTTGCCAATCATGATGTTGAGGATCTCCACGTCGGTATGCTGCATGCCCACGCGGCCCACGTAGCCCATGGACCGGATGGAATCCTCCACGTCGGGCTGGACCAGGCCGTCGCCCGCCAGGAAGTCCTCCTGCAGCATGGCCATCTTGTGACCCAGCATGGCGGCGTCAAGCGAGCTGGCAATCTTTGCCGCGCAGCTGGCCTTGGCCCCGTCGCACACGATGCCCCCCACGTTGGCGATGGTGTTGACCACGGTGGAGCCAATCTGCCGCTCGGTGCCGCCGGCCAGGTAGGTCACCGCAGCCCCCGCGCCCGCCGCCGCGCACACCACGCCGCAGAAGGCCGAGAGGCTGCCGATGTAGTGCTTGAGGTGCAGGGCCGTGAGGTTGGAGATGCACAGGGCCCGCAGGAGCCGGTCGTGGTCGATGTGCATGGCGCGGGCGTAGACGATGACGGGGATGGAGCAGGTCATGCCCTGGTTGCCCGAGCCCGAGTTGATGACCACAGGCAGGGAGCAGCCGCCCATGCGCGCGTCCGACCCAGCGGCCGTGTAGGCCCGCATGCGGGTGAGGGTGTCCGAGGGGTACATGGCCAGGATGGTGCGGCCAATCTCGCTGCCCCAGTGGCCGGCGATGCCCTCTTCGGCGATGGCGGAGTTGCAGGCAACCTGCCGGTCCAGCACGTCGCGCACGTCGTCCAGGTCCACCTGGTCAGCAAAGGCGCAGATGTCGGCCATGGTGAGCAGGCGAGAACACTCGTCTTGGCCGTCGCCCTCGTCCTGCCGGCCGTCGCCTGCCCCGTCCTGTCTGGCGTCACCTGCCTCGGCCACGGCAAAGCGCCCGTCGCGCACGGGCTGCCCGTCCAGCGTCAAGCCGGCGAGGCGCGTGTGCTTCTCGGAGATGACCGCCTCGGCCACGTGGCCCTGGCCCTCCACCGTGGTCTTGATGTAGAGGCAGGGCACGCCCTCGGCCAGCTCGACGGAGCAGAAGCCCTGGTCGATAAGGTCGCGGGCTCGGACCACGTGCTCATGGCTGACCGGGCGCAGGACCTCCAGGGTCAGGTCGGGGTCGCCGCCCAGGATGCCCAGCACGGCCGCGGCCTCCACGCCCTTCATGCCCTCGGCGTTGGGCACGCTCACGCTCTTGACGTTCTTGATGATGTTGCCGCTGCAGGCTACATGGACGCGCTCGACCGGCCGGCCCAGCGTCGCCGCGGCGACCGAGGCGCAAAAGGCCAGGGCGATGGGCTCGGTGCAACCCAGGGCGCACACCAGCTCCCGGTGGAGCAGGCCGGCGAAGCAGTCGTAGGCGGTCTTGTTGAGTGCCATGGGGACCTCGTTTCATCGCTGCATGGTATCTGGCTTGGCGCACGGCTCGTCGCCGCGCCGACCGGCTCAGGATACCGCCGAAGTCGCCCGGGTACAACCTATCCGGCGCGTTCCTCAAGTATGTCAAGCAGCTCTTGTCTATCGTGAATATCGAGCTTCTTATAAATATGGGCGAGATGGGTATTTACGGTCCCTTGCGAGATACCGAGCTCCTCCTGCACCCGCTGGGCGGTCCGTCCCTTGGCGATGAGGGTCATGACCTCTGCCTCGCGCCGGGAGAGCCCGTAGGTCTGGGCGACCTCCTCCAAGCGCATGCCGAAGCGGCGCGGGGCCGCGGGGCGCTCGTCGTCGGTGTTGGTGAGCTGGACCAGGGTCTGCTCGTCGAAGAGGAACATGAGCGAGACCATCACCAAGCTGGCGCTGACCAGGGCGAGCAGGCTGACCAGGCGGGGCTCCAGCGTCGTGAAGGACCTGACCAGGCTGCCGAGGAAGGTGCCGGCCAGCGAGCCCAGATTGGCCATGCCCATGCCGGGCGCGAAGGTGGTCCAGGCGGGCACGCGGTATTCGACGTCGGTCCGCACAAAGATGAGCCAGACCAGCATCTGAAAAAGATAATGGCAGGTGAGGGTAATCACATCTCCCGCCAGCCCTATGCCGTACACGATGGGCGCCAGCAAGAAGAGCAAGGAGATGGTGGCCGTGACGATGCGGTTGAGCCAGTACATGTGCCCGGCCTTGGCACAGACAGCCAGGGCGAGCGCGAAAAAGCCCACGCCGATGACGGCCGAGAGCAACAGGGCCAGATGGTAGGCCTCGGTCTCAGTGGAAGGGGAGAGGGACATGAACAGGGACCGCTCCAGGCCCTCGGCCAGGCCGATGAAGAGCATGGCCACGAGGGCCCGCGCCACCCGGCCGCGGAAGGCCTGCCTGCCGAAGGGGCTTGGTCTGTCCGCGGGGACCGGGCCCTCACCGGCGTCCGAACCCGACCCCGCATCCACACCGGCCAGACCGGCCCGTCTGCCCGACCGGGACTCGTAGACCAAAACAGCCAGGCTGAGCAGGGGCATGACTATGGTTAGGGCCTTGGCGGCGGACACGGGGAGCGCCAGAACGGCCACATGCAGGGCCCCGCCCACAGCGAAGGCCAGACAGAGGGTCCAGGCGAGGCGCCCCTGCTCGGCCATGAGCGACTGGGCCCAGGCGAGCGAGAGCACGCCCAGGGACATGCCCACGACGGTGGAGATGATGGAGCACCAGGGCTGCGTGAAGAGACGCGCCTCGACCAAGGTGAGCAAAAAGGTCCCGAGGACCATGAGGCAAGCACAAGCCAGGCTGGCCCGGCCCAGCCAGGCGGCCACCCGCCTGCGCACCCAGGGCAAGCTGCAGACCAGGAGCATGGCGCCCATGCCCAGGCAGGCGTAGGCATAGGTCGTGTTGAGGTGGGAGATGCCGCTGCGCGTGGAAAAGTGGATGAGGCGGCTGAAGAAGGTGATGTTGGTCCATGCAAGCAACAGGCCCAGACCAAGGACGCACATAGCTGTTCGTCCCCTCTGACTCCTTGCCAGCTCTCGCATAGCTTCCTGCGCTTTCCCCAGCTCAGAGGCCTCATAAAGAACGTCCGATGCCCCTATGAGAATCATCCGATAGGACTGGAAATTCTAGCAAACTTCCCCCCGCATATGATGAATAAGTGAGGCGTGCTGGTACGGGATGCGTCCCGTTGGCACGGAGTCATACAAGAGGGAGGGAACATGGAGAAGTCAGAGCTCACCAGGCGTGGTTTTGTCAAGGCTGGTATGACGCTCGGCGCGCTCGCCGCAGCTGGCGGCATGCTCGGCACTTCGCGGCTCGTCGAGGCCGAGGAGGCCGCCTCGTCGGCTGCTGACGGCGGGCAGGCCGCCCCTGCCGAGGGCGGGCTCAACGCCAGCCCGGTCACGGATGGCAGCGAGGTGGAGGTGCGCCACGCATTCTGCCAGATGTGCGGACCCGCGCGCACCCACTGCTCGACCCTGTGCACCCTGCGCGACGGCCGCTGGACCAACGTTGAGGGCAACCCCGACGCCGGCAACAACTGGGGCCGTGGCAGCCGCAGCCTGTGCGGCAAGGGCAACGCGGCCATGGGCGTGCTCTACTCGCCCACCCGCATCGCCTACCCCATGAGGCGCACGGGCGAGAAGGGTGAGAACAAGTTCGAGCGCATCACCTGGGACGAGGCCATCCAGACCATCGCCGACAAGCTCAAGGAGCAAAAGGAGCAGTACGGGGCCAAGAGCTACGCTGTCCTATCGCCCCAGTTCTACGCCGTCCTGGGATCTCTGGGCCGCCGCTTCCTCAACGTGCACGGCAGCCCCAACTACCTGCACTCGGGCATCTGCAACTCCCAGCGCATGTTCTCCAACCTGGTGACCCTGGGCGGCCCGGCCCATGCCAAGTGCAACACCAGTGCGCCGGGACAGCTGGGCAAGACCCAGCTGCTCGTGGTCTGGGGCTTCAACCCCGAGAACTCCGCCATCAACCAGGGCGCGCCCAACGCCCGCCTCAACAACATCGAGCGCGGCATGCAGGTCATCGACATCCGCCCGATGCGCGAGGGTCTGGGCTCGCACGCCGGCACCTGGGTCCCCATCCGCCCCGGCACCGACTGCGCCCTGGCTATGGGCATCCTGAACTACATCGTGCAGAACGACCTCTATGACCACGACTTCGTCGACAACTGGTGCGAGGGCTTTGACGAGATGGCCGCCGCCGTGGCCGACTTCACGCCCGAGAAGGTCGCCGACATCTGCGGCCTGGACGTGGAGCAGGTTACCAAGATTGCCCAGCTCATGGGCACCGTCAAACCCATGGCCATCCAGATTGGCAACGGCGTGGGCGACCAGAGCCGCGACGGTCACTGGACGGTAGCCTGCATCGACCTCATCGAGGCCATCACCGGCAACGTCGAGGTCGCCGGCGGCTCGGGCGCCTCTATGGTCTCCCCTGAGTCCCTCGTCAAGACCAAGAGCATCGACGCGCTCTGGGACCGCATGCCCGAGAGCGACGAGGACAAGGCCAACGGCTACATGCCTGGCGTGGCCAACCTGGTGGCCCCCGAGACCCCGCGCTGGTTCCAGACCAAGGTCACCCAGGAGTCCGGCCCCACCAGCCAGTACTTCAGGGGCTTCATGAGCGTGCTGACCGAGGAGCCCTACGCCCTGCGCACGATCTTCGCCCAGTCCTCCAACCCGCTTTCGGCCACCCGCCAGCCCAAGAAGATTATCGAGGCCCTCAAGAAGCTGGACTTCTACGTGGTCATGGACACCGAGTGGAACAGCTCCTGCCCCTACGCCGACATCGTCCTGCCGGCCTGCACCAACTACGAGACCGACGTGCAGTTCGCCACCAAGAACGCCGGCGACGGCACCTGGATTGGCATCAACCAAAAGATTGCCGAGCCGCTGGGTGAGAGCCGGTCCGACTGGCAGTACTACCTGGACCTGGCCGTGGCTATGGGCTACGGTGACGACTTCTGGGGCGGCGACATGGACGCCTGCCTGCGCGAGCAGCTTGACGGGAGCGGCATCGACCTCGACGAGCTGCGCGAGAAGGGCTCCATTCTGGTCAAGCGCGACGAGGCGGCCGCGTCCACCGAGCCCGCGTACCAGGACTACGCCACAACCTTCGCGGGCCTGCCCAACGGCAAGGTCCAGTGCGCCAACGAGTGGATCGGCGGCAAGCCCGACAACCTCGACCTGGGCACCCTTTCCGCGGTCCCGGTCTACCACGGCCCGACCGAGAACCTCACGGGCACCCCGGACATCGCCAAGGACTACCCGCTGGTCTTCTCCGACGTCCACGCCTACCGCCTCTGCAACCACAGCTACTACGTCAACATCCCCTACCTGCGCGAGAAGCAGCCCGAGCCCTGGGTCAAGATCAACCCGGCCACGGCCAAGGAGTACGGCATCGAGGACGGCGACTGGGTCAAGGTCGAAAGCCCCCACGGCTGGGTCAAGCTGGTCGCTCGCTACCTCGAGACCATCGCGCCCGACGTCCTCATGAGCCGCCGCGGCTGGTGGGAGGAGTGCCAGGAGCTGGGGCTGCCGGGCTACGGCTGCGAGGACGGCGGCAGCGAGGTCAACGTCCTCTACGACTCCGAGCCTGAGAACTTCGACCTCTTCCACTCCGCCATGCCCAAGCAGACCCTGGTGCGCATTAGCAAGCTCGACGAGACCGAAATCCCCGTGCCGCTGACCGACGCCGCCACGGCGCCCGCCGAAGCCGTCGGGGAGCAGTCGGTCGAGAGGCCCTGGAGCGCCTAGCTGCGGCTTTGGCAACAGAGGATATGACGGGAGGGAACGATTATGAGCAATCAGTACAGCTTCTTTGTCGACACGAGCCGTTGCATCAAGTGCTGGGCCTGCGAAATCGCGTGCAAGCAGTGGAACGGCATCAAGGCCGGGACGACCCGCCGCCGCTGGGTCGAGGAGGTGGACACGGGGACCTTCCCCGAGGCCAACCGCCAGTTCATCTCCATGGCCTGCAACCACTGCGCAAAGCCCGCCTGCGTTGAGAACTGTCCGGCCCAGGCCTTGACCAAGCGCGAGGAGGACGGCCTGGTCGTCGTGGACAAGGACACGTGCATCGGCTGCCAGACCTGCTCCACGGTGTGCCCCTTCGGCGTGCCCGACTACGACCCCGTGACCGGCAAGCTGGAGAAGTGCGACGGCTGCCTGGCCAACGGCCGCACCCCCGAGGGTGACCCCCACTGCGTGGCCACCTGCCCCACCCAGGCCCTGCACTTCGGCCCGCTGGAGGACATGCTCGAGCTGGCCGGGCCTCGGGGCGGCGTGCAGATGGAGGGCGAGACCGTCCCGAGCACGATTGTCGCCACCGTGGAGGCCGGTGCCTTTGAGACGGCGCCGCTCAAGTAGGACAAACAGGCTCAGCCGGGTTGACGGGCTCGGCTGAGAAGGGGGGCGCTGGCTGCCCGGGTGAGGGGCCTGGGCAGGCCGGCGCCCTTATCGAGAGAGGACGGACCATGGACGAGCAGATAACGTCTGACCAGCTGGCACAGGACATGCGGGCACGGGCAGCCGCCTACTCCTTCCTGGCCCGGACTCTTTCGGAAGACGAGGTCACCCTCGAATTTTTGCGGGCCCTGCGCGACGACCCGCCCCAGACGGGCACCGACCTGGACGGCTTTGCCAGGTCGTTGGCAGGCAAGGACGACCAGTGGCTCGAGGAGGTCCGCCGCGAGCTCGCCGCCGACCACGCGGCCATCCTGCTGGGCATGTCGGCCGCGCCTGTCTCCCCCTACGAGAGCGTGTACACAAGCGACCTCCACCTTATGATGCAGGAGGCGCGCGACCAAGTCCTGGCTGCCTACCGGGCGGCGGGGCTCGCCCGCGAGGATTCCTACCACGTGCCCGAGGACCACATAAGCCTGGAGTGCGACTTCATGGCTGCCCTGGCCACGAGGGCGGCGGACGCGCTGGAGGGCGAGGGGCCCGACCTGGCGGCGGCCCAAGCTAGCGTGGGCGCTCAGCAGGCCTTTGTCCGCGACCACCTGGCCCGCTGGGTCCCCTCGCTGGCCGACGACCTGGAGCGGAAGGCCCGGACCCCCTTCTACCGCGGCGTGGCCCAGATGCTCCGCGAGCTCGTGTATCAGGGGACAGAGGTGTGATACGCCTGTCGTGAGGTTGGTCCCGCCGACCTACTCGATGACGTCGCCCTGTGAGTCGAGGCGCTCGATGGCGCAGGTGTGCCG
>CAZEAF010000076.1:0-2152 GCA_964510125.1 uncultured Coriobacteriaceae bacterium
GTGCCAGGCAAATATTATTTCTCGAATCCGTGCCACGATTTCGCCACAGATTAGCTTCTGTTGGTGAATTTCAGCGCCCGCCCGCCGCCCTAAACCGGCCGGCTGCACCCGGGGGCCGCCCCGAGTCGCTAGCGGAGCCCCGAACCGCCAGCGGGACCGCCCGCCGCCCGCCCGAAACCGGCTGGTTGCGCTATTGTGCTTATCGAGAGTGGCGGGCAGACGGAAAGGCGAGCATGGGACAGGAAGAGGCGTTGGCCGAGACGCAGGCAGAATCCACCGACCCGAAGGCCGCGGCCCCGCAGGCCTCCTCCCCCGCCATGGAGGCGGCCCGGCAGGTCCTGCGCCAGACCTTCGGCCACAGCGACTTCCGGCCCGGCCAGGGAGCCCTCGTCGACGCCGTCCTGCGTGGCAGGGACGTGCTGGGCGTCATGCCCACCGGCGCCGGCAAGTCCCTGGCCTACCAGATTCCAGCCCTGGTGCTCCCCGGCAGCTCCATCGTCATCAGCCCCCTCATCTCCCTCATGAAAGACCAGGTCGAGGCCCTTGTCGACAACGGGGTGGCCGCCGCCTGCGTCACGAGCGCCCAGACCCCCGAGGAGCAGCGGGCCGTCTTTGCCCAAGCCCGGGCCGGCGCCTACAAGCTCCTTTACGTGGCCCCCGAGCGGCTCGACGACCCCCGCCTGGCCGAGCTGGCCCGGGAAGTCCCCATCAGCCTCGTGGCCGTGGACGAAGCCCATTGCGTCTCCCAGTGGGGTCAGGACTTCCGCCCCTCCTACCTGGGCATATCCACCTTTGTGGACGAGCTGGCCAACCAGGGGGCCCGGCCTGTCGTCTGCGCCCTCACCGCCACCGCGACCGAGACCGTGCGCCGCGACATCGTCTCGGGCCTTGGCCTGGCGGACCCCTTCACCCTGGTCACCGGCTTCGACCGACCCAACCTCTACTTTGGCATCGAGCGGCCCGAACCGCGCAAAAAGGACGCCTGCCTGCTGCGCCTGGTCTGCGAGCGGGCTGGGCGGGGCCAGAGCGGCATCGTCTACTGCTCCACCCGCAAGGCCGTCGAGGGCGTATGCGACCTGCTCCGCGCCCGGGGCATCAAGGCCAGCCGCTACCACGCGGGCCTCTCGGCCGAGGAGCGCAGCCAGGCCCAGGAGGACTTCGCCTTTGACCGCACGCCCGTCATCGTGGCCACTAACGCCTTCGGCATGGGCATCGACAAGTCCAACGTCAGTTTTGTCATCCACTACAACATGCCCGGCGACCTGGAGAGTTACTACCAGGAGGCGGGGCGCGCGGGGCGCGACGGCGAGCCGGCCGACTGCATCCTCATATACAACAAGAAGGACGTGCAGACCCAGCGCTTCCTCATCGGCAAGTCCTTCGAGGACGCCATCGCCAACGGCGTGGACGAGCAGACCGCGGCCCGCAGCAAGGCGCTGGACGAGGAGCGCCTGCACAAGATGACGATTTACTGCACCACGACCGACTGCCTGCGCAAGACCATCCTGCGCTACTTCGGTGAGGAGGCTCCGGCGGGCGGCTGCGGCCGTTGCTCCAACTGCGAGCTGGGCTTTGACGTCGAGGACGCCACCGTTGAGGCCCAAAAGGTCGTCTCCTGCGTCATGCGGTTGGAGCAGCACGGCCGCAACGTGGGAATCTCCACCGTCGTGGACATCCTGCGCGGGTCCAAGGCCGAGCGGATTGTCTCGGCGGGCTACGACGGCCTGTCCACCTACGGCATCATGGCCCAGGAGTCCGCCAAGCGGGTGCGGGCCGTGCTCGAGGCCTGCCTGGCCCAGGGCCTGCTCAAGGTCAGCTCGGGCGACTACCCGGTCGTCTCGTCCACATCCGAGGCCCGGGCCTTCCTCCGCGAACGGCGGGCCTTTGAGCTCAAGGTCCCCCGCCACCGCAAGCCGGCCGCCGACCCTGCGAAGGTGCGGAGCGCGCACGGCCAGACCTTCGGAGGCGGCGGCGGAACCAGCGGGGCCGACGTGGACGAGGACCTCCTCCAGCGCCTGCGTGCCCGCCGCAACGAGCTGGCTCGCAAGCAGGGGGTGCCCGCCTATATCATCTTCTCCAACGCCACGCTGGTGGACATGGCCCGCAAGCGCCCCGCCACACCGGAGGAGTTCCTGGAGGTCTCCGGCGTGGG
>CAZEAF010000076.1:2252-5890 GCA_964510125.1 uncultured Coriobacteriaceae bacterium
CTAGCCAAGCCGGGCTCGCGGCCCTGGGTTAGTGGGTTAGTGGCAAAAATCAACCCCAGGGCACGATTGGGTTACTCCACTACACATGCTTTGACCTGCGCTTTTGTGAAAATGCAGCCCCTATGAACACCGATTGTCTGACAATTGTCTGCACAATGACTGCTACATTACGGGCAGTTTTCCTTTCTCCGTCGAGTCAGGAGCCCCGTATGGCAAAGGACGCCATCCTCCAAGTCCGCATAGACGCCGAGCTCAAGAAAAACGCCGAGGACCTCTTCCGCGACATGGGCATCTCCCTGTCCGAAGCCGTGCGCATGTTCGTCGCCCAGAGCGTCCAGGAGAACCAGCTGCCCTTCAGGCCGCACTCCACCACCCGCCGCACCCCCTGCAAGGCCTTCGGCGTCCTGTCCCTCTATCGCAACCCCTCGGCCCGCGCACGTGAGCACGGCCGCCGGGCCCAGCTCCCCGCCAAGGAGCCGGCAACCACCGCGAGCTCGGGGGACCGTCGATGACAACCTTGGTGGACGAGAACCTGCTCCTGCGCTACCTGCTCGACGACGACCAGGCCGAGTCCAACCGGGCCCACGCGGTCATCTCCCAGGGCGACGCGACGGCCCACTCCGAGGTCTTGGCGGACGTCGTCTCCACCCTGCGCGACGTCTACCGCGTGCCCCGGCCGGTCATCAGCGCCGCCATGGGTGCCCTGCTCGACGACGTGCTCGTGGACGACGAGGAGGCCATGCGCCTGGCCGTGCGCCTGTTTGGTACCTCTGAGCTGGACTTTCCCGACTGTCTCGCCGTAGCGCACAATGCCGTCGCCGGTGATACCATTGCATCGTTCGACAAGCCGCTCGCAAGCCGGCTCTCCTCCAGAGGGCAGCACCAGCGCATCTACCGGGACGGGCAGCCCAAGGCCTAGTCGCCAGCCACCCAATGGCGCAATGACGGCACCCCGGCAGGCGGCGTCGGACCCCTTGCCTTGCCCTGCCCTGCCGCACACGCCGACGTCGCCGGAGGTGGCACCATGCCCGCCCTCATCACCCACTGCCTTTTTGCCGAGATGGCCGCCCCGCTCGCCCTGCGCGAAATCGGGTCGGTCATCGTCCCTCTTGATGAAGACGGCGCCTCCTCTGCGGCCGAGGGCCAGCGCAGCGAGGAACGCCTGGCCTTTCTGCTGGGCAGCCAAGGCCCCGACCCCCTCTTCTTCTCAATCACCAGCCTGCGCGGCCCCGCGGCCCGGTCCCTGGGCAGACGCATGCACCGCGAGCACATGAGCACCAGCCTAGGCCGCATGCGCGAAGCCGCCGACCAGCTGGCCTCCGAGCGAGACCGGCGCCTGGGGCAGGCCTTTGCCGCAGGTCAGCTGGCCCATTACCTGCTCGACCGCACAGCCCATCCCTTCATCTACGCCCAGCAGTTCGAGCTGTGCGCCGACCCTGCCCTCTCCGGCGCCGGCCACGAGGTCCACGCGGTCATCGAGAGCGACATCGACGCGGGCATGCTGCACCTGGTCCACGGCACGACCGTGGCTGAGACCTCCCCCACGTTCGCCCTGGCGTCCACCCCGCGCATCGAGCGGGTCGCGGGTCTGCTGGTAGCCGCGGCCGGGACCGGCGCCTTTAGCATCCATCTGGGCGGAGGCGACTACGGCCGAGCCCTGTCCGACATGCGCCTGGCCTACCGGCTCATCGAGCCCCAGGAGAGCCGCCGGGCATCTGTCCTGCTCCCCCGCCTGGAGCGCCTGGTCAGACCCCACTCCATGCTGGCGTCCCTCGCCCACCGCACCGACCTGGACGAGTGCTGCGCCTCCATGAACCCGCGGGGACGGGCTTGGACCGACCCCTTCACCGGCAGCCTGTCCCACGACCGCTTTGTGGACCGCTTCTCCCAGGCCCTCTGCACCTTCGACGACGTCATCGGGGCCTACCTGGCGGGCGAGGACACCGAGCTCATCACCCGCGGGCTGGACTACAGCGGCCGCAAGCTGGGCCCCGACGAGAAGGCCGCCGACCCGTCACATGCCTCTGCTATCCTCGGACACAGGATCTGACCCATTCTCCCACGTCGGAAGGATTCGGTGGAAAAGCTCGAGTTCGACCAGGTAGGCCACAGCTACAGAGAGGGCTCGCTGGCCCTGACGGACGTGGCGCTGTCTGTGGCGCCGGCTGAGTCCGTGGCCATCATAGGCCCCTCCGGCTGCGGAAAGTCCACCCTTCTCCTCATGGCGGCGGGTCTGCTGTCCCCCAGCCAGGGACGTGTGCTCGTGGACGGGTCGCCGGTCGCGGGACCCCGCCAGCAGACAGCCCTCATCCTGCAGGACCTGGGCCTGCTGCCCTGGAAGACGGTGCGCGCCAACGTGGAGCTGGGCCTGCGCCTGCGCCATCTGCCCAGGACCGAGCGTCGGGACCGAGCTGGGAGAGCCCTGGCCAGCGTGGGCCTGGCCGACGTGGCCGACCACTTCCCGGCCGAGCTCTCGGGCGGCATGAGGCAGCGGGTGGCCATCGCCCGGTCCCTGGCCCTGGACTGCGACCTCCTCCTGATGGACGAGCCAATGAGCGCCCTGGACGAGATTCTGCGCGAGCAGACCCAGGACATGCTGCTGGGCCTTTGGCAGGCCGGCCGCTATGCCCAGCTCCTGGTGACCCACTCGGTGGAGGAGGCGGTCTTTTTGGCCCAGCGCGTGGTCGTCATGACGCCCCACCCGGGCCGCGTGGCCGCGATTATCGAGAACCCGCAGGTAGGGACCCCCGGTTGGCGGGCATCCGACCCCTTCTACGCCGTCTGCCGCCAGGTGCGCGCCGCCCTTGCCGGGGTAACCGGCCGAACGACGGATGCCCCCGCAGGCCAGGCTACCCCCGCGAGCCAGGCCACGCCTTCAAGCTCCGCATCCCCCGAAGGGGCCGACCTCGCCGAGGGGGTGGCCGCCCGATGACCATCGCCAAAAAGACCCTCGGCTACCTGGTCGCCATCCTCGTCGTCCTGCTCGGCTGGCACCTGACCGCCCTGGCCGTCAACTCGCCCGCCCTGCCCACGCCCCTGGCCACCGTGCCCATGATTGCCCAGTACATGCCCGCCATCGCGCCGGCCTTCTGGATTAGCTTCTACCGCATCGCCTTGGGCCTGGCCATCGGGACCATCCCGGCCGTGCCCATCGGCCTGATTCTGGGCAGGTCCCCACAGGCCGACCGGGTCTTGGCCCCCGTCCTCTACCTGCTCTACCCCGTGCCCAAAATCGTCTTGCTGCCGGTTCTGCTGGTGCTGCTGGGCCTGGCCGACGCGCCCAAGGTGGCCCTCATCGCCCTCACGGTCTTCTTCCAAGTCCTCATGAGCGTGCGCGACGCCGCCAAGCTCGTGCCTGACGATGCCGTGACCTCGGTGCGCAGCCTGGGTGCGAGCCGGCTGGCCATCTACCGGCACGTGGTGGTGCCCGCTGTCCTGCCCGAGCTCTTCACCGCCCTGCGCATCGGCAGCGGGACCGCCGTGGCCGTCCTCTTCCTGGCGGAGTCCTTTGCCGGGTCGACGGGACTCGGCTACTTCATCGTGGACTCCTGGGGCATACTCAACTACCCGCGCATGTTCGCCGGCATCGTGGCCATGGCCGTGCTGGGCGTGGTCCTGTATGCCATCTTCGACGTGGC
>CAZEAF010000076.1:5990-7118 GCA_964510125.1 uncultured Coriobacteriaceae bacterium
GTCAGCGCCTGGGTCAGGTAGCCCTTCTTCTTCATCCAGTCGAGCACGGGCTGGATCATCTCGGCCGTGGGCGCCACGTCCGTGGGGTAGGTGCAGATGGGGTAGGTGTCGGCAACCACCTCGGACAGGCTGGCCTTTTCCACGAGCAGGGCCCGGTAGGCGTCGGGGTCGGCGTTGATTGCGTCGGCGCCGGCGTTCCAAGCCTCTTGGACGGCCTTGAGCTTGTCGGCCCCACCCTCGCCGTCGGCAAAGGCTGAGCGCACGACCATGACCGACTGGGAGATGTTGTCGCCCGTGGAGTCGTCGATGAGGGTCACACAGTCCGTGGCCTCGCCCAGGGCCAGCAGGCTTGCGGGCAGGGCGGCCGCCTGGACCTGGCCCGACTCCATCATCTGGAAGCGGACCGGCAGCTTCTTAATCTCCTCGGCTGTGAAGTCGCCTTCGCCGATGCCTACGCTCTCGAGCAGCTTGTCCATGACGTACTCGGGCACGGTGTTGGAGCCCACGCCGATGGTGGCCCCGCGCAGGTCCTCGGGCTTGGTCAGGCCGGAATCCTTCGAGGTGGCAATCCCAAAACGGCCCTGGCTGGCATCAGCGCCGAGCGTAATCCAGGGTATGCGGACGTCGGTGCCGCTGGCTGCGAGCGCGGCGCTGACCATGGGGTCGGTCATGGCCATGTCGATTTCCCCGGCGGCTATGGCGGTGGAGAGCTCCTGGGCGCTCTGGAACTGGGTGACCTGGAGCGTCACGCCCTGGGCAAGGCCGTCGCGCTCCGCCACCCAGCCGGGGAGGAAGTCCTCGGTGGGCATGGTGGCCAGACGCACGACGTCGGCTTCGCCCGAGCTGGCGCTATCTGTTGCCGAGGAGGTCACGCCGGCTTCCGAACTGTCGGCCGCTGCGGAGGAGTCCGCCCCCGAGCCCTGCGAGCCCGCCGAACCCTGGTTGTCGGAGCCGCTGCTCGAGCAGCCCGCCAACGCGCCCGCGAGAGGCACGGCCGCCACCAGGGCGCCTAGGGCCGCCACCGCCTGCCGCCGCGTGAGGCCGCCCTTTTCCTGCGCGCACGGTCCCGCGACTGTGTCCACGCCGTTCCCCGCAAAACCCGTCATCGTCTCCTTCACCGAATTCCTC
>CAZEAF010000077.1:0-6912 GCA_964510125.1 uncultured Coriobacteriaceae bacterium
CCAAGCCTGCCGGGTGCCTGTCGGATGGAATCGCCCGCGATGCGCCCGTGCGTGCTCACACGGCTGAAACTATTCCGTGCCATAGTATGAAACTTGCAGCGTCGCGTGCCAACGTGCACCGGGCGGCACCGTGCCGGACCGGCTCGCACACACCCTTGTGTATCCGTCCCTGTGTTCCTGATGAGGAGGACACCGTGTCCATCTCCATAGAAGAGGTCGGCGAGACCCTGTCCATGGTCTCCGCGCAGAATCTGGACGTGCGCACCATCACCATGGGCATCAACACCCTGGGCTGCGCCGACAGCGACATCTACTCCATGGCCCGCAAGCTCTACGACCGGCTCACCACCTCGGCTGAGGACCTGGTGGGGGTCGCCCAGTCGCTCGAGCGCGAGTACGGCATCCCGATTGTCAACAAGCGCATCTCCGTCACGCCCATGGCCCTGCTCGCCAACGCCACCTCCGCCCGCGACCTGACGCCCCTCGCCGTGGCCCTCGACGACGCGGCCAAGGCCGTGGGGGTCGACTTTGTGGGCGGCTTCTCGGCCTACGTGCAAAAGGGCATCGGCGACGCAGACAGCCGTCTCATCGACTCCATCCCCCAGGCCCTAGCCACGACCGAGCGGGTCTGCTCCAGCGTGAACCTGGCCAGCCTGCGCGCCGGCATCAACATGGACGCCGTCCTGCGCATGGCCCAGACCGTGAGGAAGACCGCCGAGCTCACAGCCGACCGCGACTGCTACGGTGCCACCAAGCTGGTCGTTTTCTCCAACATGGTCGAAGACTCCCCCTTCATGGCGGGCGCCGTCCACGGCACCGGCGAAGGCGACCGGGTCATCAACGTGGGCGTCTCGGGTCCCGGTGTCATGGCCGCGGCCCTGAAGCAGCTCCCGCCTGAGGCCCCCATGCAGGCCGTGGCTGAGATGATCAAGGCGACCGCCTTCAAAATCACCCGCGTGGGCGAGCTCATGGCCCGCGAGGCCTCCCGCAGGCTGGGCGCCCGGATGGGCATCGTCGACCTGTCCCTGGCCCCCACTCCCGCCATCGGCGACTCCGTGGCAGAGATTCTCGAGATCATCGGCGTGGGCACCTGCGGCGGCCCCGGCACCACGGCGGCCCTGGCCATGCTCAACGACGCAGTCAAGAAGGGTGGCGTCATGGCCAGCTCCAGCGTGGGCGGCCTGTCGGGGGCCTTCATCCCCGTGTCCGAGGACGCCGGTATGATTGACGCGGCCCGCGCGGGCGCCCTCTCCATCGAGAAGCTCGAGGCCATGACCTGCGTGTGCTCCGTGGGCCTGGACATGATTGCCGTCCCGGGCGACACGACGGTCGAGGCCATCGCCGGTCTCATCGCCGACGAGATGGCCATCGGCGTCATCAACAACAAGACCACGGCCGTGCGCGTCATCCCGGCCATCGGTCACAAGGCGGGCGACACCCTGCACTTTGGCGGCCTCATGGGCACCGCGCCCGTTATGCCCCTGAACACCTTTGCGGGCACGACCTTCGCCCATCGCGGCGGGTGCATGCCGGCGCCTCTCAACTCGCTCAAGAACTAACGGGCGGCGGGGGTCCACCTGCGCTGCGTTGCCCTAGGCATCCCAGGCGATAAAGGCCCAGCGGACCTCGCGGGGCCTGTCAGCCTTTAGGGCATGGCGGGGGTCGCGGACCGCCATGGCAGAGTCGGGCGCATAGTGGGCGTCGAGGAAGGCGTCGAGCCGGGCCTCCTCTTGGGCCGACAGACCTCCTCCCACTAGCTGGGCCAGAGACTCACGCGCCCGGTCGCGGTCAGAAAAGCCCGGCCAGACCCGGGTTGTGATGTAGGTCAGCTCGGGAGAGATGCCCCGGGCCATGAGGGTGTTGAGGACCAGGGCGTGCTCCTGCACCACGGGACGGGGCCGGCCAACCGCCTCAAAGGCGCGCATGTCGCCCCGCGGGGAGCAGTTGGACACGACCGAGAGGCAGACCCGGCGGCGGGCAGCGGCATCGAGCGAGGCCAGGGCATGCGTCAGATGTCGGGTGGCCAAGGAGCGGCAGGCTATAGCCACGTCCACGTCCTCCTCCCCGATGCCGCGGGCCGCCCAGTCGTCGTCCCAGGCCACCAGGCGCGGCTCGATTCTCTCGGCCACCCCCGCCGCCTGGGCCCGACGGGTCAGCTCGTCCAACATGCCCTGCGAGAAGTCGGCGCAGACCACCTGGCAGCCCATCTGGGCCAAAGGTATGGCCAGCAGGCCCACCCCGCAGCCAAAGTCGAGCACCCGCTCGCCCGGCCTTATGCCTGTCAGCTTCAGGAAGCGGCCCTCGTAGGACTGCGTCTGGGTGTCGGCGCCGGTAGCTGCGTATTTGGCCGCCCGGGCATCCCACTCGCCCGCCGACGCCGGCGCAACCCGCCCGTCTGTGTAGGCTCGCCAGACAGCCTCCCAGTCAACGCCGGCCACGCCTGTTGGCCCAGTCGACCCCGAGGGCATCTCCTCCGATGCCGCCAGTCCGGCTGTCCCTGGCATGTGCGGCCCGGCGCCGCCTTGTCCATCTCCACCCTGCCCAAAGTTGCGCATGAAGCCCTCCCCCGCACTTTCTCCTCGTCCAGTCGACTTGCTTATTATGTCCCTGATATGAACCCCGGCGCGGCTGGAGTCCGCCTCGCCGGGGATTGTGATGGGCAGTTGTGACAGGAGATTATGAAGCTAAATGGAAACATATTAGAAACATTACTACTTGTTTCAATGGACGGACTGGCACCAATTGTGACAAAATGTGCAAATAGGCCATAGCAGTGCACAAAACACTGTTTCGCGTCGGCCTGCAAAGAGGTGACCATCCATGCCAGCAGACCCCACGACCAACTCGCCGCATAAACACGCCGACATTCCCGTTGAGGACCTTGAGCACCTCACCGTGGGCAAGATGGCCGAGCTCAATTGCGTCTCCACCCGCACCCTGCGCGTTTATGACGAAATAGGCCTGCTGGTACCCGCTAGCCGCAGCGAGGAGACAGGCTATCGCTACTACACGATTGAGCAGTGCGGCACACTTGACGCCATCCAGCGCCTGCAGGAATTCGGCTTTTCCCTCTCCGAAATCAAAGACGCCTTGGACCAGCAGGACCCCATGGCCCTCTACAAGGACCTCGACGAGAAAAGCGAGGAGGTCGGCAGGCGCATCAGCGAACTTCGCCGCATGAAGTACGAGATAAGCCAGTTGTCCCAGCGCTGCCTAATCACCCAGAGCGAAATCGTGCTCGAGACGCCCCGCCTGGAGGTGCTGCCCGAGCGCCGGGCCATCCGCTTTGACCTCAACGAACGCAGCCTGCCGAACAGCTCGGACGCCCAAGAGTCCCTACGTCGCTGGCAGTTGGCCGTGTGCCACATCAAGCACCACATGCTCGACATGGGCTGCCCTCCCATGTACTTTGGCAATGTGGCCTGCTGCATACCCTCTGAACTGCTCAAACAGGGAGTTTACGACTACACCCAGGCCCTGGTTTTCATCAGCGAGCGCGAACACGACTTTACCGACAAAACCGAGGTCATCCCCTTGGGCCGCTACATGACCATGTACTGCAAGGACCTGAACGACGACGGTCCTTTGCGCGAAAACGTCTGTATGCCCAAGATGATGAAAGCCGTTGAGGAGTCCGGGTTCAAGATTGCAGGCGACTACATCGGCGAGGTCGTGCTGGATACCGAGCTCTTTGGCTTCACGGGTCGCGAGGAGCTCGTCAAGATGCAGGTCCGCGTGGAGTAGCAAGGGCCTACATGGAGTAGCGAGGGCCTGCACGGTGTGGGGGAGCGAGGGTCCGAGCAGAGGCACACGGTCCGAAAGAGGCCCGGTCGGGAAACCGCTCCCAACCGGGCCTCTTTTTCAGCTCACCTTATCAGCCTGCCTGTCGCAAGGGTCGAGACCCTGGGCCTACTCGGCCTTCTCCTGGCTGGTCAGCACAGCCACATTGGGCGTGTTGACGCCCTGGGCCTGGACCGCGCCAGGGGCAGCGGGAACGTCAGCAGCGTCCCGAGCCTCGAACGTGATGTTGGTGATGTCGCGCGAGAAGTAGCGGGCGCTCGTGGAGCCCAGCCACAGCTGATTGGTGCCGCCCATGGAGTTGGCCAGGGGCTCGCCGTTCACGTCGTAGACAATCAGCGTGTAGCGCTGCTTGACATAGGACAGGGGCAGGGAGATGGAGTAGCCGTCAGACGAGGTGAAGGTGACAGTGTTGGCATCCTTGTTCACACCAGCCCTGCGGATGATGTCTATAAAGGTGACACCGGTGACGCTGGCATTAGCAGAGACGCGCTGGTCAGCACCGTTGCCAGCACAGGCACAGCCCATGGTGACCGATAGGGCGTTGTCGTCGGCCAGCTCTGCCAGGGAGGCGGTGAACTGGTTCTGGACGTCGCCATCCACCGTAATGTCCCACTGATCAATCGGCACGGACTCCAGAGTCTGGGCACCAGCGCCGCACAGATACTGGTCGGTACCCGCAAAGCTCTTCTGAATCTGGGCGTTAGACGTGATGGTGATCTGGTCGTAGGCAAAGGTGCCCTCGACAACCGGGGATTTGACAGTGCTGGTAACAGCGGTGACCGCGGCCTGCTCGGCAACCGTAGCCTCCGGGGCGGCGCTGGCTTCGGGCGTTGCCGCCAGGGAGAGCATGGGGGCACCGGCAAGAACCACAGCCGTGCCGGTCAGTGCGGCGCCGAGAGCTTTGGTCGACGCGTGGTTGGTCTTCGTGCTCATGGTTTACTCCTCCCCTGCACCCGCGGCAGCGGAATCTGAGGTCCCGGACTTGCCGGAGATGGTCTCGTAGCTGTACTTGTCGTCGGAGTTGACCGTCTGGGTGCTGGCGGTGTTCTCCTGGACCTGCCACTCGGGATGAGCCTCTATGGCGGCCGCGTTGGCCTCGGCAGAGCTCAGCTCGGAGATCTCGCCGGTCTCGGCCACGGCGTCATCGGCGATGTCGTACTGCGGCGGGGTCGGGACGTCCGTGCCAGCGGCCTCGGCGTCGGCGGCGATTTGGTCGGCGCTGTGGGAGACCAGCATGAGCTCGACGGGTTCCTCGGACACACGGCCGTTGTCGCAGATGGTGCGGGCACGAATCACGTAGGCGGTGTCCTCCTGCGGGGTGAAGGTGTAGTACCAGTTGACGACCAGGGTCGGGTCGACGTCCGGGAACTCGTAGGTCGTCCAGGTGGCGCCACCGTCCAGGGAGATTTGCAGGCCGGACACATGCCAGTCAAAGCCGTGAGAGAAGCCCTCGATGGTATAGGGCTTGCCGGTCTCGATGACCGTTCCTTCGTGGACGTTGAGGAAGCCGACCTGAGGCTTGTTGTAGAAGGTGTTGGACTCGTAGCGCTCGTTGCCGTCGTAGGTCCATTCGTCGCTGAGCTCGTGCCAGCCGTTCTGGTTGGGCAGCCAGGGGTCGACGGTATCGCTGAAGACGAAGTCGGACACGGACTTCCAGGAGTCGCCGGCGCTCATAAAGGTGCTCCAGCACCACACCGGATAGCCGTCCTCCCAGTCGAGCAGGTGGCCGTCAATGGCGTAGACGATGTAGATGTCGTCGATATGCTGCGAGAAGGCGTCGCGAGTGAGGTCCTCGTGGCTGCCGTCGGCTGCGGTGATCTGCAGGGATATGGCCTCGTCAGTGTAGCCGCCGGCCTGCTCGACCAGGTAGGAGAAGGGGATGGCGTCGATGTCGTAGTTGCCCCAGAAGGAGCCGCCCATGGGGTTCATCGTGCACATCATCATCTTAGTGGTGTGGACGGTGTGGCCCTCGTTGATGAGGTCGGAGAGCTTGAAGGTGACTTCCTGACCCACGCAGCCGGACACGGTCAAGGTCCAGTTGTCGAATAGGTCCTTGTCGAGCGGTGTGTTCTCCTCCTGGTAGTGGTAACGGTCATGGTCCCAGTAGAAGCCGGGGCCACGCCAGTTGTAATCCCAGGTCTCGGTCCAAGAGGAGCGCTTTTGATCCCAGACGACCTGGGCGTCGACGTCGGACTGGTCGGAGACGCTGGTCACGCCGCCGAAGATGTCGTGCTTGACCTCGTCATACAGCGGGAAGCTGAGCGTGTCGTTGCCGGTGTAGGTATCCTCGGTGCTGGAACTCACAGCCAGGTGGCAGGACCAGCAGTTGCCACCCAGCGCGGAGAACTGGTCGGCATAGTTGACCTGGTGGATGTTGTGGATAAGGTCGCCGAAGGTGTACTGCTGGGTGATGTAGCCGGGCTGCCAGGTGTGGCAGTCGATGCACATCTGGACCGTGTACTCGACAGGGGCGCAACGCGAGATGTCCTGATGGTCGAAGTCCGTCATGTTGCTTACAAGCTCGGCCAGGTCGTCGTGGCAGGCGCCGCAGCCGCGGTTCTCGCCGTTGAGGTAGGTCTTGTTGTAGGAGGGCATGAAGTCGACGATCTTGTAGGCGTCGTAGCCGACGTCGTTCGGGATGCGCTGGACCTGCGTGCCGTCCTCGAGAGTGTAGACGGTCGGCGCGTTGTCCTCGAAGTACTGCTCGCTCACGTACGGCGCGGCCTGGGTGTCGAGGCCGACGTTGGAGGCGTCCTGTGCAGGCTCGGGCTGGTCGTCTGCGTACTTGGTGCCCGACGCGAAGGTGTTGTCGTTGGAAGCGACGCGGTCGAACATGGACTGGTCGTTCTGGAACAGCTGGGAGACAACGGGACCGTACTGGCTGTCGTCGTCGGCCGAGCTGTCTTCAGTGGCCTTCGCCTGGTTGGCAGACACCAAGCCCAGGGCTGCGAACAGTCCTGCTGTGGCGACCGCCGACACGACGAACTTTGCGGTTGTCAATCCCCTCGCTTGAGAATTTGACGAACCCATGAGCTCCCCCTTTCGCCTTTCCCGAGCGCTCGCGGCGGTATGACGGCCGGCGCTGCCGGCCTGCTCCCGTCAATCCCCGAG
>CAZEAF010000078.1:0-6827 GCA_964510125.1 uncultured Coriobacteriaceae bacterium
GTGATTTGCGACAAGGGCAACCAGGGTTGCTTATCCCGCCATCTGCTTGCGGATATCGGTGATTTCCGACTGGACGGCGGCGGTCCGGCAGGCCAAGCTCGGTGAGTCTTTAGTCGCTGATCTTGAGCTTGTCGATCTCCTCAAAGGTGTAGATTGGGATGAGCTGGGCGTCCTCGAAGCCAGAGACGCGCTTGCCCGTGACCAGCAGGCGCTTGTTGGAGTAGAGCTGGTAGTGGGTGGCCTGGTCCTGGATGGCGGCTTGGAGCTGGTCGAAGATCTCGTGACGCTTGTCGTTGTCGGTCTCGATGCGGCCCTGGTCGAACAGGTCGTCGACCTCGGGGTTGGAGATGTGCGCGTAGTTGCCCGAGGAGCCGGAGACAAAGAGCTGCTTGTACGAGGTCGGGTCGACGCCCATGATGTAGCCGCCGAAGGTGATGTCGAACTTGGAGTCGGGGTCCTTCTGCTCGTTGGAGAGGGCCGTGGAGTCCATGCCGCTGAGCTCGATGGTTATGCCGGCCTCGGCAGCCTGCTCCTGGATGATCAGCGAGGCGTTGGTCTGCAGGGAGTCGCTGCCCGAGTAGGCCAGGGTGAAGGTGGGGTTGGGGTTGCCGGCGTCGGCCAGGAGCTGCTTGGCCTTCTCGACGTCGCGGTCGTACTTCTCGACGGCGTCGGGGTTGTAGAACTCGCTGTTGGTGGGCAGGAAGGTGTACTCCAGGTCGTAGAAGTCGGACGAGAGGACGGCAGCGTCGGAGATGGTCTTCTTATCCAGCGCGTAGAAGAGGGCCTTGCGGACGTTCTCGTCGGGCACGCGGTTGACGTTGAAGACGATGTAGGCGACGCGGCCCTCGGAGTAGGCCGTGACCGTGAGGCCATTGCCCTCGATGTCCATCTGCTCCACCTGGGCGGCCGTGCCAATCCAAGCGTCGACCTCGCCGGTCTGGATGGCCTGCATGCCGGTGTTCTCGTTCTCGATGATCTGGTAGACGACGTTGTCCACCTGCGGGGTCCCCTTGAAGTAATCGGGGTTGGCGACGAACTGGACGTAGGAGCCCGGCTGGTAGGCAGCGATGGTGTAGGGGCCGGTGCCCACGGGGTTGGCATTGACGTCGTTGTTCTCCCAGTCGGTCACGCCCTCGTAGGCGTGCTTGGGGAAGATGTAGACGCCGTCGGGGCCCTGGAGGGTCTCGGCAGCGGCAGCGTCGATGGCCGGGAAGGTGAAGGTGACGGTGCTGTCGTCGACCTTGGCCACCTCGACCTTGCCCTCGTCACCGTAGTTGAGGGAGGCATAGGCGTCAGCCGTCTCAACGCTCTCGATGGTCTCGTAGGTGAAGACAACGTCGTCGGCCGTGAAGGGCTCTCCGTCGCTCCACTTGACGTCCTGGCGCAGATGGACGGTCAGGGTGAGCTTGTCATCGGACACGTCGTAGGACTCGGCCAGGAAGTACTTGATGCCCTCGGCGCGCACGGCAAATAGCGGGCTGTAGAGCAGCTTCAGGGTCATGAGGCCAAAGCGGTCGTTGGTGGTGACGGGGTTCACGTTGGAGCCCGGATCGCCGGCGATGGCGTAGGTGAAGGTGGTGCCATCGGCCGCCTGGGCAAGCGAGCCACCGGCCAAATCAAGGCCGAGGTCGGCGAAAAGCGCGGCAGCCGCAGCCATGCCGGCGCCCTTGACAAAGCCGCGGCGGGAGAGCGCGAAGGAATCGGTGTTCATGGGCGTGTCCTCTCATCTCGTGTTTTGCCCTGCGTCACGGCTTGCGGCAGTTCCCGGAGGCTGCGGTGCGGGGCGTCCCCATCCCCCCGTCAGGGAGAATGGCCATACCATAGCACACCCCTTGTGACAGCCTGATTAACCCGCAACATTGGTAGGTTGATATCGGAGAATAGCCATAATTAACCCACATATTTGGTAGGTTGATACTGGAGAGGGGTTGGTCAGCCGCCCACCCAAAGGGGCCCCGGCCCGAGGCTTGCGCGAGAGACCCCTTGCCCTATCATAGAAAGGGTGTTTGCGGGCACGGTGGCATGGTCTTCCCTAGGGCAAGCGTCTCGCAGGGCGCCCCCGTGCAAATTGGATTGTCAGGAAGGATTTTTATGGCTACCCCTGATAAGCTGGACGTTTGCGTGCTGTTTGGCGGCATCTCCACCGAGCACGACATCTCTCAGCGCTCGGCTGACACGGTCATCAACGCGCTCGACCCCGAGAAGTACAACATCATCATGGTGGGCATCACCAAGGACGGCCAATGGCTGCGCTACCGCGGCGACGTCAAGGACATCTTCCACGGCGAGTGGCTGACCCACGACACCGCCCCCTGCACCGCCAGCTCCTCCACGGCCGTCAAGGGCCTCATCGAGCTGGGCGAGGACGGCACCTACTCCGTGCAGAACGTGGACGTCTGGGTGCCCTGCCTGCACGGCATCGGCGGCGAGGACGGCACCATCCAGGGCCTGTTCGAGCTCACCGGCATCCCCTACGTGGGCTGCGGCGTTCTAGCCAGCGCCCTGTGCATGGACAAGGCCACGACCTACGGCATGGTGGAGGAGGCCGGCGTGCGCTGCCCCCGCTCGGCCACGACCATCGGCACGCCCACGGCCGAGCAGCTGGCCGAGATTGCCGACAAGCTGGGCTACCCCATCGTCGTGAAACCCGCCAACGGCGGCTCCTCCATCGGTGTCGCCATGGCCGAGGACGCCGGGCAGCTGGCCGAGGCCGTCAAGAACGCCGCCCAGTACGACACAAAGGTCCTCTATGAGAGCTACATCAAGGGCCTTGAGCTCTCCTGCGGCGTCATGGGTCACCGCAACGGCGAGCTGGAGGTGGGCCTGCCGGACGAGCTTTATGTCGTGAGCGGTATCGCCGACCTGCACCACGAGAAGGACCCGGGCAAGAACAAGGAGAACACCCGGATCTCCTGCCCGCCCGAGCATGCCGACGCCGACGACCTCGCCAAGATCCAGGAGGCCGGCAAGACCATCTACCGGGCCCTGGGCTGCGAGGGCTTCGCCCGCGTGGACATGTTCTACACGCCCGAGAAGGAAGTCGTTTTCAACGAGGTCAACACCTTCCCCGGCATGACCTACTACAGCCGCTTCCCCCGTCAGATGCGCGCCGCCGGCCGCGAGATCCCCGAGGTCATGGACGAGCTCATCCGCCTGGCCATCGAGACCAAGCAGGCCTAAGGGCCAGGGCCGCCGGCCCCCCAACCCGGCGGCCCCTCTCTATCGCTGCCTACTCACCGGCGATTGTCTTTACCGCCTTCAGGGCAAACGTCAGGCCGCGCCCGCAGGCAACTCCCGGGAACAAAACCGGGTAGTTGTTGGCGAAGAAGCTTCCGGACACATCTCCCACGCAGTACAGACCGGGAATCGGGTTCTGGTCGGCATCGAGTGCCTGCATCTTCGTGTTGATGCAGATGCCGTCGCAGGAAGTCAGCAGGTTCGCGCCGAGCCATGCCCCGTAGAAGGGCGCCGTGCGAATCTCCGACATGCGATAGGTGGGCTTTCCGAAATCGGTGTCCTCACCCTGGTCGAACAGCTCGTTCTGACGCTCGACGGTCGCCAGGAAGGTCTGCTTGGCCTCCCCCTCAAAGCCCATCTGGTCTGCGAGCTCTTCCAGCGTGTCAGCCTTGCAGATGATGCCTTCCGCCGCCTTTTCTTCCACCATTCCCTGGAATGCCTCCGGGATCTTGCGAACCAGCGAGGAGCAGCCAAGGGTGTGGAACTTCTGCCAGTTCTCCACGTAGTTGGCGTCGAACACCTGCGCGTAGACATGGCCCTTCTGGTGGAACGCCGCGCAGAGGATGTCGTTGTACGGGCAGGACTCGTTGGCAAAGCGCTCGCCGTCGCGGTTGACCTTCAGGAAGGGCTGGGTGCCCGGGTTGTACTCGAGCTGGGTCGTGATGGCGCCTCCCGGCACCGAGTAGTTCCCGTTCTCGTCGCAGATGATGCCGGCATCAACGCCCGGGGAGACCAGGCCGCGGTCGAACAGCATGGGAGCCGGCTCGACGTCCTTGACGGCGCCGGCCCACAGGGCGGCCTTCAGGCCGTCACCGGTGTCATACGGGTACGCCATCGTGGTCGTCAGGACCTCAGACGCCAGCGGCATCAGCGCCGACACCATCTGCAGGTTGCCGGCATAGCCGCCGCACGCCAGGATGACGTTCTTGGCGTTGATCTTGATGTAGGTGTCGTCGTCGGTATTCTGCGCAATTACGCCGACCACCGCGTCACCGTCTTTCACCAACTCAATCAGACGGCAGTTAAAGTCGATGTGATAATCCTTTTTCTCGATGTAATCCTGCAGAATCTGGTTCCTGTTGTAGTCCGCATACTCGCTATCTTCCCGCGCGGACGCCCCATGCTCCTGCGGCGGGCAGTAGTACTGGGTGCCGGACGTCTCCACGCCCGTGTCCGAGTTGAACGTCACGTCGAAGCCGTAGCCGTCCAGGATGTCGGCGACGTATTCAATCATCTCCGCCGACTCGTCCAGCCAGACCTTGATGACCCTCTGGTCGCATTTTCCGGAGGCGTAGCGAGATAGCTCGCTGAGCATCGTGGCGTAATCCGCGTGGCAGCCCGCTTCCTCGGTGAACTTGCTGTTCACGGCGCCGAGGAAGCCCCTCTCGTCACCGATGACCGGGCCTTTCTCGATGATGCGGAAGTCCAGGCCGAGGTCCGCAGCCTTCGCCGCTGCAATCAGGCCGCTGTTGCCCGCGCCGACAATCACAAGGTCGGTGTCCCAGGTGTCCGCGATGTCCGCGTCGTCGATGACCGGCTCCTCTCCCAGCCAGTCAATGGCGGTCGAGGCCACTGCCTCGTCCTTCTCTGCCGCACTGGCCGTAAGGCTGCCCATGCCGGCCGCCGCCACGCCCAACGTGCCTGCCGCGGCCCCTTTCACGAAGCTCCTTCTGTTCATGTTTGCCATGAAGCATTCCCCCTTAAAATGAAACTTTCTGTTTCCCCGCCTACGATTTCTTTCAAATCGCATGATTAATACTATCTAACTATCTATTGACGTAAACTCTCAGTATCGCGATAATGGCCCTATGCGGGTACCAGTTTCCGTGGTTTGTCACAATCCTGAGAGGCGCCCGCAAGCTGCGGCGACGGGAAGCGCTCGCAGGGCGGGGTCGCTGGATGCGCCGCCTGCATTTTTGTCCGGGGGGTTTGCCATGGCTCCAGAAAACGCAAAGACCAATATCATGCGGGCTGTGGAGCGGTTGCTCTCAGACAAGCGGATTGAGGACCTGTCTGTGACGCGGATATGCGAGGAGGCGCACGTCTCCCGGCACACCTTCTACCGCTATTTCCGCGACAAATACGACGCCTCCAACCAGATTCTTGATTCTACGGCCAAGGGCTGCATGGCTTTTGTCGGCCGTACAATCTCCTTTCGGGAGGCCCTCATCATGAGCCTGTGCGAGTTCAAGAAAAGCGGCTCCCTCATGAAAAACACCAGCTTTGACGACGATTACAACGCCATGCCGCGGGTGGCCTACCGGGAGCTCTACCCCCAGCTGCGGGATATGATCGTCCACCACAAAGGAGTTGCCCTCACGGAGGAGCTGGATTTCCAGCTGGAGACCTTTCTGGTCGGGGTCAACTACCAGATACACAGATGGATCCAGCGCGACATGCCCCAGGCGCCGGAACGGCTTGCTGATCTCATCGTGAGCACAGCCCCTCCCCAGATACTCCGGCTTCTGCAGCCGTAACGCGATGCGGGCCTGTCACTTCACCTTCAAGCTAGCTGGATGAGAGAAAATGAAAAAGCCAGTGAGCGGATTGCCCACTGGCTTTTGTAATTAGATGGTGCGCCGTCAGGGATTCGAACCCTGGACCTTGGGATTAAGAGTCCCCTGCTCTGGCCAGCTGAGCTAACGGCGCGACGTGCCTGGTGCCTCTTTGTGGCAGCGCGAGGTACAGTACGCTCACGCCCTCCCTTAACGCAAGCCTCCTGGCACAAGTGCGTCCAAAACCGCATTCTGCGCACAATTCAGACGAGCGGGGCAGCGTCTACAAGAGCTTGTCCGGCACGGGTAACGCCAACCGCCATCGCTGCGGCCGCCCCATCGTACCCGGCAAGCGCGGCTCGAAGAGGTGTCGCCTTCGACTCAGGAGATAGAGGCTATAGACCATGCCGTTCCCTGCGTGCCGATGCCCGGCGGTAGACCTCGTCGTCCGAGCGCATACCGACGATTATTACCTTCATGACCCCGTCCGACTCCTCCAACTTGTACACCACGCGGATGCCATCGTCGCGCAGTTTGATTTTGAGCAGACCGGCGAGGTCGTACCCCATCTTGTTACCGAGAGGCTTGCCGTAGCCACAGCGCCCCTGCCCGTCGCCGTATGCCGGGTAGGGGTTCGTCCGCACCTTCTCGATTGCCTTGACGACCCGCATGCGCCGGGGAGCATCCAGCGCCGCAAGGTCCCGCTCGGCCTCGGGGAGGAACTCGAGCTCCCAGGTCATGCGAGCTCCACGTCGTCCATCGCCTCAACTTCGTCCATGTCGATGCCCAGGCGCGCGTACACGTCGGCTGCAGGGACGGCTGGCTTTCCGGCGTTGGCTTCAAGCCGGGCGAGCGCCATGGTCAGGAGCTCGTTGTCCTCCTCGAGCTCGCTCATGCGCATGAAGTCAGCGGGTGTGACCACCACCCGGTAGGGCTGGTTGTTCTTCATGACAATGACAGGCGACCCGTCGGAGGCCTTCTCGAAGCACTTGGCCGACTTGCCCTGGCTGAAGGCGCTCGTGGGGACGACATTGGCGAGCAGCGCCGCTGTGTTCATTGAAGCCCCTTTCGTACATATACATTGAAATACTAATG
>CAZEAF010000079.1:0-3854 GCA_964510125.1 uncultured Coriobacteriaceae bacterium
GTCGGACCAGGCGCCGAACCAGCGGGTGAGGGTCGAGGTGGGCGTCTTCATGCCGCCGCGGATCCACTCGATGATGAGGGCCGCCTGCGCCGCCGCCAGATAGGCGGAGCAGTAGCGGAACTCCTCATCCTGCCTGCCGCCCAGCAGCTCGCTAATCTGGACATGGCATTTGCGCAGGGCCCGCTGAAAGGCGCGTACGAAGATGCGCTCCTGGTTCTGAGTCAGTACGCTGGTGTAAAAGTCCCGCTCTGCCATCAGGTTGGTGTAGACGCGCTCGTGGAAGAGGGGAATGCTGGTGGACTCGTTTTTCCCGTTGAAGAGGGGCAGCAGGTTGACTGATGGCGCGCAAACGTCATTGTATACAATTTGTTGCAATACATCATCAATATTTTCAAAATGTGAATAGAATGTCTTGCGAGAAACCATGGCTTCTTTGCAAAGCGAGCTCACATTGATATCGCCCAGCCGCTTCTCGGTCGCCATCCTGTGATAGGCGTTCATAATCGCATGCCGCGCGTCGACGCCCTGCGAATCGCGCTTCCCCTGGCTCTCCATAAGGCCCTCCCTAGAACTCCTCTCTGCCCTTGCCGTAACAATATCACTAAAATGTCACCCATTCATAAACAATAACCATTAAATATAACTATTTAAGTATCTAATATCGATATTTGTTAATCTAAAAGCATCATATAAATAATACTAGGAATTGAAGATTACCATTTCTCTGCGAAATAATCATATTTGCAAGGGAGGGGCTCCCGTGGTTGCACCGGGCGGCCTCGCCGGGAGGAAAGCGCGTCGGTATCCGATGTCTCGAGGAGGGGGCATACACGATGAGCAAGACGCAGTACCAAGCGAAGGCGGCTGTCTCGCGCAGAGGGTTCATTGCCGGGGGCGCCGTGGCTACAGGTGCGCTGGCAGCAGGCTTGGCGGCCACGCAGGCCCAGGCCGAGGAGGCGACCACCAACGAGGGCGCCAAGGAGGCGCTCGCCCAGATCAAGCCGGCCATCGGCCACGTGGTGCACAACCCCGACATCTGCTCGGGCTGCCGCACCTGCGAGATTATCTGCGCGGTGGCACACGACGGTGTGGCGAGCTCCGAGCTCAGCCGCATGCAGTGGAAGAAGAACATCTTCGACGCCTGCATCACCGACATCATGACCTGCAAGCAGTGCGACGGCCCCGAGTGCCTGGCCGCCTGCCCCACGGGCGCCCTGCACGTGGACGAGACCACCGGCGCCCGCGTCATCGACGAGACCCAGTGCATCGGCTGCCAGAGCTGCCTCAACGCCTGTCCCGCCGACCCCTCGCGCATCCGCTTCAACCTGGAGAAGAACGTCAGCTTCAAATGCGACCTGTGCGGCGGCGACCCCCAGTGCGTCAAGTTCTGTCCCACGGGCGCCCTCACCAGCTCTTGGCTGGAGTACAACTTCTCCAAGGAGGACGACGACTTCGTCAAGAACTTCACCGGCGACGCGGCCCCCTTCACCCACATGGAGAAGAGCAACGTCGTCCTGTCCGACGTGGCGGGCGGCATCCACATGGACGGCGTCATCTGGACCAGCCACGCGACCCAGTTCAACATCGTCATGGCTCACTTCGAGATCACGGCCGACCTCTACGACGCGTCCGGCAACGTGATCGCCAGCGCCGAGGCCCCCGCGACGGCCGACATCCCCGAGATGCAGAGCGCCGAGTTCGCGCTCGACTTCGCGACGTCCTCCCAGGCAGCCGACGTCGCGAAGATTTCCATGAACGTCGTGGGCACCTGCATCACCAACGCCCCCGACGTCTCGGACGAAGCGGGCGACACGGGCCAGGACGCCGCAACCGACGGCGCAGGCGCGGCTGATGCGGCAAGCACTGCAGGTCAGGAGGGCTAAACCATGGCAGAGTACAGCGGTTACACCGGCAAGATTCTCTTCATCAACCTCAGCACGAGCGAGATTTCCACGCTCAACACTTTCGACTACGCACCCAAGTTCATCGGCGGCCGCGGCATCGGTGCCAAGCTCCATTGGGACTTTGTGGGCCCGGACGTCAAGGGCACTGACCCCGAGAACCTCATCACCTTCATGACCAGCCCGCTCACCGGCATCCCCTGCAGCGGCGGCAACAAGACCTGCGTGAGCGCCGTGGCCCCGCACATGTACCCGACCGAGTCCTACATGAAGAGCGTGTTCGGCGGTATGTGGGGCCCCGAGCTCAAGTACGCTGGCTGGGACGGCGTCGCGGTCATCGGTGCGTCCGAGACCCCCGTCTACATCCTCATCCAGGACGACGACGTGCAGATTCGCGACGCATCCGACCTGTGGGGCATGGACACCCAGGCCCTGCAGCAGCGCATTGAGCAGCGCTTCAGCGACAAGCACCGCGTGGCCTGCATCGGGCCTGCCGGCGAGAATCTCGTGTCCGACGCCGTGGTCCTATCCGACGACTCCAACTGCGCAGGCAAGGGCGGCTTCGGTGCCGTCATGGGCTCCAAGAAGCTCAAGGCCATCGTCGTGCGCGGCACCGGCTCGGTCTCCATCGCCGACCCCCAGGGCCTGCTCGACGTCACCTACGAGGCCCAGCGCCAGATCACGCGCAAGGAGTACGAGGACGAGCCCAGCCACGGGTATCGCGGCTCCCTCTTCGGTCCCCTGTCCACCGAGGGCAACGACCTGTGGAAGGAAGGCCAGGAGGGTACCAAGGTCCGCACGGGCTACAGCGGCTGCATGATGTGCCCCATCGCCTGCGGCATGTCGGTCAAGTTCAAGGACGGCGAGCTCGACGGCACCGGCCACATCATGTGCGTCGAGTGCAACTCCGAGCCCGAGGAGATGACCTACAACAACGAGAACTACGGCCGCGTCACCTGGGCCCGCCTCAAGCAGCAGGACAAGCTGGGCTACTCCCAGTGGGCCATGCACCTGGACATCTGGCCGCTCTTTACCTACGGCCTGCTCACGCCCGAGGACATGGGCATCGACGCCCCGCTGGGCTCCAAAGAGTTCGGCCAGCAGCTGCTCCACAAGATTTGCTACCGCGAGGGCCTGGGCGACGAGCTGGCCAAGGGCCGCGCCCACTTCCTCAACGACTTCATCGGCACCGACGCCGCCAAGCTCATGTACCAGATGCAGGCCGTCGTGACCGGCCAGAGCCGCCTCACCTACAACTACGGCGCCAACTTCTACGGCCCCATTGGTTGGCTGGGCAGCTGCGTCGAGCGCGGCCGTAACAACGACCTGACCTGGGCATTCGCTAACGTCATCACCGACCCGCGCGTCGTGGTCCAGGGCAGCGCCGAGTACGAGCAGCTCCAGGAGGACATCGCCGAGGAGCTGTGGGGCAGCAAGCAGGCGGCCATCGACTCCAACAACCGCGTCTTCGGCGACTACACTGCGGCCCAGGCCCGCACCGCCCACGACTTCAAGCTCTGGGTTGACTCGATTGGCCTGTGCGCCAACTTCCAGCCCTGGACGAACATGTACTCGGAGAACAAGCTGGGCAACTGGGCCCTCAAGCAGGAGATTTTCACCAAGGTGACCGGCTTTGACATCCCCGACGACGACGCCTGGTACGAGATGTGCGACCGCACCTGGATGCTCGAGCGCGCCATTATCGCCCGCCAGGGCCAGACCCGCGCGGACGACTGGATGTTCGACTGCATCTTCGAGGACCCGTCCTATGCGCAGTTGGGCCTCACGCGGGAGAACCTAGCCGCGGGCATCGACCAGTACTACGACCTGCGCGGCATCGACCGCGACACAGGCCTGCCCAAGCGCGAGACTCTCGAGAAGATGGACCTGGCCGACGTGGCTGACAAGCTCGAGGGCGAGTACGGCATCGTGCTGCCGGCGTAAGGTCGGCTG
>CAZEAF010000079.1:3954-6826 GCA_964510125.1 uncultured Coriobacteriaceae bacterium
CATGAGCGGGCGGCCGCTCCCATGGGCAGGCGATTGCCACCATGGGCGGGCGGCCGCCCCCAACCGACAAGGAGACGCAGGATGGATGAGAAGGTGGCGCAGATTCAGGCACGCCTGCGCCGCGTGCTGTCGCAGCCGATGGCAACGCCCGCCGAGCTGGCAGCCTACAGGTTGGTGGGCTTCGAGGTGGTGAGCGGCGTCCCTACAGGTGCCGAGAACCTGGTGCCCCAGGTGATTGCCGAGCTCAAGCGGCGCGGCCACACGGTCGGCCATATCATGCGCTACGGGATCAACACGGTGCCCGAAGCCTACCGGACGACGCCCGAGCAGCGGGCCCAGGGCAGCGACGCCATGCTCGTGGTGACCCCCGAGGCCACGACCCTCACCCGCATGGTGGCGGCCGAGCCCAGCCTGGTCGAGCTGGCGGACGCCGTGGGCCCCTGCGACATCGTGGTGTGCGAGGGCTTCGACTACCAGCCCATCCCCAGAATCATAATCACCCGCAAGGTGCAGGAGGCCTTCAACCGCGGCCTGCCCTGCATCGTGGCCTACGTGGCCTGTCAGGACACCGAAGCTGCAATTCCTCGCTTCTCACCGCTCGATATCGACGGCATTGTCGATAAAATCGAGCGCGATATCATGAAGATTGAACCTGCGCATATTGCCAGGGAGGTTGAGGAGGAGCCTGCGGATGAGGCCGGCGGGGCGGCAGCCGCGGGCGGGAGCGCCGTGGCGGCCGAGGGCGTGGAGGTGGCCGCGGACGGGAGCGCCGTGGCGGCCGCGAGCGAGGCCGCGTCATGAGCGCCCCGGCCGGCGCCCTCGCGCTGACCGACGCGCTCGCGCCGGGCGAGCCGGCGCTGCCTGCGGCTGAGGCGCCATCTGTCGTCTCCGGGGCAGCGGCTGCGCCCACTATCCGCGTGACCGGCCTGCTCGTCGAGGACGACCGAATCCTGCTGGTCAAGGAGCATCTGCGCGAGCGCACCCACTGGAACCTGCCCGGCGGCAGGCTCGAGGCTGGCGAGACCATGGCCGAGGCCCTGCGCCGCGAGATGCGCGAGGAGACCGGGCTTGCTGTCTCCGTGGGCGACCTGCTGTACGTGACCGACCGTTTCCGCAGCTTGGGCAACCAGACCGTAGACATGTCCTTCCTCGTCCGGCGCACGGGCGGCCACACGCTGGCGGGCGTCGTGACCGGCAAGGACGGCGAGACCCTCTCCGCCGTGCGCATGGTCCCGATTCGCGAGCTCGAGCTCTACGGCTTTGACGCCAAGTTCGCCCGGCTCGTGCGCGCGGGCTTCCCCCATCGCGGCAGCTATCAAGGCGACTTCCACGCCTTTTACGGGTGAGTTTGGCGAGCGGGGAGGTCTGCCACCTAACGCGAGCCACATCCTAGCGGGGCCCCGGCCGCCCTCGGCACGGATGTTGGAGAAATAATAGGTGCGTGTTGTCGTGGACTCCTCCGCTCCCGTTCGCTGCCTGCGCAATCGGGCGCGGCTATACTGGTAGGGTCCAGCCCGCCCAGCGAACGCGGTCCGTCCACCAACCGGGAGGAAAGATGAAAGCTCCCCGCACATATCCGCTTGGAAGGGCGGTCTTCTCGGAGATTCGCCAAGGCGGGATGCTCTACGTCGACAAGACAAGCTATGTGTGGGACATGACCCATCTCGGCGGGAAGTACGTTTTCCTCTCCCGCCCCCGCCGCTTTGGAAAGACCCTGCTGGTTTCGACGCTCGAGGCGTATTTCCGCGGGCAGCGCGACCTTTTCGAGGGGCTTGCAATCGACGCGCTCGAGAAGGACTGGGTCAGCCACCCCGTTCTGCACTTCGACCTGTCGAGCGTCAGGGCCTCCACGGTCGACGGTCTCAACGCGAGCCTGTCTGCTGTCCTGGCGCCCTACGAGGAAGTCTTTGGGCGCGACCCCGGGGAGGGCACCTTCTCCACGCGCATGGAGTCGCTCATCCGCCGGGCCTATGCGCAGACGGGGGAGCAGGCGGTGATATTGGTCGACGAGTACGACTCCCCGCTGCTTTCCGTCCTGCACGACGACGAGGTCCTCAGGCTTTTCCGCGAGACCGTGCGCGAGTTCTACGCGCCCCTCAAGAAATGCGAGGCGATGCTGGCCTTCGTCTTCCTGACGGGCATCACCAAGTTCAGTCAGCTATCCATATTCTCCGAGCTCAACAACCTCATCAACATCAGCATGACGCCCCAGTTCGCGGGGGTCTGCGGCATCACCCAGGAGGAGCTCGAGGGCCCTCTGTCGCAGGATGTGGACTGGCTTGCCGATAAAATGGGGCTTGACCGCAAGGAAACGTTGGACGCGCTCAAGAATCAGTATGACGGCTATCATTTCTCAAAAGCATCACCCGACATCTACAACCCCTATAGCCTGTTGCACGCCCTGGCGTTTGGGGAGCTGGGCAGCTATTGGTTCGAGTCGGGCACGCCCACTTCGCTGGTTAACGTCCTCTCGAAGTTCGATATGAACGTCCCCGTGCTCGAGGGATTCAAGGCCCAGGCCGACACCTTTGATGCGCCGGCCGAGAGCATGGGGACGCCTATCCCCCTGCTCTACCAGGGCGGATATCTCACCATCAAGGGATACGACCCTCTGCTCGACTTCTATACGATTGGCGTGCCGAACGGCGAGGTCTCCCAGGGGCTCTACCAGACCCTGCTGCCGAGGTACGCGGGTATCGACAATTTAGAGCGCGACGCTTTTGTGAGCGGGTTCGCGGCGGCCCTGTATCGTGACGATATCGATGAGGCCCTCCGGCAGCTTAAGACACTGCTCGCCGGCGTACCCTATGACCTGGCGGCCCACAACGAGAAGGAATTCCAATCCCAGCTCTTCCTGATTTGGAAGGTTGTC
>CAZEAF010000080.1:0-6760 GCA_964510125.1 uncultured Coriobacteriaceae bacterium
AGTTTGAGTCGGAATCGGGGTCGGAGTGGAGGTCGTAGCCTGGGTCGAGGTTGGGGCCTTGGCCTGCTGCCGGCGCCGCGCAGAGAGACCCCCCTCGATGACCAGGGTAGGACCGATGAGGTCGGCTTGGACAGGGGCCTGGGGCACGGCGGCCCTGGTCTTGCCCCGGCCCGTCTGCCTGCGCGTGGCCGCCTGCCCGTAGCTCGGACTGGTCCGGGAGAAGCGACCCAGGTTGTAGCTCGTGGGGGAAGCCGGGGCTCCATCCTTCTGCGCCCCGCTGCCGGCAGCCAAGGGCCCGGCGTCTTGGCTGGGCAGACCCTCGAGGAAGGTCTGCTCGTCGCCTGGGATGCGGGGCAGGTCAGGTACCATGTAGAGGCCCTGGTTGCGCTCACGCTGGCCCTTCTGGGCTGGGCGGGAGGTCCGACGGGAGCGGTTGGCGCCGCCCTTCGTCCCCTCCCCATATGCCAGGCCCTTGCGACCCTTGCTGCTGCGCCTTTCCTGCCCCATCTGCTGCGTTTCTGCCTTCGTCTCCGTGGGCTGTGGGCGGTGTGCCTTCCGCCTTTCCGTAACTCTTTAGATTAACAAACCCCGCGACACCTGGGTATCGCGGGGTTGCCATATCACGCTATTCCCGTGCGCCGCAAGTCTTCCGTCCGCCAAAAAAAGCAAGCAGGCGGCCAATCAAGGCCCCGTCGGCGCGCCCCCACCCTTAGCGGGAGCAATTGATGGAGGCCAGGCCTTTGTATTCGGCAGCCACGCCCAGCTCCTCCTCGATGCGAAGCAGCTGGTTATACTTGGCCACGCGGTCGGAACGGCAGGGAGCGCCGGTTTTGATCTGGCCGGCGTTGGTGGCCACGGCCAGGTCAGCGATGAAGGTGTCGGCCGTCTCGCCCGAGCGGTGGCTCACGACGGCCGTGTAGCCGTTGGTCTTGGCTAGCTCGATGGCCTCGATGGCCTCCGTGAGGGTGCCAATCTGGTTGACCTTTACCAGGATAGAGTTGGCCACGCCCAGGTCGATGCCCTTTTGCAGGCGCGAGACATTGGTGACGAAGAGGTCATCGCCCACCAGCTGGACGCGCTTGCCCAGGCGGTCGGTGAGCAGCTTCCAGCCGTCCCAGTCCTCCTCGGCCATACCGTCCTCGATGGAGACAATGGGGAAGCGGCTGCAGAGGTCCTCCAGGTAGTCGGCCATCTGCTCGCTGGTGAGCTCCCGGCCCTCGCCCTCGAGGCGGTAGAGCTTGCGCTCGGTGTCGAAGAACTCGGTGGAGGCCAGGTCCATGGCGAAGCAAATCTGCTCGCCGGGGGCATAGCCGGCAGCCTCGCAGGCCTTGGAAATCCACTCGAGGGGCTCGGTGTTGGTCTTGAGGTTGGGAGCGTAGCCACCCTCGTCGCCCACGCCGCCGCCCAGGCCAGCCTCGTGCAGGACCTTCTTGAGGGCCTGGTAGATCTCGGCGCACCAGCGCAGGCCCTCGTGGAAGGACTCAGCGCCCACGGGCATAATCATGTACTCCTGGAAGTCGACGGTGTTGTCAGCGTGCACGCCGCCGTTGAGGATGTTCATCATGGGGGTGGGCAGGACGTGGCCGTTCACGCCGCCCAGGTAGCGGTAGAGGGGGATGCCCAGCGAGCTGGCGGCCGCACGGGCGCAGGCCAGCGAGGTGCCCAGGATGGCGTTGGCACCCAGGCGGGTCTTGTTGGGCGTGCCGTCCAGGTCGAGCAGCAGGTCATCGACCTCGCGCTGGTCAAGGGCCTCGGCGCCGACAAGGGCGTCGGCAATCTCGTCGTTCACATGGTCGACAGCCGTGAGCACGCCCTTGCCCCCGTAGCGGCCCTTGTCGCCGTCACGCAGCTCGCAGGCCTCAAAAGCGCCGGTGGAGGCACCCGAGGGGACCGCCGCGGTGCCGAAGCCGTCGTCCAGGTAGACCTCTACCTCGACAGTGGGGTTGCCACGGGAGTCGAGGATTTCGCGACCACGGACATCGATGATTTCGCTCACAGCTTCTCCTTAGTAGACATATCGGCATGGCCCTCCCGGCAGGCGGGCCCTCCGTGCGCGCCAAGCGACGGGCCTGCCCGCCCTCCGACTGCACGTACATGCAACATCCTAACCCATATGGGACCGACAACGGGTATACTCTCGAAGGCTGGTTTGTAAACGGTGAGGGAGTTTGAGTCAGATGGCACAGCAGACAAAGCTTCGAGTGGCGGGCGAGCGGGCAAAGGTTCTCGTGCGGACGATTGGCTTCGACCGCGAGCTGTGCACGCGCACGCAGCACAAGGACGCCACGTGCGCACGCTGCCAGGACATCTGCCCCAGCAAGGCCCTCACCATCAAGGCGAGCACGGCCAACCCCGGCGGCGAGGACGTCACGATTGCCAAGCTGACCTGCGTGGACTGCGGCCTGTGCTGCGCCGTCTGCCCCACGGGCGCCCTCACGCTCATGGAGTCCACGGTGCGGGCCATCCGCCGCCGCCTGACCAAGGCCGACCGCACGGTAGACGAGGGCGACCACGACCGCCGCGGCCACGTGTACCTCACCTGCGTGGAGACGGGCCTGGTCAAGAGCGACCCCAGTGTGGTCGAGGTCCCCTGCCTGGGCGTCCTCACCTGGGAGACCTGGGCCAACCTCATGCTCGAGTTCCCCAACCTGGCCGTGTACCTGCCCGGCGACCTGTGCGGCCGCTGCAAGGCCAAGGCGGCCGAGATGATGATTGTGGACGAGGTCGTGCACGCCCAGGAGGTGACCAGCAAGGAGATGCCCCTGGTCGAGTCCATGCGCGAGCTGGACTTCACCACCTCCAACGGCGCCATCCGGCCTGACCGCCGCGAGCGCTACGCCGACAAGGGGGACTCTTTCAGCGCCATCCTGCGCGACGTTACGGCCAAGCATATCAACGAGGACGACATGCCCACGGAGGACATGGGCCCCTACGACGCCAAGAAGATGCGCCTGCGCCTACGTAAGGAGATTGAGGCTGCACCGGGCGAGGATACGCCGGGCCTGGCGGGGGCCGTGGCAGCCGAGGGCGAGAGCTCGGGCTTTGGCGGCACCGTCTCCCAGGCCCGCTGGGCCCTGCTCGACTCCCTCATGCGCCACCCCCAGATTGCCGGCCAGGCCAGCTTCATCAGCATGCAGCTGGACGCCCAAGCCCTGCCGAGCGAAACCCTCGCCGCCTGCGAGCAGGCCTGCCCCACCGGGGCCATCCGCCGCGAGGACGAGGGAGCGGCCCCGCAGGTGACGCCCTCCCTGTGCGAGATGTGCGGCCTCTGCGCCGACATCTGCGCCAAGGCCCAGGCGGACGCCGGCGAGCCCGTCCAGGAGGGCAGTTTGCCCAAGGGCGTCACGACAATCACCGTGAACTGCGTCGACCTGCTGGCAAGGACAGAGGCGCAGGACTAGGGCTGCCTTCCCGAACTCCTGCGACCCCCGCGACTCCCTCGGCTGCCCCCTGTGGCCCGGTGGGCGGTCGGGCGGGCCGGGCGAACGGTATATGTGCGTATTGCGGGCACCGCGTGTTCACTTGGAGAATCCAGGCGGTCTGCTCGTCAAGTCACCAGGCCGTTTGCTCTGAGCGTGTTAAATTACGCGGTTGTCGCCGAGTTACGCATCTCGGGACCCATACCCGCAGAAGACTGAATGCACCTGAGGCCTGCTCCCTTTTGCCGTGCATCTGCGTAGCGACGCGCACATTATTGGACCGCTTGTCTGCTTCGGTGGCGCCAAGACCAGCATAGGGCTGGCCGGTGTCCTTGGATTCGCCGAACCCACGAGCACATTGCGAAGTGCGTCTTAGTGCTACGCAGATTGGAAAAGGTGAATATGGCTACTTTTGCCGACCTCGGCTTGTCCGAGAAGACCCTTGCTGCCGTTGAGCAGATGGGTTACACGGAGCCCACGCCCGTCCAGGAGCAGACGATTCCGCTCGTTCTCGCAGGTAACGACGTTATCGCCGCAGCCCAGACCGGCACCGGTAAAACCGCTGCCTTCGTGCTGCCCGTCCTCGACCGGCTCGACCACTTCAAGCGCGGCGAGGGCCCCCACTGCCTCATCATCACCCCCACGCGCGAGCTCGCCCAGCAGATTGACGACGTCGCCAAGACCGTCTCCAAGAAGACCGGCCACTGGGTGCTCACCGTCGTGGGCGGCCTGTCCTACAACCCGCAGATCAACGGCCTGCGCCGCGGCATCGACGTGCTCGTGGCCACGCCCGGCCGCCTGCTCGACCTCTATGACCGCGGCGTCCTCGACCTGTCCTGCGTCACGACCCTGGTCATCGACGAGGCCGACCGCATGCTCGACATGGGCTTTTGGCCTGATGTGAGCAGGATTCTCGAGGACCTGCCGGCCGACCGCCAGACCCTGCTCTTCTCCGCCACCATCGACGAGTCGGTCATGAAGACCATCGGCGGCGAGGTCAAGGACCCCAAGTTCGTCGAGATTGCCCATAAGGGCACCGCCGCCGAGACCGTCGACCAGTTCGTCATCCCGGTGACCCAGGTCCAGAAGCCCGACCTGCTCAAGTTCATCCTGGACACCAAGGGCGCCGAGCGCGTCATTGTCTTCACCCGCACCAAGTTCCGCGCCGAGGCCTTGGCCGACCGCCTGTATCGCGACGGCTTCAGCACCGAGGCCATCCACGGTGACCGCTCGCAGGCCCAGCGCCAGCGCGCCCTCAAGGCCTTCAAGATTGGCCGCGTCGACGTCATCGTGGCCACGGACGTCCTGGCTCGCGGCATCGACGTGTCCGACGTCAACTACGTCGTGAACTACGACGTGCCCATGGACCCCGAGGACTACATCCACCGCATCGGCCGCACGGGCCGCGCCGGCGAGCGGGGCATGGCCATCACCTTTGTGACCTCGGACGAGGTGAGCGACCTCTTTGGCGCCGAGTACCTCATGAAGAAGGTCGTGCCCGAGATGGAGCTGCCCGACTTCGAGTTCGACGACCGCCGTCCCGTGCTCGACCCCGAGCGCGACTGCACCAAGCGGCCCCACAAGGGCGGGCGTGGCCGTGGGCGCGGCGGCCGTGGGCGCGGTGACGACCGCGGGGGCTTCCGTGGCGGCCGTGGCAGCCGCGGCAGCTGGGACCGCGACGACCGGCGTGGCGGCTTTGACCGCGGCCGCGACCGCGATGGCGGCGGCTACTCCGGCGGCCCCCGCGGCGAGCGCCCCCGTCACGAAGGCGGCATGGGCAACTACGAGCGCACCCGCCGTCAGGCCGACTACGTGGAGAACCTCAACAACCGCGACGCCGAGCTGGCCGGCACCCCGCGCGAGCAGCACAGCGGCGAGGCCTTCCCCGTGCGCGACCGCGCCGAGCGCCGCGCCCAGCGCTATGACGAGCGTGGCGACAGCGGCTACCGCAGCCGCAGCTCGCGCGGGGGCTACGGCGACCGCGACGACCGCCGTAGCGGGTATGGCGACCGCGACGACCGCCGCGGTGGCTACGGCGACCGCAGTGGCTATGGCGACCGTGGCGGGCGCGGCGGGTATGGCGACCGCGACGACCGCCGTGGGGACTACGGCAGCCGTGACGACCGTGGCAGCGGGTACGGCGACCGCGGCAGTTATGGCGACCGCGGCAGCCGTGGCTACGGGGACCGTGACGACCGTCGTGGCGGGTATGGCGACCGCAGCGGCAGAGGCGGCTACGGCGACCGCCAGAGCCGCGGCGGGTACGGCGACCGCAGCGGCAGCAGGAGCGGCTACGGCAGCCGTGACGACCGCCGTGGGGGCTACGGCGACCGCGACCGCGGTGAGCGTCGCAGCTACGGGGACTCCCGCAGCGACTCCCGCGTGTCCAGCCGCTACTCCAAGGGCGATACCCCCCGCAACGACCATCCCAACGGTGCCCGCGCTTACGGCGAGTCCCTCCACAAGGACAGCCGCCACAAGGGCGAGGACTAGTCCGGCGGGGCCGGGGCGAGAGCGCCTGGCCGTCTAGCTGGGCTACATTGAACGACAAGCCCGCCACCTGCGAAGACTTGCAGGTGGCGGGCTTTTTTCATGCGAACGCGCGGGCAGGCGGGGGCAGATTGGCCTGTCTGGGTGGATGGCGGGAAAGGCTCAGGCCCGCCGCTGCGGGAAGCGGGCCGGCCAGGGGGTCTCGGCGCGGACGGCCTGGCCGGTGAGGGGCTCGACGAACTCCTCGCACAGGGCATGGAGCATGAGGCCACGCCCCTCGTAGGGCCCGCGGTCGGGGCATCCGTAGAGGCCGTCGTTGACGATGGGGTGGCCACAGGCGGCCAGGTGCACGCGAATCTGATGGCGCCGGCCGGTCACCAGGGTTGCAGCCAGCAGCGAGTACCGGGCCCCGTCGGGCTCCTCCATCACCTGCAGAAGCTCGACCTCCGTGCGGCTGGGCTTGCCGCCAGGGCTCACGCGCATGCGCCTGGCATCGTGGCGGTCGCGGCTGATAGGCTCGGAGATATCCATCCTGGCCTGCGGAAACGTCCCACGGACCACGGCCAGGTAGCGCTTGCGCATGCCGGTTGTGCCCGCCTTTTGCCCCACGAGCGCGTCGAAGAAGGGCTGGAACTCCGCCAGCTTGGAGAAGAGCACGACGCCCGAGGTCTCGAAGTCCAGCCGCTGGACGGCTTGGGCGCAAAAGGCCTGGCTGGATGCCGCCAGATAGGCTTCTACCTGGTCCGACAGGGTCGGGGCGCCGGTGCCGTCGTCGTGGACCAGAATGCCCTGAGGTTTGTCGACGGCGAGGGCAAAGTCGTCCTCCCAGAGAACGCGCAGGTCCGGGGCGG
>CAZEAF010000081.1:0-3454 GCA_964510125.1 uncultured Coriobacteriaceae bacterium
TTCCTCGACCCCAACCAGACGCCCAGCGAGTCGGGCATCTCGGGCGACGCCGTCCCGCAGAACGGCATGGGTGCCACGTCTACCGATGACAATATGTATATGACCTGCTTCAACAATCCTAAAAACCCGGAGTATGACTATGACTCCGAGCTCTACCCCATGTATCCGGACGTCATCTGCTTCCGCCCCGACCAGATTGCCCTCAACGACAAGGTCCTCCAGATTATCCAGGACGGCGGTGCGGACGTTCGCTTCACCACCAAGTGCCTGCAGTTCATCACCGATGACAGCGGCGCGGTGGTCGGCGCCTGGGCAAAGGACGCCGACGGCAAGATTATCAAGATCAACGCCAAGGCCGTCGTCGACACCATGGGCGACTACGGCAGCAACACCGAGATGCGCTCCTACTTCAGCCACGAGTCGTTCGAGATGACCGCGTGGGTCTGGAGCTCCATGGACCCCGACGGCAACCCCACCAACATGGGCGACGGCCTCAAGCTCGCCGCTTGGGCGGGTGCCAAGCCCGACTTCTCCGCCGCCCCCATGATGACCCACTCCTTCGGCGGCGCGCTGGGCTGCGACCCCTTCCTTTTGGTGGACGAGAACGGCGAGCGCTTCTGCAACGAGGACGTCCCCGGCCACCTGCTCTCCCAGGTCGCCATCCGCACGCCTAACAAGACCGTCTACCAAATCTTCGACGACAACTACGCCGAGCAGGTCCACACCATGCCCACCGGCCACGCCTGCTACTGGAAGATTGTGGACGACGTCGAGGAAGAGCCCTGGGGCGACTACATCGAGCACATCGGCATGCGCACCCGCAGCGAGGTTGAGGAGAACGCGACCGCCATCGCCGACACAATCGAGGAGCTTGCCGAGCAGCTTGGCATCGATGCCGAAGGCCTCAAGAAGACCATCGCCCGCTACAACGAGCTGGCACGCCTGGGCCGCGACGACGACTTCGGCAAGCGGGCCGACCGCCTGTATCCCATCGTCAAGCCGCCTTTCTACGGCACCAAGGAGGAAGGCGCCTTTGCCTTCTGCATGACCCACGGTGTGACGGCCGACGCCGACGCCCGCGCGCTGGGCGAGAACCGCGTCGTCATCCCCGGCCTGTACGTGGCCGGCAACACCATGGGCTGCCGTTTCGCCGAGGACTATCCGACGACTATCATGGGCGTCTCGCACTCGATGGCCATGACCTTCGGACGCCTGGCCGGCATCAACGCGGCGGCTTACGCGGCGGAGTAAGGCAGAAGTGAGGTAGGATAGACCGCGCGCATCAGGCGCCAGCGGTTCGGGATCATCGGGGGCGCCGTCGGGGATGAAGGTCCCTGGCGGCGCCCCTAGGTCGAAGGGCGGGGGCATGGCAGGGGCAAAAGCGGCATCGGGGACAGCCGACGGAAGACGGGGGCAGGAGACCACGCATGCCGGCCCGCCCACCCAGCGCAACTTTTTGCTCGACTTCGACACCCTGCTCAAGGTCATGCAGCTCGACTACATCGACTGCCAGCGGTTTCTGTCCTCCGGCTACACCGAGTTCATGGGCAAGCTCTACACCATGAACCCCGCGATGTTCCAGAGCCCCGTCTACTGCGACCGCGAGCTCACGCAGATGGCCCTGCACTACCTGAGCTGGTTCCAGGACCCCGGCGTGCGCCTTGTCGCCGGCCCCGGCGCGGCCTGGCACCGCCTGAGCAGCATGGGCCTGCAGCGGCTGGAAGACGAGCTGTGGGTCACAAAGGCCGAGGCGGGCGCCCCGCTTTCCGTCGGTACGAGAATCGCGACCATAAACGGCATGACGCTGGGCGAGATCCGGCCCGAGGTGGAGAGGACGCTGTGCACGACCGCTGAGCCGGCGGACCCCGAGCGGGAGGACTGGGGGCTTGTCGTCGACTTTGCCAAGAAGGTGGGGGTGCGGGAGGGGAGCGGCCCCGACCTGCGCACCGTGCGGCTTATCAGCGGCTCCTCGGACGTGGCGGCCCGGGAGCGCAGGGAGAAGGGCATCCCCGAGCCACAGGCGCTTGGTTCCTCGGAGGCCCTGCTGCCCGCGGCCTCGCTCGAGGAAGGGGGAGGCGGCGTTTGCCTGATTCGGCTGCGGCGCCCTGGCGACCCGTCTTTCGCCGGCCTGGCGGAGCGCATCGCGGGCGAGGCGGCCGATGCGGGGGCCGTCGTCATAGACGCACGCGGCTGCGCCGGCGGCGGGCAGGCGGACATCTACCCCCTGGTGCCGCTCGTGCTCGGCCCCGGCGGGCATGCGCGGCCCGAGGAGCTCTTCGGCCCGGCGGGCATTGTGATGAACTACTCGCGGCACAACGTGGAGGCAAAGCTAGCCGACCTTGCCGAGCTGCGCAAACGCATGGCTGGCGAATCCGGCGACAGGTCGGCGTCCCCCGACGGGGCCTCTCCTGCCGAGTTGGGAGAGCTCGACGCCCTTGAGGCTGAGCTCCGGGAGCGCCGGGGGGCCGGACTCGTGCGCGACGACACCGACTACTACCCCGACATGGTTTTCTCGTCCACGGCGGGCAAGGGGTCCTCGCGGCGCGTCGCCCTGCTCGTCGACCGCGACACGTCCGACGCCGCGGAGTGGCTGGTGCGCGCCGCCCGGTCCGCGGGCCATGCCAGCGTCGTCGGCCGGGCCACCCGCGGCTCGCTTGACAACACCTGCCCCCGCTTTGTGCGGCTTGACGCCGACTTCGGCATCGTCGTCCCCACGGCAAAGTACCGCGCGGCGGCCGACGGGCAGCCCACGCTGGGGCGCGGCATCGTCCCCGACGTCCACCTGGTCTGGTCGCCCGTCCAGCTTGAGCACGACGCCGAGCTGGACGAAGCCTGCGCGCTGGTGAAGCGCCGGTAAGAGGGCAGAGGCCCCTCGCCGCCCGTTTTTCTTGGGGAGGGGGCGGACGCGGCGCAGGGAGGGGATAATCTCAACGCATGCTGGGTACCTGAGATGTATCTGAACGCTGGTTTATCGCGCGGGCAGCCACGCCCCGCACACATCCTTTCACCCAGAGAGACGCGAAGAGACGAGGAACCCCATGAGCAACGAGGGCAAAAAGGTCAAGGTCCACTACACGGGCACGTTCGACGACGGAACCAAGTTCGACTCCTCGGTCGACCGCGGCGAGCCCATCGCCTTTACCTGCATGGCCGGTCAGATGATTCCCGGTTTTGACCGCGCGGTCTGTGACATGGCCCTCGGCGAGACCAAGAAGGTCCACATTCCCGCGCAGGACGCCTACGGCCTCCGCGACGAGTCGCTCGTGCAGCGCGTCCCGGTTGAGAACATCCCCAACGCCGACAAGCTCCCGGTGGGTCAGACGGTCTACTTCCAGGACCCCGCGGGCCGTCCCTTCCCGGCCAAGGTCGTGAGCGTGGCCGAGGGCTTTGCCACCTTCGACATGAACAGCGAGATGGCGGGCAAGGACCTCAATTTCGAGATTACCCTGGTCGA
>CAZEAF010000081.1:3554-6751 GCA_964510125.1 uncultured Coriobacteriaceae bacterium
CCGGCCCCTTGACCGGGGGCTGCGGCGCCAGGTAACACGCCTGCGTCCCCTGTTACGGTGACCTTCTGGCCGGGGGCGATGGGGGTGGAGGGCTTGACCCGGTCGGTGGTCCCGTCAACGGCCACCCTGCCTGCGGAGATGAGGGCCTTGGCTTTGTCGCGGGAGGCGGCCAGGCCCATGTCCACCAGATAGGCATCCAGGCGGGTGGCGCCCGCCTTGGCCCGCTGGACTTGGGCCTCGGTCATACCGTCGAAGGGCTTGGGCTCCTCGATGACCCGGCCCAGCCAGTCGCGCTCGGCATGGCGGTTCTTGATGCGGGCGGCCGCGTGGTTTGCCGCCCGGTCGGCCCGGGTGCCGGGACCCAGAGGCTTGCCGTTCTCGTCGAAGTCGGGCCTCTCTCTGACGCGCATAGGCGCTCCGTTCCGTGTGCTCCAAGCGTTTGCCGAGAAGCGATTATGGACCCGTCTGGCCTCTCGGGGCGGCGGGGCCGGCCTGACTCACACGTTCCCCAGCAGGACCCGGGTCAGGTGGCGCTCGGCGACCCTCTTGAGGCGGTGCAGGCTGGCCAGGGGGGTAGGGGCGTCGCTGCTCATCCGGTAGCGGGGGAAGAAGCGGGTCAGGTGGTAGGGGATGGCTGGGTCCAGGGAGGCCAGCCAGAGGGCCATGGCGTCCACATCCTCGTCGGCGTCGGAAAGGCCGGGCACCACCAGGGTGGTCACCTCCAGATGGCAGGCAGGGTCAGCCGCCAGGCGGGCTATGGTCTGCTTGACGCAGGAGAGGGACCCGCCCAAACGGTCGTATCCCTCTTGGGTGGCCGCCTTGAGGTCGATGTTGGCGGCGTCGATAAGGCCCTCCAGCTGGGCCACCACCGAATCGCACGCGTTGCCGCTGCTCACCAAGACATTGGCCAGCCCATGCTCGTGGGCCAGGCGGGAGCAGTCGCGCACGTATTCCCAGCCGGCCAGAGGCTCGTTGTAGGTGTAGGCCAGACCCACGACGCGCGGGTCGCGCCTTTGCAGGTCAAGCGCCTTATCGACCAGCTCTTGGGGTGACACCTCCCGCCAGCCTATGTCGCTGGCCCCCGCCTGGGAAATCTCGAAGTTCTGGCAGAAGGGGCAGGCCATGGTGCAGCCAAAGGACCCAGCCGACAAAACCAGGCTACCCGGCCGCCAGAAGGCAATGGGCTTCTTCTCGATGGGGTCCAGGGCTAGGGAGGTCAGGCGGCCGTAGTTGACGCAGGCGACCTGCCCTCCCACATTGGCCCGGGCCCGGCAAAAGCCGGTCTGGCCAGGGGCCAGCCTGCAATGGCGGGGGCAGGTGGGGCAGGTGGCGGTGGCACCGGTGGCGGAGGTCATAGCCCGGCCTTGTGCCTGACAACCTCAAAGCGCTGAAGGGTGTAAGGCTCGCGCGGGTCGATGCCGCCCTTTTGGCAGGCGATGCTGACCTGCTGATTGACGCTATCCACCCCCTCCAGGTCGGGTAGCAGGACTCCGCGCCGGCCGTCCGACGTGCTCACGATGACCCCGTAGCGGGCCGGGTCGAGCTCGGATTGGTCGGCGACCTCCTGCGCCTCGCCCAACACGTCCACGCTGTAGGTGAGCAGGTCCAGCTCGTCGGGGCGGACCCGCGGGAAGCGGGGGTCGCGGGTGCCGGCGGAGATGGCGTTGTTGACAATCTCCAAGGCCAGCGAGGCTCGCGTGGGCCCCAGGGTGCCGATGCAACCGCGCAGCTGCCCGTCCTTGTGGAGGGACACGAAGCAGCCTGCCCGGCGGTGGGCCAGCTCGTCGGGCAGGTCGTCGGGCAGGGTGATGGCCTGATGCTTGAGCACCCAGGTCTCCAGGCTTGCCCGGGCCAGGCTCACCAGCTGGTCCTCGCCGGCCTGGTTGGCCTTGGCCTGCCAAGCGACCTTTTGCCTGGCCATGTCGGCGAAGTTGCGGTCCGGGGCCGGTCCCAGGGGCGTGAAGGCCGCCACCCCATAGCCCACGCCGAAGGGCCCCTCGTAGCTGAGGAGCTCGCCTTTGACCCCCTGCCCGTCCAGCGAACCCGCCATCATCTGGAAGGAGGGGAGCCCGCACTCGGCGGCCTTGTCGCACAGGGTGTCGTCCATGCGCAGGAGCCTACCGAAGTCGCCGGTCTCGAAGATATCGCAGATTTCCTGGTCGAACACGGGCCCCTCAGCCGCAAAGCCATAGGGGCCGGTCTTCTTGAGCTTATGAGACAGGTCGCCCGAGGCCACCCACACGGCCCGCCGGCCCAGCTTGTCCGCCGCCCGGGCCACACACTGGCCGAAGAGGTAGTGGTCTAGGCCTGACATGCCCGAGATGCCAATCCGGACGATGGGGCAGCGCGTGCCCGCGGCCTGGATGAAGCTGAGGGGGACCATGGTCCCGTGATCGAGGGCCGGGTCCCTTTGCCCCTCGGTGCCTGCAGGGACGCCGGCCAAGATTGCCTCGTCGCTGATGGCGCGCACAAGCTCCTCGTCATAGTCGCAGCTCAGCTCGTCGGCACTGTCGCCAAACTGAGCAAAGTCGCCGGAGGCACAGGCGCCAGGCGAGATGTGGATGTAGTCGTAGTAGGCCGTGGCGTGGGGCGAGGACACGACGAGCACGTCGGGCGCCAGGGCGGCGATGCGGCGCGCCACCTCGCGGTAGCCGGCCAGAGTGCGGTCAATCTCCCTTTCCTGACCGCGGCCCACACCCGCCACGGCGAGCGGGGGATGGGGGAGGGCGAAAGCAGCGAGAATCGGCATGGTGACCTCCAATGCAAGAAAGACCCCGTCCCCCCAGTATAGAGGGACGGGGTCCTGTGGCGCCAGCTCAGGCGGGCACGCGCGCCCGCACAGCCGGGATTAGGCGCTCTGGTACATGTCGCGCAGCTTGAGCAGGTGCTGGTAGCGGTCGATAGCCGCTTGCTCGTTGCGGGCGAAGAGCTCGGTCGCGCGCTCGGGGAACTCGCGGGTCAGGCGGGAGTAGCGGGCCTCGTTCATGAGGAAGTCCTGGTAGCCGCCCGCCGGCTCCTTGGAGTCGAGCGTGAACTTCTTGCCCTCGGGAGCAGCCGGGTTGAAGCGGAAGAGGTTCCAGTAGCCGCACTCGACCGCGCGCTTCATCTCAATCTGGGCGTTCTTCATGCCGCCCTTGATGGAGTGCATCTCGCAGGGGCTGTAACCGATGATAATCGAAGGACCCGGGTAGGCCTCG
>CAZEAF010000082.1:0-6697 GCA_964510125.1 uncultured Coriobacteriaceae bacterium
GGGCCTTGCCTACCGGGCGCGGGTGTCCTGGGCCTTGTCGTGGCTCATCACCAGGAAGGAGCACACGCTCAGGAGCAGGCCGGCGACCGTGATGCCGATGATGGGCGCCGCCAACCGCGACGTGCTGGCGTCGAGCGCGATGACGCCGACGACGCCGAGGAGCATCTCAATCATGCTCAGGACGTATAGGGTGCCGTGTATACGCTGCATGCCAGGACGCTCCCCTCGATGTCGCGGTCGTCCTTCCCAAGGCTGCTCGCGTGCGGCTTAGCTGTCGGCGCCGTTCGTTTCGGTAACCGAGCCGGCGTCGTTGGTGTTCGGAGACGTGTTGTCGGGCTCGGAGCCGCCGTCCCCGCCCTCGTCGGATCCGTTATCGGAGCCACCCGTATCACCGGAGCCGTTGCCTTCGTCCCCGCCCGTCGTGGGCTCGGCGGGGGTGGGCTCGGTGTAGGTGATGGTGACCGTGGAGCCCCTGGGCGCGCTGGACCCGTCGCTGGGGCTGACACTGGTGACCACGGACGTGCTGTCGTAGTTGGTGTAGATGCCGCCCACGGCAAAGCCGGCGTTTTGCAGCTCGGCGATGGCGTCGGGCACGGACTTCCCGGTGACGTAGGGCACGACGACCGGCTCGGAGCCGTTGGAGATGGTGAGCCCGACGGCCGTGCCACGGGACAGCTCGGTGCCGGCCCAGTAGTCGGCGTAGATGACCATGCCGGCAGCCACGTTGTCGTCATAGACCCAGTTCTCGTAGTAGTCCAAGCCATTCTCAACCAGTGTGTACTCGGCATCGCTGTAGTACCAGCCGGTGATGTCGGGCATGGTGACCGGATACGGGCCCCAGGAAAGGCCGTACTTGACCTCGATGCCCTTGGACACCTTGGTCATGTTGGCAACATCAGGGTCAATCTTGAGGAAGGTGCCCGAGGGGGCGGTGTCGCTGTAGCCGTCGAGCGAGGAATCGTGCACGGGCGTGACGCCGGCCGCCTGGAGCCTGGCCACGGCGTCGGCCTCGGACAGGCCCTCAAGCTCGGAGGTTGTGGGCAGGGTGACGGAGTCCTCGCCCGAGGAGATGACGATGTTGACCTTGGAGCCGCTGGCCACCGTGGAGCCGGCCTCGGGCGACTGGCTGATGATGCTGCCCTTGGCCACCGTGGAGGACGACTGGTTGGACTGGGTGCCGACAGACAGGCCCGCCGCGGTGAGCATGGAGAGAGCCTGGGTCGTGGTGTGGTTGGTGACGTCGGGGACTGCGACCTGCTCGGGCGTGTCGTCGCTTGCGGAGGAGGCGGTGACGCCGGAGTTGGCCGAGGACGTGGATGAGCTCGTGGAGGACGTGCTGCCCGAGCAGCCGCGCACGATGAATACGATGGCGACGATGGCCAGGATTGCGATGGCAATCAGCACGCCCGCGATGACCTTGCCGCGCCCGCCCCCCTCTTCGGCGGGCTGCTGGGAGCTATGGCTCGACTGGGACCCGTAGCTGGGAGGGGTCACCGGGGTAATCGGGACGGCTCGGTGGGCGCCGCCGCCGGTCACGGGGTTGAAGGGCTGGGTGGACACGGCCGGCCGCGGCGGGATGACCGTCGTGCGGCTCGCGGTGTTCCGGAGCGTGGTCGTGGCGCCCTCCATGGCGGTAGACCGGCTCCTGATGTAGCCGTTGAGGGCCCGGCGCAGCTCGTTGGCGGTCTGGAAGCGCGCGGCGGGGTTTTTCTCCATGCACTTCATGATGATGGCGTTGAGGTCGTCGTCAACGTCGGGGTTGACCTCGTTGGCCGGGACGGGCTCCTCGTTGACCTGCTTGAGGGCTACGCTCACCGCGTCGTTGCCGTCAAAGGGAAGCTTGCCGGTGGCCGCCTCGTACATGACGATGCCCAGCGAGTAGAGGTCGCTGGTGGGGCCGAGCTCCTTGCCCTGGGCCTGCTCGGGCGACACATAGTGGGCCGTGCCCAGCACCGAGTTGGTCTGGGTTAGGTGGGAGTTCTTGGAGCGGGCGATGCCGAAGTCCATGACCTTGGCGTCCCCGCTGGGCTGAATCATGATGTTCTGCGGCTTGATGTCGCGGTGGATGATGTCGTGCTCGTGGGCCACCGTCAGGGCCTGGCAGACCTGGGCACCAATCTGGGCGACCTTGAGCGGGTCCAGGGGGCCGTGGCTGCGGATGCCGGTCTTGAGGTCGGTGCCGCGCAGGTATTCCATGACGATGTAGTAGGTGTCGCCCTCGCGGCCCCAGTCGTAGATGCCCACGATGTAGGGGCTCGAGAGTGCGGCGGCCGCCTGTGCCTCCTGCTTGAAGCGCGCAGCGAAGGTGGGGTCGGACGCATAGCGCTCGAGCATGACCTTGATTGCCACGAGACGGTCGAGGGTCTGATCGATGCCGCGATAGACGGTGGCCATGCCGCCCGTGCCAATCTGCGACTGCACGACGTAGCGGTGCCCGAACACCGTTCCTCGCTCTATCTGCATCGACGTTCTCCTTCCATTACTGCGCCTAAGATTCCATGATACGACAGGCTCATGGTCTCACGCGCCTCTCTGGCTGAGCGCCACTTCTAGTACATCGCCTGCTATGGCTGTGGCTGTGTGCTCGACGTCGTCCTCGATGACAACGGCGATGGCCACCTGGGGGTCGTCGTAGGGGGCGAAGCCGATGAACCAGGCGTTGGGGTTGTTGGCGCTGGTCTCGGCCGTGCCTGTCTTGCCCGCCACGTCCACGTTGCCCGACAGGGCCGCCGCGGCGCCGGTGCCCTCGGTCACCACGGTGTGCATGGCCTCAGCCACCTTGCTCGCGGTGTCCGCGGTGCAGGCCTGGCCCAGCGTGGTGGGGGAGGTGGTGGAGATGACGGTGCCCGCCTCGTCGGTAATCTCGGCCACGATGTAGGGCTGCATGAGGACGCCGCCGTTGGCGATGGCCGCGGCCACCATGGCGTTCTGCATGACGGTGGACTGGGGGCCGGCGGGGCTCTCGTGCTCGCCCACGGGCTGGCCGGCGCCCGCCCAGGCAATCTCCCACTCGGTCATCTCGGCCGGGTCGGGCATGAGCGAGATGGCCATGGTGAAGCCGCTGCCCACCGACTGCCCGTACCCAAAGGCGTCGGCCTCGGCCACGAGCTTGGAGGCGCCGACCTGGACCGCCACCTGGCCGAAGACCGTGTTGGACGAGTAGGCGAAGGCTGTGCGCAAATCGAGGGTGCCAAAGTCGGTCAGGCCGTCGTTGGTGACCGTGGCGTTGCCAATCTCGATGGAGCTGGGGGCTTCGTAGAGGCTGTCCAGGCTAGCCACGCCGGAGTCGAGGGCCGCCGCGAGCGTGATGACCTTGAAGGTGGAGCCGGGCGCGTAGAGGGCCTGGGTGGTGCGGTCGAAGAGGGGGCTGTCCGGGGCGCCGTTGGCAAAGAGGTCGGCCAGCTGGTCGTTGGAGTAGGTGGGAGCGGAGGCCTTGGCCAGCACGGCGCCGGTCCTGGTGTCGAGTACGACGATGGCACCCACGCGGCCGTCCAGGGCCGACTCCGCCGCCGCCTGGACGCGCGAGTCGATGGTGAGCACGACGTCGTTGCCGGTGACGACGTTACCCGAGATTGCGTCGAGCGCGGTCCGCCAGCTGGAGAAGTCGGTCTGTCCCTCCAGGGCGGCGTCGTAGGTGGACTCGATGCCCGTCATGCCGTACTGGGCCGAGGCGTAGCCTACGGTGTGCGCAGCCATGGACCCCTGCGGGTAGACGCGGGTGTAGGTGCCGTCGGCCTGCCGGTCGCTCTTGGCCAGGATGACGCCGTCGGAGGTCAGGATGGACCCGCGCGCCACGGTGGAGGCCCGGGCGATGGTGTGGTTGTTGGCGGGCATGGCCTGCAGGGTCGGCGCCCGCACCACCTGGATGTAGGCCAGGTTAGCGATGAGGGCGGCAAAGAGCACGGCGAAGATGCCCGTGAGCATAGTCAGGCGGTGGGACAGGGCGCGCCGCCCCAGCACGCCGCCCTCGGGCGTCCGGACCGTGCGGCCAAATATGACCAGCTCGCGGCTTGCGTGGGCCACGCCGTCGCCCGCCAGCTCTACCTGCTGGCCCGTGCCCTCGTCCCCGCAGCGCAGCAGGAGCCCCACGATGATGAAGGAGGCGACGAGGGAGCTGCCGCCCTGGCTCATGAAGGGCAGGGTGACGCCGGTGAGGGGAATCAGGCAGGTAGTGCCGCCGATGATAAGGAAGGCCTGGAAGGAGATTGCCGAGGTCAGGCCCACCGCCATGAAGGCAGCCAGGTCGCTTTTGGCTCGTGCCGCCGTGAGAAAGCCGCGCACGGTGAAGAGCATGTAGAGCAGGATGATTGCGCTGGCGCCCAAAAGGCCAATCTCCTCGGCCATGGCCGGGAAGATGAAGTCGCTGGCCACGACGGGGATGAGGGTGGGCATGCCCTGGCCGATGCCGTCGCCGAAGAGGGACCCGTCGGCCATGGAGTAGAGGGCCTGGACCAGCTGCAGGCCCGTGTTGGAGGGGTCGACGAAGGGGTTGAGCCAGATGGCTACGCGGGTGCGCACGTGGGCAAAGGAGAAGTAGGCGATGACGGCGCCCACCGCGAGCAGCAAAAAGGCCACGACGGTGTAGAAGGGCCTGCCCGTGGCGGCGTAGAGCATGATGACGAAGATGACGAAGAAGAGCAGGGCGCTGCCTAGGTCGCGCTCGTAGACGACGATGAGCAGGGAGAGACCCCACATGACCAGCAGGGGCAGGACCATGGACAGGTGGGGCACGCGCAGGCCAAGGACGGGCACCCGGTGCTGGGCGATGGCAAAGAGCTCGCGGTTCTGGGACAGGTAGCTGGCCAGGAAGATGACGATGAGGACCTTGGCCAGCTCGCCGGGTTGGAACGACACGCCCGCGACGCTAATCCAGAGCTTGCTGCCTCCGGACTCGAAGCCCACGAAGATGGGCAGGAGCAGGCAGGCCACGCCGATGATGGCAAAGGTGTATTTGAACCGGGCCAGCCTGTCTAGGTTTCGAACGGCTACCAGGGCGACCACCATGAGGGCGACGCCCAAAAAGACCCATACGACCTGCCGCGACGCCGAATCGGGGTCCAGGCGGGTCACAAAGGTGAGGCCTATGCCCGACAAGACGAAGACGATGGGCAGGATGGCCGGGTCGGCCCCCCGGGCCAGGATGCGGACGGCCACGTGGGCCGCGGCGAAGGCCGCCGTGAGGCCAATGGGCACAATCAGGGACTGCCAGGTGAGGGCTGTCCCCTGCTGGGCCAGGTACATGCCGTAAAGGAGGAACACCGGCACCGCGCCGGCCAGGAGGAGCAGGAGTTCTGTGTTGCGGCGGTCGCCCATCGCGGTCCCTATCGGTCTTCGCGGGCGCTCGCGCCCCCGTCGTCGCCGCTGCTGTCCGCGCCGCTAGAGACGTCAGAGCTGTCCGCCCCGCCCGATGCGGCCGCGTCGGCCTGGGATGAGGCGTGGATGACGATGACCGCCGCGTCCGTCTCGCTCACGTCGCCCACCTTTGCCTCGAAAGAGCTGGAGCCGGCCGACACGGTGGCCGTGGCCTGCTGGGAGCTCTTGTGCTGGGCTATCTGAGCGCGGTACTGCTCGAGCACGGCGCGGGCCGCGTCCTCGGAGTGGAAGGTGATGCCCTCCTTGAGGCGCTCCTCCACAGCCTGGGACAAATCGGAGATCTCGATGGATGTGACCTCGATCTTTTCGGACAGCTGCAGGGAGCCGATGGAGCCCGGGATACCGCGGGAAAGCGACACGTAGCCGTTGTCATCGGACAGGTACCAGGAGTACTGGCTGGCGTAGACGTGCAGGCCGGCCACGACGAGGCCCGCCGCGACCAGGACGCCCGCCAGCCACAGGGTCACGTTGCGGACGCGGTTGCGCAGGGCATGGTGCTCGATGCCGTCGTCCACGACGTCGACGACCACGGTGGTGACGTTGTCCATGCCGCCGGCGTCCAGGGCTAGGCTCACCAGGTGGTCGGCGCAGGCCTGGGGCGTGGGCGAGCTGACCATGGTCTCCTCAATCTCGGCGTCCGTGACCATAGAGGACAGGCCGTCCGAGCAGAGCATGACCCGGTCGCCCTGGGTGAGGTCGACGGCAAAGGCGTCGGAGCGCATGTTGGGGTCGCTGCCCAGGGCGCGCGTGATGATGGACCGGTTGGGGTGGACGCGGGCCTGCTCGGGAGTAATCTGGCCGGCCTCGATCAGCTCCTCCACATAGGAATGGTCGTGGGTGACGCGCAGGAGCTTGCCGTTGTGGAGCAGGTAGGCGCGGGAGTCGCCCACGTGGCCCACGGCCATGCGGTTGCCCTCGATAATCACAGCGGTGCAGGTTGTGCCCATGCCGGGCCGGCCGACGCCCCGCCGGGACCCGTCGAGGACGGCCTGGTTGGCCTGTTCCACGGCGGCGCCCAGGGCGTAGGGGTCGGCACGGTTGACCCCACACTCGGCCAGGCTGGACACGGCGATGGTGGACGCGACCTCACCTGCGGCGTGGCCGCCCATGCCGTCGGCCACGGCGAAGAGGGGGAAGTCAATGAGGTAGGAGTCCTCGTTGTGCTCGCGCACCCGGCCCAGGTCCGAGCAGGAGCCCCAGATTAGGGTGCCCATCGCGCGGGCAGACCCGGATATGCGGCAGGAGTCGGAGGCGTAATGGCTCGGCTGGACGGGTATCGGGGCAAAGGGCAGGGTCTTGGCCGGGCTCTGGCTGGCGTCGTCCC
>CAZEAF010000083.1:0-4565 GCA_964510125.1 uncultured Coriobacteriaceae bacterium
GAGCATGCGGATGGCCTCGTCCACACTGAAGCCGTAGACCAAGAGGACCTGGAAGGCGTTGGCTCGGAAGGCGTCGTTGGCGGTGAAGTAGCGGTAGCCGTTGTCCTTTTTGCGGACGGGAAAGAGGCCCTCCTTCTCGTAAAAGCGGACGCGTGAGGGGGTCATGCCGGTCATGGCGGCAAACTCGCCGATCTTGTACTCCCGGTCCTCGTACATGGCCTCACGCTTCCTCGTGTGGGAAAAGCCCGGACGCCCCTATCATAGGCGCCCGGGCTTGTGCGTCACATGGACAGGACCGCCTTTTCTGGCTGCTACCCCTCGTCCCGTTCCCAGACGGCCTGGTTGCCCTCGGTCTCGTTGACCTCCACCCGCCAGCAGGTGGGGCCCACCTGGTCGGCGCACCAGCGGGCGATGTTCTCGGCCGTGGGGTTGAGCCCGCCCAGGGTCTCGTTGAGGTTGGTGTGGTCGATTTTGCCGTGGATGGCCTTTTTGATGCGGCCGAAGTCCACGACCATGCCGTCCTCGTTGAGCTCACGCGCCTTGCAGTGCACGGTGATAATCCAGTTGTGGCCGTGCAAGGCCTCGCAATAGCCTTCGACCGAGCTCGTCACCGCGTGGGCGCCGCTAATCTCCAGGCGCTTGCTCACGTAGTACATGGGCCTCCTTGAAAAGTCGCCGCCGTGCCGGAAGTTGCAGCCGTTCCGGAAGTCGCCGCCATGCTGGCCTGCTTACCCGTGGTACTCGTCCCACAAGGCCTTGAAGGCGGGCATGGAGTTGACAATCGTGTCGCGGGAGACGCAGTAGCCCAGGCGGACGTAGCCGGACATGCCGAAGTCGTCGCTGGGGACCAGGAGCAGCTCGTGTTTCTTGGCGCGCTCGGAGAAGGCCTTGGCGTCAGGCTCGAGGGCGGGCATCCACAGGTAGAAGGCGCCCTGGGGCTCGACGTAGGTGTAGCCAATCTCGGCCAGGCCCTCGGTCAGAGCCTTGCGGTTCTCGGCGTAGGCGGCCACGTCGGTGGGCACGTCCACGCAGCGGGTCACGACCTTCTGGATGAGGGAGGGGGCGCACACGTAGCCCAGGGTGCGGCCGGCGCCCGCCACGGCAGCATAGACGTCCTTCCAGCCCGGCAGGGTGTCGGGCACCAGCACGTAGCCGATGCGCTCTCCCGGAAGCGACAGGGACTTGCTCCAGGAGTAGCAGACGACGGTGTTGTCGTAGAGCGAGGGAATCCAAGGTACCTCGATGCCGTCGTAGACCACCTCGCGGTAGGGCTCGTCGGCGATGAGGTAGATGGTGCGGCCGATTCGCTCGGAGCCCTCGCGCAGGACCTGGGCCAGCTTGGTCAGGACCTCGCGGGAGTAGACGGCGCCCGTGGGGTTGTTGGGGGAGTCCACGATGATGGCGCGGGTCCTAGGACCAATCTTGGAGGCGATGTCGGCCAAGTCGGGCTGCATGTTCTTGTCGGCGGGGGAGTAGACGCAGGTGCAGTCGGCCGCCTCAATCCACATCTGGTACTCGGGGAAGAAGGGGGTGATGCAGATGACCTCGTCGCCCGGGACGACCACGGCGCACAGGGTGGCGTCGAGGGCGGCGGCCGCGCCCATGGTCATGTAGAGGTTGTCGGCCGTGTAGGAGGTGCCGAAGCGGCGGTTGAGGGAGGCGGCGATGGCGGAGCGGGTGGAGGCGGCGCCGGGTCCGGCCGTGTAGCCGTGCAGCTCGACGGAAGGCTCCTCGAGGGCGTCGAGGATGGCCTGCTTGACCTCGGCGGGGGCGGGGACGCTGGGGTTGCCCAGGGAGAAGTCAAAGACCTTGTCGTCCCCGATCTCAGCCTTGCGTGCCTGGCCGTAGGCAAAGAGCTGGCGGATGGTCGACCCGGCCACGCCCAGCGCGTACATTTTCTCGTTATAGTTTGCCGGCATGGGAACACCTCTTATCTCTCAGGTCCCACGGAAGCGTGGGCGCAATCTGTTCTCAGGTATAAAGAATAGCGCCCCCGCATGCAGTGAGGGCGCTATGAGCCGAAACGCAATCTTTACAATGCGCGGGCGGCCGGGTGGACGGCAATGCCAGCCCGCCGCGTGGGCGCCAGGGCTAGTTCGCCGCGTGGGCGGCAGGCTTGGAAGCGGGCTTTGCCCCGGCCGCGGGGACCGTGGGCTCGTAGGTCTTGAAGAGCTCGCCTGCCGTGGTGGCGAGACCCGCCAAGCTCTGAAGCTCCGACGGGATGATGATCTTGGTGGCCTGGCCGTCGGCGACCTTCTCCATGGCGTCCAGGCTGCGCAGGGCAAGGACTGCCTGGTCGGCGCCGGCCGCCTTGACCATCTCGATGCCCGTGGCCGTGGCCTCCTGGACCGTACGGATGGCCTCGGCCTGGCCCTGGGCGGCTAGGATCTGGGACTGCTTCTCGGCCTCGGCGGCCAGAATCTTGGACTGCTTGCCGGCCTCGGCGCGCAGAATCTGCGACTGCTTCTCGCCCTCGGCCACCAGGATTTGGGACTGCTTCTCGCCCTCGGCCACCAGGATGGCCTCACGGCGCTCCCGCTCGGCCTTCATCTGCTTCTCCATGGCCTCGCGGATGGACTGGGGCGGTGTGATGTCCTTGAGCTCGACGCGGTTGACCTTGATGCCCCAGGCGTCGGTGGCCTCGTCTAGGGCCACGCTCATGCGGGAGTTGATGGACTCGCGGCTGGTCAGGGTCTCGTCCAGCTCAAGGTCGCCGATGACGTTGCGCAGGGTCGTGGCGGTGAGGTTCTCGATGGCGGCGATGGGGTCGCTCACGCCGTAGGCATACCGCTTGGGGTCGGTGACCTGGTAAAAGACCACCGTGTCAATCTTGACGGTCACGTTGTCGCGGGTGATGACGCTCTGGGGGTCAAAGTCGACGACCTCCTCCTTGAGGCTGACCTTGGCCACGATGCGCTCCAGGAAGGGGACCTTGAAGTGGAGGCCGGCCTTCCAAGTGGCCCGGTAGGAACCCAGGAACTCGATGATGTAGGCGTCGGTCTGCTGGACCATGCGGATGTTGCTCGAGATGAGCCAAAGGACAATCAGGATGGCGACGATGATCGCGGCCACGCTAAACAAGTTCATGAGGGACTCCTCTTAGGCGTCAATCGGTTGCGATTGCTGGGACTGGGCTGCGGGGGCGGCATCGGTGGCTGCGGCCGCCGTGGCTGTGGGGTCGGTGGCCGTGGGGTCGGCAGGGGCCACTATGAGGCGAGCGCCGTCTACGCGCGCGATGACGGCCGCTGTGCCTGCAGGGATGGCGGCCCCGTCAGCCGAGCTGGCCAGCCAGGACGTGTCGGCGAGCAGGGCCCGGCCGCGCCCCTTGGCGGGGATGGCCTGGGACACAGTGACTCGCCTGCCCACCAAGGCGTCCACGTCGGTCTTGGAATCACCTTTGAGGGTGGCGCGGCGGCGGAAGAAGGGCCGCAGGCACACCAGCATGACGGCCGAGGCCAGCACGAACACCAGAATCTGCACCAGCAGGTTGGCCGTGAGGAGGCTCACGACGAAGGCGACAGCCGCCCCCAGGCAAAACCAGATGCAGACCAAGGTGGGCGAGGCGGCCTCGACAAGCCCGAAGACGACGGTGATGCCCAGCCATACAAAGGGGACGAGGTTCGAACCCACTGGATCTCCTCCTTTCGTTCTTTCGGTCGTGCGCGGCGTGTCGGGCGGCACGGGGCAGTCGCTGGACGGGTATACTCTGGGCGTCAACCCTATCACATAGCCGCCCAAAGGGCGATGACGCAGCCGAGGAGGTGTGCCGTGGGCAACCCCAGCGCAATTATAGGCCATAGAGGCGTGAAAACGCTGCTCGACGGCATGGCCGAGCTGCTCTGGCCTGCGCGCTGCGCGGGCTGCGATTTGCCCGGGACCCTTCTGTGCGAGGACTGCGCCAAAAGCATCCCCCGCATCGACCCCTCTCACGCCTGCCCCCGCTGCGGGGCCCCCTTTGGCCTGCTGGTCTGCACCGAGTGCACCCGATGCCGGGAGCGGGAGGAGGACGGGGGAGGGCTGCCTGCGGCCGTAGCGGCCGTCGCCGGGGCTGGGCCCCTGCCGGGGCGAGCGCCCGACCTCTGGGACCAGTTGGACGGGGTCTGCTGCTATGGCGTCCTGGCCCATCCCCTCGACGCCTGCATCCGCATCTACAAAGACGAGGGGGAGCGGCGCCTGGTCCCTCTCCTGACTGGCTTCTTACTGGAGGCCTTGGAGGGACAGAGAGCCTTTGACCTGGGGCTTCTCGACGGGGTGACCTTTGTGCCCGCTACGCCGCGCGCCTATGCCCGCCGCGGCTTCGACCACATGGGGGGCATCGCCCAAGGGGTGGCCGAAGGCCTGGGGTTGCCCCTGCTGGACGTGCTGGCCCGCGGCGCGAGGGCCGACCAGCGCGCCCTGGCCCGGTCGGCCCGCCTGGAGAACGCCGAGTCCGACAGCGTGGCCATCTGTCAGCTGCCAGGCCGTCGCCTGCTCCTTTTGGATGACGTCCTCACGACCGGCGCCACCCTATCCGGCGCGGCCCATGCCCTGCGGGTCGCCGGGGCTGCCTCGGTCTTTGGCGCCTG
>CAZEAF010000083.1:4665-6570 GCA_964510125.1 uncultured Coriobacteriaceae bacterium
TTCCTGGCGCGTGGGTCAAACCTGATAATTTTTCACCGACGTGGCGCGTGCGTGAGGACTGGCGCCACGGTCGGGATACGAACCTGCAGGCAGGGCATTATCTGCTACGATTCTAAGGTTCCTCCCGAGTCTGTGGTTGCGGGCGCCGCCTGCGGGCTGGCGCCTTAGTCCAAGGCAGACGCGGTCAAAGGGATCCACGTAAGCGGGTGCGTGCGCGCGCTCGTGAGCATGGCGCGTCCTAGGAGTCAGCCATGCCGCCCGTTGTCAGGGACGACCGTCCCGCGGGCGAGAGGGTGAGTCGTGAACGCCGCTGCGGCGGCGCGAGCAAAAGCCCCGGCATGCGAGTGTGGGGGCAAATACCAGGTCAGTCGGGAGGAACAACCGACTTGTCAGGTCAGTGCGAGCGGAAAGCTGGGGCATATCATGAGCGCGATCGTCAAACGAATGGCTGCCATCCCCTGCATCCTCTGTCTGGTGGGGGGACTGCTTCTTGCGAGCGGCTGCTCCAACCTGCCCTCGGTGGATGAAGCCAAAAACGCCAACTCGACCGCAAAGACAAACTCGCTTTCAGCGTCCGCCCTGCTCGTCGACGGTGTGCTCACCATCGGGCTCGACGCATCCGACGCCCCTTACGCGTGGAAGATTGAGGACTCGGACACCCTGGCCGGCCTGGACGTGGATATGGGCATCGCCCTTGCCGACCAGCTGGGGCTCACGGCCCGTTTCGTCGACGTGGACACCAACATGGCGGCCGCTGCCCAGGGGGTGTGCGACGTGGTGATGGGCGCCGGGGTCGACGTCGCTGCCGACGGGTCCAGCACCATCGCGGGCACCTACGCTGAGACGGCCCCTGCGGTCTTTGGCCGCAACAGCCAGGGCACGGTCACCTATGACCAGCTCGAGGCGGCCAGGGTGGGCGTGCAGGAAAACTCCACCAGCTCCATGACCCTGGCCAGGCTCGACCCGACCGTCCAGCCCATCTCCTATCCCTCTCTGGGTGAGGCCTTCGTAGCGCTTGAGGCGGGCGAGGTCGACTATGTGGTCTGCGACTCCTTTATGGGCGGCTACCTGGCCGTCTCCTACAACGACGTGACCTTTGCCGGCGCACTGGAGCAGGCAGCCGAGCGCGGCGTGGCTGTCTCCTCTTCGAACGTCGAGCTCAAGGACGCTGTGGTCCAGGCCCTCTCCGACCTTTCCACCAACGGCGTGGGCGCGGGTGTGCTGTACCGCTATGTGGGCAGCCTGCCGAGCATCAGCGCTGATAATATCGTGGCCTTTGCTGCGCCCGTCGACACCGGCGAACCCGCGCCTGTGGAGGGGGAGGGAGACGTTCCCGCCGAGGGTGAGGGAGAGCCTGTGGAGGGCGAAGGGGAGCCTGAGCCTGTGGAGGGCGAGGGGGAGCCCGTCGAGGGGGAGCCTGAGCCTGTCGAATAAGAAGCCACCCCAGGCAAATGACCTAAGGCCCGCCTTGCCCGCCTCACGGCGCAAGGTGGGCCGTTTTTCGCTCCTGTACTGTCAAAATGCCCTCTGGGTGGCCAGCGCCGGCTTGGCCGCTTCCGCCTGCCGGCGGCGGGACCGGCCAGGTTCTCCCAAATCGAGACGGATCTCGCCAATTTATTCGGTCTTATCGCGTGATAAAAGGGTAAGCTAGTTGCGACGACAGCGTGAATCCGCCCCAGCAAGGAGCGGGCCCGCCTCGTCAGACCTATAAGCCAACGATTGGAGTTGCCATGGAGATTACCGTCACTGGTAGGCACATCGCCGTCACCGACGCGCTTCGAGACTATGCCACCAGCAAACTGGAGACCGCCGCCAAGGTCTTTGATATCCCCATGAAGATCGAGGTCATCTTGCGCGTCGAGAAGAACCCGTCCATTTCCGCCCCCGACATCTGCGAGGTCACGG
>CAZEAF010000084.1:0-6536 GCA_964510125.1 uncultured Coriobacteriaceae bacterium
GTCGTCATGATGTAGGGGTACTCGGCCGCGTACTCGGGGTTGGCGACGGGGCCCTCGGGCGGCTCGGTGTAGGTCGGCAGGGTGAACGGGCCGATCTTGCCGAACTGGTCGCCGCTCTTGGAGTCGGGCAGCGAGTAGTGGTCAATGTCCTGGCCGTAGAAGGGATGCTCGGCCGAATGCACGGTCTCGAGCTTGGTGCACCAGATCTCCTGCTTCTTGGTGGGCGTGCCCAGGCCGGGTGCGCCGAACACGGCGTTGCCGCCGCCGATGGCCTCGGACCCGACCGAGACGCCGGTCTCGTAGCGGCGGTAGGTGCCCCAGGTGTCGGGCTGCAGCTTCTTGCAGTCCTGCATGCCCTGCTCCTGGAAGTAGCTCTTGAACTTCTCCCAGAGGCTGTCGCCCGGGTAGTCCTTGATGAGCGGCTCGTAGAGCGCCACGGCGTCGTCCAGCTCCTTGATGGAGTCGGGCCAGGTCTCCTCGTCGGTCTCCTTGCCCAGGTGCCACGGGATGCCGCAGGCCTTGGAGAGCTGGATGATGATGTCGACGTCGAACCAGGTCTCGCCGAGGGGCTCGACCGTCTTGCAGTGGCAGCCCTCGTGGCCGCCGCAGCCCTGCGAGGTGCGCACGCAGTCGACCTCGAGCCAGTGGCGCACGGGCAGCAGGATGTCGGCGAGCTGGGAGGTGGGGGTGTGCCACAGGTCCAGGTCCAGGAAGAAGTCGAGCTGCTTCAGGCCCTCCCACGCATACAGGGCGTTGGACATGTTCATGACGTCGCCCGACTGGCAGATGCCCATGTAGATGGGGTACTGGGCGCGCTCGCTGCGGTTGCAGCAGTCCCAGATGGCGGTCGAGTCGCCCCAGATGCCCAGGTCGGGCAGCATGGGGATGTCGTTGACGCCGGCGATGTTGGCCCACTTCTCGACGCCGTCGGTCCCCGGGATCGGGAAGATGGAGGTCTCGAAGCCCATGTCGAACTCCTCCATGCCGATGGGGCCCTGGGTCTGGCCGCGGTTGCCGCCGGGCGTGTCGAAGTTGCCCGTCAGGCCGACGATCGCGTCGATGGCGCGCGAGCACTGGACCGAGTTGCAGGAGTGCTCGATGGCGAGCATGTACTGGATGCCGCCGTTGCCGTAGCCCGTCTCGGGGTGCAGCGGGGTGGCGTAGGTGGTGGCAGCCTCGACGATGAGGTCGGCGTCGACGCCGGTGATCTCGGCGACGGTGTCGGGGTCGTAGTTGGCGAGGTGCTCGACGAAGTAGTCCCAGACCGGCTTGGCCGTGACCTTGGTGCCGTCCTTGAGCGTGACCTCGATGGGGCCGCACTGGTAGTCGGGGTCGATCAGCGGGTCGCAGCGGCTGAAGTCGGTCTTCTCGACCACGTAGCCGGGCTCCACACCGGGCACCGCGTTGGGCAGGTCGGGCACAAAGCCGTCCATCTCGCGCGTGCTCGACTTGATGTCGAGCGGCTTCTCGCCCTGCCAGTAACCGGTGGAGGCGTCATGCCACACCAGCTCGCCGCTAATCTTGTCGCGCACCATGAAGCGGGTGTCGGAGCCATCTTCCTTGATGTCGCTCTCCTTAAGGAGCTTGGTCATCAGGGGGTCTCCGTTGTAGCGCGACCCTGCCGTCGTCGGGGTGGGATCCATGTCCTCGACCACCAGGTAGGGCAGGTCGGTCCAACGCTTGACCCACAGCTCGTCGTAGAGCTCGTTGTTCACGATGACGTTGAGCCAGCCCAGGGCCATGGCCGCGTCGGTGCCGGGGCGGACGGGCAGCCAGATATCGGCCTCCTTGCCCAGGTTGGTCAGGCGGGAGTCGACGATGATGAACTTCTCGGCCTTGGAAGCGCAGTCGACCATGGTGCGGCAGGAGTCGTCGTAGTTGGACAGCTCGGCGCCGCCGCCCCACACCACCAGGACGGGAGCGCGATCGACGGTGGCGTTCCAGGAGTAGGCGCGGTTGGACTGCAGGCTCGTGCCCACGTGGCGGGGGCCCTTGCAGATCTGGTAAGCCTGGTCGGTGTTCACCGAGTCCAGGATTCCCGTGAGGCCCAGGGCGCTCGCCATGCACCAGATGCGCGAGGTGCCGCACATGGTGAGGCCTGCGTTGCTGCCGTGCTGCTCCTTGATCTCGTTAATCTTCTCGCCGGAGGTCTGCAGGGCCTCGTCCCAGCTGATGCGCACCCAGCCGGGGTCGTCGTCGCCCTTGGGGTTGGTCCTCTTGAGCGGGTAGCGCAGGCGGTCCGGGTGATAGCAGGCCTCGAGCGATGCCTGGCTCTTGGAGCAGCAGTTGCCGTACGAGGCCATGGACGACTCGTCGCCCTCAATCTTGACGGCGCGGCCGTTCTCAACGGTCACCCACACGGCGCATTCCATCTTGCCGCAGCCTCGACACATGGTGCGGATGTGCTGGGTGCCCTCCCCCGAGGGTACCGAGCCCGAGTTGTGCGTTTCGGCCAGCGCCGGCAGCGCGTGCGAACCAGCCACGGCCAAGCCGGTCGCCGCCGCAAGTGCGACAAACGAGCGACGGGACACATCGGTGTCGAGCGACCACTTCAGTTCGTGTTCCACAGTTGTTCCTCCCTCTATCCCTGATTGTCTCTTGCATCTGACCGCTCTCTGGCGCACGGACACGGGTATGGCTCCCACCAGGTCGTGAACCCGGCCTCCGCATCACCTGCCAGAGGGCGCGACATTGGACGGGCGGGGCAATTTCCCTGTCCTCACCTCCTCAGGCGCCCCCGATATCTATAGTGGCTGACCGGGGCCTTTGGCGTATCGCCCGGGCTTTGGTATTAACCTGCAAAGACGTGAGAGTGGGGTACATTTCTACCTCATCTGGTAGTAGGCGCCGCCACGCCTATGGAAGACAGGCGCGCAAGCCGCCCGTCCACACCCGCCGCCGGCAAGGATGTCCGCGTGCCTGTCGGCGCCCCTCTTCTATCAGACAAAATGCTCGGCGCATATGGGAAGAAAAGCCATTAGACTATCAGTCAGGGGAAGAGTTGGAGGAAGCAGGAAATCGTGGTAGCAAACAGAGGGACGGGTTATGAGGAGCCACGCTGGTTTGACCAGGGAATGAAGGGTGACTCTCGGTCCGCCTCATATCTAGCCGGCATCAGCCTGGGCATGTTCCTGCTCACGCTCGAGAGTGACCGGCTGTCCGCGCTTTTCCGGATTTCCGCCAAGGTGGAAGCCTCTGCAGTGAGCGCCCTCCTGCCACTGCTTGTTCTTGGCACTGCAACGGTCCTTCTCTATCTGCACCCCCTGCGTCGGTCGCCCTCCCTTTCATGGGGCCTGGCGGCCGCGCTCCTCTGCTCGGTCAGCACCGCCGGCCTCTACTTCCCCACGGTGGCACCCCTGTCGCTGGTCTCCCCCTCTGCCTGGGAGGCCCTGTTCGGCATCGCCTCGGTTGCCTTGCTGTATCTCTGGGTTCAACGGGCCGTGCCTTTGGGGCGCATCGCCATCATACGCAGCTTCGGGGTGGGCGCCATAGTGCTCGGCTGCCTCAGCATGCTCACCATCGCCCTCAACCGCGCCGCCGCCTTGGCCATGGTCGTCGCCTTGCCGGTGGCGGGCTCCCTGCTCCTCCAGCTGGTCCCGAGCCTTCCCGCCGCCCCCGAAGCAGCCGACGCGCCCCAGGCGTCCGAGAGGCAGGGGGATGCCCGACGGATGCTCTTGCGCGCCATCCCCAAGCTCGTCGCTTTCCTCTGCTACGCGATCATCTTCGGAAACGTCCATTTCTACTGGCTTGAGCTCCAAGACGGGGAATCCGTGGGCATGCTGGTCCAGCTCGGCGCCGCGGTCGGCTCCATCCTGTGCGGCCTGCTGGCGCTGGCGCTGGCATGCCTGCATTGGGGCCATGCGCTCGAGGCGATTCTCGCGCTCATGCTGACCGCCCTGTCCCTGGTCGCACTGTGGATGACGACCGCCCTGCCTGCCAGCTACGTCTTCGCCTGCCTCGTCTTTCTCAACATCGCACATAAGCTCATGCTGCTGATGATGCTCGTTATCTGCTTCAGAATCGCGAGTAGCAGTCAGAGATGCGCGTCGCTTTGGGCGGTCTGCTTTTTCAGCTTCACGGTGGGCATTCGCGTGAGCTCCCTGCTCTGCATCTCTCAGAATACCAACACCCTCATCACAGGCGCCGTCGTGGCCCTCGTCCTCGTCTTTACCGGCGAGATTGTCGATATAGCAGCCCTTTATGGGGGCAACGGCAAACACTCTGGGGTCGATGCCTCCCCGAGCGGCGGGGTCGCAGGCCCCGAGGGTCCGGCTGCCGTGCAAGCCGCGGCGGCGGGGCCGGGGACGGCGGCGGGCAGGGTGGCGGAAGGCAGACCGGTGGAAGGCGGTCTGGCGGCGTCGGGCATAGCGGCAGGTCTGGCGGAGGAGCCTTCGGCGGAGACGGTGGCGACAGGAACGGCGGCCGTCATATCACCAAGCCCCGCGATTGGCAGCGAGGCAACCCCTGTCGCCACAATCGACCCCTTGCCCTACGTCTGCCATCTGGTGGCCATGGAGCATGACCTCACCCGCAGGGAGGAGGACGTGCTGCAGCTCCTCGCCCGGGGCCGGACGCCCGCGCGCATAGCCGAGGCGCTGTGCATTTCCCCTGCCACCGCCCGCACCCATCTGAGGAACATCTATGCCAAGCTCGACGTTCATAGTCAGCAGGATGTCCTCGACCTGGTCGAGAGCCGGGCCGCCCGCGAGGGGCTGTAGGGGACCGGACTCCGGACAGCCCTAGACGATTCTCTCCACCCGGGCACAGGCGTGCTTGCCACCAAAGGCGATGCCGTAGGCGAGAACCCCCTCCACGCCGTGGGACCGCATAGTCGCAGCGTAGTCGCGCGATTTGATCTGCTCCACAGCCGCACGGGCGAGCCTGCCGAGCGCCTCCTCGTCAACCGGGGACTTCTCGGCGGCCTTGAGCTCGATGACGATGCCTCGCAACCCATCAGCGGGGTTCGCCGGCTCCAGCGCAATGTCAAAGCGGCCCTCGCCCGCCTCGCGGTTGGACTCCACCCGATAGCGCCCGTCAACCGCTGCCACCAGACCCAAGGTGAGCCCGTGGTAAAAAGCCTCGCTCGCCGTGTCAAAGTAGCTGGCGCTCTCCACGAGCAGCCGCTCTAGGCAGGACGCCGCCTCCTGGGCGTCCCCGGAAAGCAGGGCGACGTTGAAGTCGGAGGCGGGCGACGGGGGGAACACGGGGCCAAGCCCGTCGATTATCTCCCGACGATAGACAGACGCGAGCTCGCGGTTGGGCAGGCGCAGGCGCCAGAGGTCGCTGGAGAGGTCGATGGGCTCGCCGTCAACCGTGAGGTAACCGCTCATCAAAAGCAGGCTATAAGCTGCGGTCTTGTCGTCAAGGAGTTTGGGATAGACAGCATCCGTGCGCACATAAGCAGGCACCGAGCCGCCCAGCAAGAGCTTGCGCAGGTCGCGCTCGACATCGGGCGTCGCTTGGGCAAGGACGTCGGCCACCACGCTGTTTGAGCTGGTCGAAACCCAGTAGGACCGCGCCTTGCACCCATCTCGGAAGTAGTTGACCACCGACCAGGGATTGAACATCTCGCGCTCGCCAAAACGATAGCCGTCGTACCAAGAGCAGATCTCCTCGTACGTGCCAGGCACATCGTAGGCCTCGCACATGGTGCGCACCTCGTCGTGGGTAAAGCCAAAGTACTGGGCGTACTTCTCGCTCAGCACCGTATCGACCGCTAGGTTGTTCATCCCCGAGAAGATGCCTTCCTTGGCCACCCGCAGGATGCCCGTGAGGTAGCCGTGGAAAAGAGCCGGGTTGTCCTTGAGGCCGCCTGAGAGAAAGACACGCATGAAGCGCACGGCGTCGTCGTAACAGCCCAGGTGGATGGCCTCGTTCACCGGCGTATCGTATTCATCGATAAAGATGACGCAGGGCTGCCCGTGATGGGCCGCCAGCATCCGGGTGAGCACCGCCAAGGCCTGCGGGGCGGCGCCGGGGTCGGCTGCCAACATACGGGCGAAGAACTCCCGGTCCTGAGGGGAACAGGCGGGGCTGTCCGCCAGGTAGGCGTGCCGCGCGCACTCGGTCTGAATCAGCTGGGCGATAGAGCTGAGCGCCCCCTCCCAGCTGGGATATTTCACGTCCTTAAACGTAAGCCAGACAGCGGGATAGCGCCCTTGGTGGCGCATGACCTCGTCCCCGCAGCCTGCCACCAGCTTGTCGTTGAACAGGTGGGCCGTGTCGCCTCCGTCGACGGGCAGCTCGAAGAACCGGCGGAGCATGTCGAGGTTGAGGGTCTTGCCAAAGCGCCTGGGCCGGCAGAAAAGGATGACCTCCGGGGCGTCCGCAAGCACGTCGCGGACGAGGAGGGTCTTGTCGGCGTAGTAATAGGAGCCGCCGACGACCTTGTCGTAGAAGGAGATGCCCACAGGCAGGGGCTCACGCGCGTGCGCCTTCCCAGCCGCAGGAGTCCCCAGCGTGTCCACGTGCGAGTTTGCCATGCCCATCCTCACCGCCGTTGCCTGTTCGTCTCTCTTGCTTTGATTATGCCACCC
>CAZEAF010000085.1:0-6456 GCA_964510125.1 uncultured Coriobacteriaceae bacterium
GCCTCCCGCTCCTCCCGCGCTCGCCTCTCCCGCCTATCTCGCCCTGCCTATATCCCCAGGTAGGCCTTGACCTGGCCGAGCCTGTCCAGGCAGTCCCGATGGCCCAGCCAGTAGAGGGCGCCCAGCTTGTCCATGTCGCCCTCGATCTGGCCCACGGTCACCGGCTCGGAGGGGGCCAGGCGCAGGAGCCTCCCCTGCTTGTGGAGGTCCTCGACCTGCTCGACCTGCTCGTTGTAGGAGATGTTGCTCTCGGACAGGCTCTGCGCAAAGGCGGGGTACTTGCGGTAGACGCGCTTTGCCAGCTTGCCAGCCTTGGCCGGCTTGCGGAAGGCCGCGTCGCGCGTGCGCACCACCACAATCTTGTCATAGCCGGCGTCGAGCGCCCACTGGTAGGGAATCTTGCAGGAGCAGCCGCCGTCCAGGTAAAGGCCTCCCTCCACCCGCACCATGGGCGACATGAAGGGCATGGAGGCCGAGGCCCGCACGGCCGCGCGGATGTCCTGGCACCGGCCCTTCTCAAAGGCGACCGGCCTGCCCGTCTCGCAGGAGGTGGCCACGGCTATGAAGCGCCGGGCGGGGTTGTTGAAGGCGTCCAGGTCGAGCGGCTCGATCACGCCCCGGTCCTCGGTGAGAAAGCCCAGGTCGAGGGGGCTGCCGCTGTGGACGAGCGCCCGCAGGCCCACATAGCGGCCGTCGTGCCGGTAGCCCAGGTTGACCCGGGCGGAGTAGCCGACCTGGCCCGACACGTAGCTCATGCCGGAGAGGGCCCCGGCCGACACGCCGACCACGCAGTCCAGGTTGACCCCGTTCTGCATGAGGGCGTCGAGCAGGCCTTGGGTGTAGAGGCCGCGGAAGGCCCCGCCCTCCAGGACCAGGCAGCCGTGGACGAGGCCGCCGACCGCCCGGCCCGAGGGAATCTGGTCCAGATGGGCGTAAACCTTCTGTCGAGGCATGTGAGCTGTCCTTTTGGTCGGGGTGAGGCCAGCGGCGGGCCGGCGAGCGTACATGTGCCGTGCGCCTGGGCGGCCCTTGCAGGCTGCCGTCAATGGTAACCCTCGCCGAGGGCGAGGCCGGGCGGGAAGTCCCTCTCTCCACGGACGCCCCCGCGGCGGGGCACTGGGATGCGGGGGTGCTACCGGCGGGTCGCTGGGAGGCGGGGGCGTTGTCCGTGGCGGGCGAGGCGCGCAGAGGCATAGCACGCCTCTCCTGTTACACCCTGTTACACGCCCACGATATATCTGGGATTTGAAATGGCCGGCCTGGCAGACCAAAATGGGGAGGACCGTCACCCGCATCCTAAAGAGGAGGAACACCGATGGTGCTGGACGAGGCATTCGCTCTTTCCAACGGCGTGGAGATTCCGAAGCTCGGGCTGGGGACCTGGTTCATCGACGACGACAAGGCCGCGGATGCCGTCCGCGAGGCCGTGAGGCTGGGCTACCGCCATTTCGACACCGCGCAGGCCTATGAGAACGAGCGCGGCGTCGGGGAAGGCGTCCGGACCGCAGACGTCCCGCGGGACCAGCTCTTTGTGACGACCAAGCTGGCCGCGGAGGCCAAGGACTACCACGGCGCCGTCAAGGCAATCGACGGGTCTCTCGCAAAGGCGGGTCTCGATTATTTCGACCTGATGCTGATTCATGCACCGCAGCCTTGGGATGATTTCCGCGGCGGTGATTATTCCAAAGGAAACCGCGAAGCCTGGAAGGCGCTGGCCGACGCGTATCAGGCGGGCAAGCTCAGGTCGATCGGCGTGGCCAACTTCAAAAAGGAGGACATCGAAAACCTGACCGCGGCAGGCCTGCCCAAGCCCATGGTCAACCAGATTCTCGTGCACATCAGCAACACGCCGCTGGACTTGATCGAGTATTGCCAGCAGGAGGGCATCCTCGTGGAGGGCTATTCCCCAGTGGCGCACGGCAAGATCCTGGGCAACGCGCAGATCAAGGCCATGGCGGACCGCTACGGTGTCAGCGTCGCCCAGCTCTGCATCCGCTACGACCTCCAGCTCGGGGCCCTGCCGCTCCCCAAGACGGCCAACCCGGACCACATGAGGGAGAACGCGGCCATAGATTTCGAGATCTCCGGCGAGGACATGGAGGCGCTGAAGGGCATCGCGCCAATCGAGAATTACGGCGAGTTCTCCTTCTTCCCGGTCTTCAGCGGTAAATAGCAAATCGTTGTGAAGAAAAGAGAAGCGACCATGACTGAAAAGATTGTGCAGACCGCGGGACGCAAGCAGCTGGGCGAGTTCGCGCCCGACTTTGCCCATTTCAACGACGACGTGCTCTTTGGCGAGAACTGGAACAACCGGGACATCGACGTCAAGACCCGCTGCATCATCACCTTCGTGGCCCTGATGGCCCAGGGGGTCACCGACAGCTCGCTGGTCTACCACCTGCAGAACGCCCGCGACCACGGGGTGACCAGGGAGGAGTTCGCCGCCATCGTGACCCATGTGGCCTTTTACGCCGGCTGGCCCAAGGCCTGGGCGGTCTTCAACCTGGGCAAGGCCGTCTGGGCGGACGACGAGCCTGCTGGCAGCGAAAAGGACCGCTACGCCCAGACCATCCCCTACCCCGTGGGCGACCCCAACCCCTACGGCAAGTTCTTTGACGGCCAGTCCTACCTGGCGCCTGTCTGCGGCCAGCCCTTCCCCATCTTCAACGTGACCTTTGAGCCGGGCTGCCGCAACCACTGGCACATCCACCACGCCAGCGAGGGCGGCGGCCAGCTGCTCATCTGCGTGGGCGGGCGCGGCTGGTACCAGGAGGAGGGCAAGGAGCCGGTTGAGCTGGTGCCGGGCGTCGTCGTCGAGATTCCCGAGGGAGCCAAGCACTGGCACGGCGCGGCGGCAGATTCCTGGATGAGCCACCTGGCCTTTGACATCCCCGGCAAGGATGCGGGCACCGAGTGGCTGGAGCCCGTCTCGGACGAGGACTACGCCAAGCTGGGCTAGAAAACGGCAGGGGCCGGCCGCGCGTGGGCGGGCGCTCGGGGTGGCACGTCGGGGTCGGCGGTTGCCTGCGTGCTGGGGCGGGCACGCGCAGGGCGGGCAACCGCCTGCGTGCGTAGGGCGGGCAACTGTGTGCCGGGGCCGGCCGCGCGCTGGGACAGGCACCTGTATGCCAGGGCCGGCCGCACGACGCAGCCAAATGCATGCCGCCCTGAACCACATATTGAGAGTACTTGTGGAAGAAACCAAGTTAACCAGACGGGCCTGATTAGAAACGCGGAGCAAATCGAGGAATTCGGGGCCTATATTTCGGTTGTACACAGGCCAGCGCCGCTTGAAAGCGCCCTGGAAGGCGTCGTCCGGCGTTGCCGGCTTCCGTTCCGGCGGGACTCCATCGTTCCTAGACCGTCAAGATGACCACTGACCTGCGGTTTTGTCGCTGCCCTATTAATAGTCGCCCTGGGGAGTTTCCTCATCCGGGCCCACGTAGGTCGCTCGCGATGTGTACAACCGCAATATGGCCCCGCGTTTTCGACTTTTGCTCCGCTTTTTGCCGCCGCCTCGCCCACGCTGACGTTACACCCCAAATGCAGCCAATCCGTGGTGCAACCCGTGGCATGAGACCAAAACCGACGATTCACTTGCCGCCCTGCCTGTCTGAGATACCGCGAAGTGAGCGTCCGGCGTGTCTGAGATGCCGCGAAGTGTGCGTCAAAAGGGGCCCAGACGCACACTTCGCGGGAAATCAGACGCTCACTTCGGGCTATTCCAGACAGGTAGCTTGGGACGGGACGGGGCGGGCACCTGCCGGGAACCTGCGGGTGCCCGCCGACTTGCCAGCCAGCCAGTCTGTCTTCGTATCGCACCTCCCCTATTACGCCGACAGAGCTCAGAAGGCGGAAAGGTAGATGGCGCGGGCATCGGCCATGGTGAGGCGCTTAAAGCTGCCGAACTCGGCGCCCTTGTTCTGCTCGAGGGTCCCCACCCAGCCGTCGACATCCTCAGGCTTGGCGCCCAGGTCGCCCAGCTTGGCGGGCATGCCCAGGCTGACGAAGAAACGCTGCAGCTCGTCGATGGTGTAGGTCACCGCGTCCTCGATGGCCTCGTCGGTCTCGTCTATGGGCTCGACGCCAAAGACCTCGTCGGCGAAGGAGAGGAAGCGGCCGGGGTCCTCGCGCCAGACATAGCGCATCCAGGCAGGCATGACGACCGCCAGACCGGCCCCGTGGGTGACGCGCGGGTCGTGGGCCGAGATTTCGTGCTCGAGGCCGTGGCTCTCCCAGCCGCCGGCGCGCGCCTCGGGGCTCCTGCTGCGACCGCAACCGGCCAGGTCGTTGTGGGCGAGAGTGCTGACCCACATGATGGTGGCGCGGGAGTCGTAGTCGTCGGGGTGCTCGATGGCCACAGGCACCGCGTCCATGACCGCGCGAATCAGGCCGGTGCAGATGTTGTCGGTTGCCGGGACGGGGCCCACGCCGGAGAAGTAGCGCTCGCAGATGTGGGCAATCATGTCCGTCACGCCGGCCGCGGTCTGGTAGGCGGGCAGGGTGAAGGTGACCTCGGGGTCCATGATGGCCAGGGCCGGGCGGAAGATGTCGCCGTTCACGCCGCGCTTGAGGCTGAGCCCGTCGTTGCTGATGACGCAGGAGCTCGAGGCCTCGGAGCCGGCGGCGGGGATAGTGAGGACCGCGGCGATGGGCAGGCAGGCCTCGATGGCGGCCTTGTGGTCGAAGATATCCCACACGTCGCCCTCGTAGGGAACGCCGAACGCGACGGCCTTGGCGCAGTCGATGACGCTGCCGCCGCCCACGGGCAAAATCAGGTCGACGCCCTGCTCGCGGGCGATCCCTATGCCCTCGCGCACCTGGTTGACCTCGGGGTTTGGCCTGACGCCGGCGAACTCAACAAAGGCGACGCCAGCCTCCTCGAGCGAGCGCCGGACCCTGTCCAGAACGCCGGTGCGCACGACCGAGCCGCCGCCGTAGACGAGCAGGGCCTTTTTGGCGCCGAGCTTGGCGACCTCCTGGCCTGTGCGGTCAACGAAGCCGCGGCCGAACACGAACCTGGTGGGCGATTGGAAGACGAAGTCGTTCATGGGCGGCCTTTCTCGAGGCTTGGGGCAGATGCGGGGCGGATGCGTTGCGGCTCTCCCGCCAAGGATAGCGTAACAGGGCTGGGACCGCGGGGCCGGCATCCCCGCTATTCCAGCCGACCGCTAGCCAAGACGCGCCGGATGGAGCTGGGGTCGGATATGCTCTCGAGCGCGTCGATGAGTTCGTCTGCCTGATAGAACACGCCTCGGCGCGCGTTGCCGATGGGGGTCAGTATCCTGTATGAGCAGGCGCGGTCAAGTAGGTTGTGCGCTGCCCGGACGGTGATGCCCAGACGGTCTGCCAGGTACTTTGCGTCTACGACCGGCTGCTCGACCAGGACGGCGGGAAGCCGAAGGATGCTTGAGCCCGCCCGCTCCACCATGATGGACCGCCATCGTTCAAGCACCTGGTCGAGCCTCAGGGCAACCAGGTTTCCGATGCTCAGAGCCACCTCGAGGGCATCGGCCACGCATTTGACGATTTTGAGGGAATCGCCCTGCTGGTAGGCGCGGATTGCCGCCATGTAGGGGTCGATGTCGTGCAGCAGGCCGGCGGAAACAGGCAGCGTCGCATGGGTCAGAATGCCCTCTTGCCGCAGGGTTGTGTGCAAAAGCGTCCGGCCGGTGCGCCCGTTGCCGTCGACAAAGGGGTGGATGGTCTCGAACTGGGCGTGCAGCACCGCGGCCTTCACGATGGGGTTGAGGCCCTCCCTCTGCGCAAAACACACCAGGTCGTCGATGCACGCCGGTACGCGGTCGGCATGCGGGGGCACGAAAATCGCCCCGTGGGGGCTGTACGAGGTGCCCCCCACCCAGACCTGCTCGGTCCTGAAGGAATCGCCGGTGCCCTGGTCGATTGGGTCGGTCAGGGACCGGTGGATAGCTTGGATGCTCTCCGGGGTCACCTCGTCGCAGTGGGAGAGCGCCGTCCGCATGGCCGCCACATTTCCAGCGATGAGCCGCGCGTTGCGAGGGGCCCCGGACGACACCTCGGCCCACGCGACGTTGCGGACGCTCGAGGTAAGGCTCTCGATCTGAGAGCTGGCCGAAGACTCGCTTCGAAGGAGAAGCGCCGGCAGGTCATAGCCTCGGGCGCACTGCTGGGCGTCGAAGCGCACGAGTTCGGTGAGCAGCTCTGTGAGGCGGTCGAGAAGCTCTGCTGGCAGGGTGACGGTTATACCGGCAATCAAAGCGGGGACGGCCGCCTGGTAAACAGGCCTGATGGCCCTGCGGCGCGACTTGGGAATGAAGGACAGGGCGTCGGGGTCGCGGTGCCACGGCCGCTCTTCGTATGTGACCGGCAACAGGTGCGCCGGGCTCTGAGGACTGGCGGGGACGGGGTCGCTTGGCACGGCGGTGCACCTCCTTATAGGCTGTTCGCTTCAGTATAGCGAGGGATAAAGGAATC
>CAZEAF010000086.1:0-6371 GCA_964510125.1 uncultured Coriobacteriaceae bacterium
CCTTGTACGACAACCGCCATTCAAACGCCTACCGCCCGCCGACGGCGAACGACGGGCCGGCAGTCATCTGTAATGCGCCTGTCAAGACGATATGTGGATTTGTCAGTGACATCCTATAGAAACAGTCACCATATACTGCGCGTTTGCGACCGCGCATCCAAACCAACACTTACCAATCCGTACCTTGGGGATTAGTCTTACCGTAAGCCTCTCTGGCCCCTTCTGGAGGATGGGAGCCGGCGGGGCCATGGGATAAGTTCGGCATCACGAATATGAGGAAGGGAGTGTGTGAGATGGAGCTCTCGAGAAGGAGCTTCCTCAAGGCTTCAGGCGCCACATTGGCCACAAGTCTGGTCTATGGGCTCTCCTCGCAGTCCAAGGCATATGCCGCCGACGGCGAGAAGAAGGACTGGAAGCTGGAGGGCACGGACGAGTTCCCCAACATCTGCTGCTATTGCGCAGGTGGCTGCGGGTCTATCTGCTCGTCTCGTGACGGAGAGTTGATTAACGTGGAGGGCGACCCCGACCATCCTATCAACCAGGGTGGCCTGTGCCCCAAGGGCGCCACGATGTACCAGCTGCGCAACATCGTCGACCCCGAGACCCGCGAGGTCATCAAGAACCCCGCCCGCGTCACCAAGCCGTTGGTTCGCCGCCCCGGCTCGGACCACTGGGAGGACATCTCCTGGGAAGACGCCATCGAGGAGATTGCCCGCAAGGTCAAGGACACCCGCGACGCCACGTTCTGCGAGACGTCCGAGGACGCCAAGAAGTATTTCGAGGACCGCGGCTGGTACTATGGCGAGGCCGAGACGGACGACGACGGCAACCCGTTGACCGTCAACCTCACGCCCGGCATCTGCAGCCTGGGCGGTTCGCAGGAGAATTCCGAGGAGGAGTACCTGATTCTCAAGATGGAGCGAGCGCTTGGCGTTCCCGCCGTCGACAATCAGGCGCGTGTTTGACACAGCCCCACTGTCGCCGGTCTGGCGGCATCATTTGGCCGTGGCTCCATGACCACGCACTGGAACGACCTCAAGAACACCGACTTCATCCTGCACTGCGGCTCCAACTCCGTTGAGAACCACCCGGTGAGCTCCCGCTGGCTCAACAAGGCCCACGTCAACGGCGCAAAGTGGATCGTCGTCGACCCCCGCTACACGCGCACGGCCGAGATGGCGGACATCTACTGCCGCATCCGCTCGGGCACTGACATCGCCTTCTATGGCGGCCTCATCAACTACATCCTCCAAAACGACCGTTGGCAGCACGAGTACGTGCTCAACTACACCAACGCCACCTACCTGCTGGACCCCGACTTCTCCTTCGACATCGAGACGGGCCTGTGGAGCGGCTACAACAAGGAGACGGGCGCCTACGACACCTCCTCCTGGCACTACCAGACCGACCACAGCGAGGAGTGGGACACCTCCGAGAGCGGCGCATACGCGTGGGTCAAGGGCGAGGGCGTGCCTGAGTTCACCCCGCCCAAGCTGACCGTCCCCAAGAAGGACGAGACCCTCACGGACGAGATGTGCGTCCTCAACCAGGTCAAGAAGCATTACGAGCGCTACGACATCGACACGGTGAGCTCCATCACTGGCGCCGACCCCGAGACGCTCGAGCTGGTCTACGACACCTACTCGCAGTCCGGCGCGACCGACAAGTCCGGCGTCATCCTCTACGCCCTGGGCCAGACCCAGCACTCCTACGGCGCCCAGAACATCCGCTGCATGGCCATCATCCAGCTGCTCCTGGGCAACGTCGGCGTGCCCGGCGGCGGCGTGGCGGCCCTGCGCGGCGAGCCCAACGTCCAGGGCGCCACGGACATGTGCATGATGCCCGTGGACCTGCCCGGCTACCTCAAGTGGATGAACACCACCGACAACAAGAGCCTGCGCCACTGGCTGGAGAACCAGACCTACTCGGACGGCTACTACACCAACAAGCCCAAGTTCCTGGTCTCCTTCCTCAAGGAGTTCTTCGGCGAGAACGCCGTCAAGGACAACGACTACGGCTATGACTGGCTGCCCAAGCCCCCGTCCGGCGTCGACTTCACCATCTCCTCGACCTTCGAGCAGATGGCGACCGACGTCATCAAGGGCTACTTCTGCTGGGGCATGAACCCCGGCCACTCCACGGGCAACGCCAAGAACGCCCGCGAGGCCTTCACCCACCTGGACTGGATGGTCGACGCCGAGTGGCACCCCACCACGACGACCGAGTTCTGGCTGGACCCGAGCATGGACCCGTCGCAGATCAACACGACGGTCTACTTCCTGCCGGCCGCCCTCATCTACGAGAAGCCCGGCACCATCCTCAACTCCGGCCGCTGGCTCCAGCACCGCTACCAGGCCGTCGAGCCGTGGGAAGAGGCCAAGAACGACCTGGAGATGTGCGACCTGCTCTTCACGCGCATCCGTGAGCTCTACCAGGAGGAGGGCGGCGCCAACCCCGACCCCATCCTCAAGACCAAGTGGGACTACTACAACGACGGCAAGATTGACTTCCGGGTGGTCGCCTGGGCTCTCAACGGCTACAACGTCGAGGGCACGGACTTCTCGAAGGGCAAGGTCGACCTCCTGCCCGGCTTTGCCAAGCTGGCCGCCGACGGCTCCACTGCCAATGCCATCTGGATTTACGGCGGCTTCTGGAACAACAACGACGCGCCGCTCGACGCCACGCAGCAGCCGGTGGGCTCGCGCAACCTCGAGGACAAGTCGGGCATGAGCCTGTACCCCGGCTGGGCCTACGCATGGCCGGCCAACCGCCGCATCATCTACAACCGCGCGTCCTGCGACCTGAGCGGCAAGCCCTGGACGCCCAACAAGAAGATTATCGAGTGGCATGAGGACACCCAGACCTGGGACCGCTACGACGTGCCCGACTTTGTCTGGGGCAGCGACGACGCCCCCGTGGCGCCCAACAACAAGGCCTTCATGATGACCTGGGAGCAGAACGCGCGCCTGGAGTCCTACGGCGTCAACGACGGCCCCCTGCCCGAGCACTACGAGCCCTTCGAGTCGCCCACGGAAAACATCATGAACGGCGCCCAGAACAACCCGCTCATGAAGGTCGACTTCGTCCACAACAAGCCGCGCGGCATCCTGACCGACGAGGACCTGGCCCAGCTGTCCAGCGCCCACGGCACCGTCGAGGAGTATCCAATCGTGGCCACGTCCTACTCGGTGACCGAGCACTGGCAGACCGGCAGCCAGACCGGCTCCTGCCCCGCCCTCAACGAGGCCATGCCCACCCAGTGGGTGGAGATGAGCCCCGAGCTGGCCGAGGAGCTGGGCATCACCTACGGCGACAAGGTCCGCGTCTGGAACAACCGCGGCTCCATCGTCATGGACACCCAGATTACCCGCCGCATGAAGCCGCTGACCATCAACGGCAAGACGGTGCATCAGGTGGGCCTCACGCACCACTTCGGCTTCTCCGGTGCCTACGCCTTCAAGTACAGCGACGCAGACATCACCAACGACCTGACCCCCAATGTCGGCGACCCCAACACCGGCATCCCGGAGTACAAGGCGTTCCTGGTCAACATCGAGAAGGCCTAAGGGAGGCGACCATCTATGACTGAGAACATCATGTCGTACGACGCCGGCTCCCAGACGTGGGCCGACACGCGCAGCGAGAGCATCGGGACGGCCGAGACGGCCATCCTGTTCGACTCCTCGCTGTGCACCGACTGCAAGGGCTGCCAGGTTGCCTGCAAGTGCTGGAACCTGCTGCCCTCGCCCATCGGCATCAACGAGAACCAGAACAAGGCCACGGCTGAGAACCCCTACATCGGGTCCTACCAGAACCCGCCGGACCTCAACGGCGACACCCGCCTCATCATGCGCTGCAACGAGTTCGAGAACCCCGACTCGCAGAAGGGCATCGCCCTGGTCTTCGACCGCCGCTCCTGCAAGCACTGCACGAACGCCGGCTGCGTGCGCGTCTGCCCCAGCGGGGCCCTCACGCACGACGAGGAGACGGGCTTTGTTGCGGTGGACGACAGCAAGTGCATCGGCTGCCACTACTGCGCCATGGCCTGCCCCTACGACGTACCGCGCTACCGTTCCAGCGACGGTCTGTTCGATGTGATTGACAAGTGCACCGGCTGCCTGGACCGCGTCAAGCAGGGCCGCAAGCCCGCCTGCGTGAGCACCTGCCAGCCCGGCGCCCTGGACTACGGCCTGCGCACCGTCATGATTGAGAAGGCCGTCAAGCGCGTGGCCTGGCTCAAGGACAACGGCTATCCCAAGGCCGAGGTCTACGGCCTCAACGAGATGGACGGCCTGCACGTCCTGTCCGTCCTCAAGTACGGGGCTGAGCAGTCCGGCGAGGTCATCGACCCCAAGCTGTCCTTCGCCGTGCCGCTGTCCGAGGTCGCCAAACCCCTGTCGGCCATCGGTATCGCGGCCGTCGTGGGCGCCCTGGGTATCTCCTTCATCAACGGCAGGGGCTACAACCACGGCGACCTCGCCTACGACGAGAAGACCGGCATCGAGACCAAGGACGGCGAGGTCATCGCCACGTTCGACCCGGCCGAGGTCAAGGCTTCGGAAGAGGCCGAGCCCGTCAAGCCGGTAAGCCGGCGCGGCACCAAAGACCACAGCCCGAAGGGAGGCGAGTAAGATGGCAGAGAAGACCAATGCGGCACCCGGCCCCGTCACCGCCGGACCCGGCGAGGAGCGCGCCATCCAGCGCAAGAGCCTCCAGGCGCGCATCACCCACGGCATCACAGTGGTGACCTGCGTCTACCTAATCATCTCTGGTCTGTTCGTGTTCATCCACCCGCTGGCCGCGGCCGTGGGACAGAACGTCATGTTCTTCATCCGCATGTCCCACCGCGTCATCGGCGTGGTCTTTGTGGTCGTCCCCATCATCTCGGCCATCATGGCGCCCAAGGGCGTCCACCATATCCTCCACAACCTGTTGCACAAGTGGTCCAAGGACGACGTTGTGTGGCTGGCCCGCTTCGTGCCCTACCTGCTCAACGTCAAGTCGGTCCACATGCCCGACCAGGACGAGGTCAAGTCCGGCCAGCGCGTGGCTGACGGCGCCATCTGGGTCTGCGCTCTCATGATGGCCGTCTCCGGCGTGGCCCTGCTTTTGGGCGACACGGTGCTGACCATGTCCGAGGCTGCGCTGGGCTGGTGGAGGATTGTCCACGATGTGTTCTTCGTCCTGCTTGACATCTTTGTCATCGCCCACATCTACCTCGGTGCCGGCATCTTCCAGCCCTACCGCGGCACCGCGCGCATCATGTGGAAGGACGGCAAGGTCAGCGAGTCCGACGCCCTGTACCACTGGGGCAAGTACGCCCGTCGCGAGCTTGAGAACGGCACGAACGTCACGGTCGAGCCCAAGCCCGAAAAGTAAGGGGCCGCGACGTGGATATCAAGCGGATCGACGGCGCCATCAAGGCGTACGGGTCGCGGCTGGATGAATCCGACGTCGCCCGCCTGGGTCTCTTTCGAGGTGTCTGGGAGATTCAGGCTCGTCACGAGGGCCTGGTGGCCGCTGACCACGGCTACCAGGTCCCCTCGGACTTGGCGGCGCTGGACGCCGCGTACTGGGACGAGAGGCCCCTTTTCGCCCAGTTCCCGGTCAAGGTCGAGGCCGGGCAGCTGGCGGACACAGCGGTGGACATCGCCCGCTACCTGGTGGAGCACGGGGCCCTGACCAACGAGGCGATGCTAGCTCTGACCTCGTGCGATTTTGAGAAAGTGATTGACCGGACCGACCTGTCCCTGGCTGGCAGCGCGCCTGCGGCCTGGCTGGCGCAGGTGGCCGACGGGGGCGGACTTGCGGCCGGCGAGGACATCGTCTGCATGGTGCTGGCCCTGGCCCTGCGCGCCATACTGGAGCCCGCCCAGGAGGCTATCGACGACGTCCTGCACGACCGGGTGGTGGAGGAGAATTCCTACCACACCAAGCTGCGGACCTGCCCAATCTGCGGCAGCGAGGCGGCTATCGCCTACGTGGGGCCCACGGAGTCCAGCGCGGGAAACGCTACCCGGCTCTACTGCTCCGTCTGCGGCAACACGTGGGAGTTCGAACGAATTCGGTGCGCCCGCTGCGGCTGCGTCGACTCGGCCAAGCTGCACTATTTTAACGAGGCCGGCGACGAGACCCACCGCGTGCACCTGTGCGAGAACTGCGGGGGCTACGTGCGGACCTGCTTTGTGAGCAAGGACAGCCTGGTCCCCTACGTCCCCGAGGTTGAGGACGTGGTCATGGCCGGCTTGGACGCCATGGCGGCGGCCGGGGCCTTTGACGAGGCCATGGGCGGGTAACTTCGCCCGGCGTGCCCCTGCGGTCGCGGGGGCACGGCTGGCCCTCGCCCTCTGTGAGCAAGGTCGTCCCACTCC
>CAZEAF010000087.1:0-6364 GCA_964510125.1 uncultured Coriobacteriaceae bacterium
TCTCCTTCCGTGCCAGGGCCTATCCTACCCGATACCCGAGCAGCAGCCTGCCCAACCCGGCCACCGTCTCCTCGATGGCATCGGCACCGGCCTCCTCCAGCTCGGACCGGGGCGCATTGCCTCCCCACATGACGCCAATGCCTGGCAAACCGACCTTGTGGGCCGCGGCGATGTCGTAGCAGCGGTCGCCCACCATGACGGCAGCGGCAGCGGGGACGCCCGTGTCGGCCAGGCATGCGGCCACCAGCGAGCTCTTGTCCTCGTCTGCCTCGTCGCTCGACCCATGGACGGCGTCGAAGAGGCCCAGCACCCCCTGGCCCTCCAGCATGCGGTGGACGATGTCGTCGCGCTTGGAGCTGGCCACCGCCAGCCAGCGCCCCCGGTCCTTGAGGTCGCGCAGCAGGCCTGCGATGCCGGGGTAGAGGGGCCAGGCGTCGGGGGTCAGCCGGTCGTATATCTGCCGGTAGCAGGCGGTGAGCGCCACGGCGTCCTCGTGGGGGATGCCATAGACCAGCTCGTAGCCCAGCGGGAAGGGCGGGCCGATGAGCCGGCGCAGGTCGCCCATCTGCTCCTCGCTCATGCCGTAGTCGGAGAGGACCTGGCGGGCGGTGCGCAGGATGGAGGCCGTGGTGTTGGCCAGCGTTCCGTCGTAGTCAAAGACGACAAGGTCGCGGGAGGCAAAGACCGGGTCAGCTCGCCCCCGTCCGGCGCCGTCCGGCCGCGTCTGCATCTGTGTCAGGTCCATCCATCCGCCCTCGTCTGGCCGCGCCTGCGTCTGTGGTTGGGCCATGCGTCCCGCGTCTCCCTCTACCGCACCCGGCGGCTGCGCGCCCGCGGTGGTCTTCCAGCTCGAATTCATATGTCCGTGGGAAGCTTACCCTACAATTTGTCCCACGATAACCGACCGCAAGAAGGGCGACGCGATGACGCACCAACACGACACCCGCCCGCGGGCTGCCCTGCCTGCGGGGGCGCCGCCCGTCCGACCCTACGTCATGACGCAGATTCTGGCCGACCTGGGGGTCTCGTCCACGCCCCTGGCCGGCTTCATAGTCAAGCGCATCAAATCCACCCTGCCCGTCCCCACCGAGCAGGCCGTCCTCTGGGCCGACGTCGCGATGGGCACGCGGACACACGGCCTGGTGCTCACGGACGCCGGTGTCTTCATGAAGGACGGGCCCAACGCCCACCTGGACGACGATGAGGACGATGAGGACGACGAGTACAACGGGGGCGACAAGGGCCAAAGGGGCGACAAGGGCTACAGGGACGGCAGGGACGGCAAGGCCGACGAGGACGGCGAGGCTGCGGGCGAGGCCCTGACAGGCGGGGAGGGCCTGGGCTTTCGCTACATCCGCTGGGAGAGCTTCGACCCCGCGCGTGTGAGCCACCGGGACGGGGCGCCCACCTTGGACGGCGAGCCTTTTTTGGACCCCGAGCCCTTCCGCGACTTTGCCATGGCCTGCGTGCGCATCAACAACCGCCGGGTGAGGGCCCGCAAGGCCGCCCGCTCCTGCGACCAGGCCCAGGTCCTGTGGGCCGAGGAGGCCCCCGTGCGCTCGGTTTGCCGGGCCAGCGCCGGAGCCACACTGAGCTGGTGCTTTGACGAGGACGGCGACTACCGCTTCTACGTGGGCGCCCCCGCCGACACCCCTGGGCCCGACCCCGCCCCCGACGTCCCCAAGGTCCTGGAGGTCCCCTCCGACCAATACGACGCCGCCCTAGCGCGCTTCCGCCGGGCCATCGAGGAGGGCCACGTCTTCGGCCTGGACGACCCGGCGGCTGCGGGCGCCCTTGTCCGCCGCGGCGGCTTTACCTACACCCAGGCGGTCAACCTGGCCAAGACTGGGCGCGTCCCCAACGTGGACTTCCGGCCCCGCACGGGCTCGGTCGTCTGCCGTGACCCGCGGGGCCTGTCTCACTGGCTCAACGCCTGGCTGACCACCCGCGAGAGCCTGGGCAACGGCGAGCTGGTGGGCGAGCCGGACGGCCAGACCGCCGGCGGCATAGTGGGCGAGGCCCTGGTCCAGGGAGCCCAGGCCCGGGCGGCCAGCGAGCGTGACCCCCGCGTCGCCGCAGGTGAGGGGGCTGCCCGCATGGTCGCGGGAACCGTGGCTGCCAACGCAGGCTACGCCGTGGGGGCCACCGGGGCCCGCGTGATTCTCTCGGCTGTGGGCATGGCCTCCGGCCCCCTGGCGGCGGTGGCCAGCTTCGCCCTAGGCGACATCGTGGGCAAGAAGGGCGGCGAGGCCCTCTCCATGGCCAAGGGCATGCTGGTGGAGCCCCGCGAGCGCATCATGGGACGCCTCTTTGACGGGGTCCTGTCCAACGTGGCCTTTGAGTACGCCCTCACCACCGCCGAGCAGGGCCTGCTGGCCGAGCTCATGGTCCGCGCCAACCCGACCCTCTTCCAGGCCCTGGGCGCCCGGCTGGCTGAACCCGCAGGCCAGGAGGCTGCCATCAGGTCCCTCCTCGTGCCCTTGGTGGAGGCGATCCGCCGTGTCTAGGCTGCTCAGGGGCGCCCTTGCCGCGCTGGGCCTGGCCTTGGCCCTGGTCGCCAGTCCCATGTTGCCAGCCTTTGGGGGCCTGGCGGGGGCGACCGACCTCTCCGACGCGACCGGCTATTACTACGACGCGGTCTTCGGCAGCGACCAGATGGCCAGCCTCACCCACGACGACCCCGGCAACCCGGCGGCCGTCGTGCAGGACGGGGTCCTGGCAAACGGGGGCGCCCACTACGCCGGCATGGGCGCCGCAGACGTCATCGCAGACGCCTATCAGAACGGCTACGTCCGGGTGGAGGACCTGCACGGCCTGGGTATCTCCAGGGACGACTTCGAGCAGGCGGTGCTGGAAGCCTCCAACTCGGGCGAGTACTACTACGTGGACGTCTCTGGCTCCAGCCACACTTGGACCGAGGCCGACGGCATCATCACGGGTTTCGACGTGGCCTACCTGGTGCCGCCCGAGGAGCTGCCTGCTCTCAAAGCCGAGTTCGAGGACCGGGTGACATATGCCCTGAGCTGGGTAGATGATCAGATGACCGACGCGGAGAAGGCCCAGGCCTTGCACGACTTCCTCGTGCGCTGTGTGAGCTACGACGAGGCCGAGGCCCAGCAGGAGGACGGCGGCGAGGCCGGCGACCCCTTCTCCCACACAGCCTACGGGGCCCTGGTGCGGGGCAGCGCCGTGTGCGACGGCTACGCCATGGCCTACCGGCTCCTGCTGGGGCGGGCGGGCGTCGAGGCAGTTGTGGTCGTGAGCGACGACATGGACCATTCCTGGAACATGGTTCGGGTGGACGGGGCCTGGTACCACGTGGACGTGACCTACGACGACCCCATGCCCGACCAGGGGGCGGCCTGGGACCCCGGCCACGAGTTCTTCCTCCTCTCGGACGACCAGATTTCCAACGCCGTCGACGAGCCCCACTATGGCTGGCGCATGCGCAACGACGTGGGCGACCTGCCCCAGGCCCCGGACCCCTATCCCGTCCGGGACGACGAGGCCACGGCAGCTGCGGGGGACGCCTGGCCGACCGAGTACGACGGGCCTTGCGAGCCTGAGGCCGTGCCGGTCCAGGAGGGCTTCTTCACGACGGACGACGGCCGCACCTATTACGCCGAGGGCGGCCAGGTGGCCCGGGGCGAGCGGCTTATCGACGGTAGCTGGTATTACTTCAACGAGACCTCCGGCATCATGGCCCAAGCCCGCTTTGCCAACCTGCCTACCAAGTGCTGCTACTACGACGAGGACGGCCGCATGCTCTACGGCCTGCTGCAGGTCGGGGAGGGGGGCGACCGCTACTGGCTGGACCCTCTGACCGGAGCCATGGCCCGCGCGGCCCTAGTTGACCTGCCCGACGGCCGCACCTGCTACTTTGACGACGACGGCATCATGGCCGTGGGCGAGGTCGCCTGCTCCGACGGGACCTGGCGCTGCTTCGACCCCCAGACGGGCGACATGGTGCGCAACAGCTTCGAGCAGTTCGTCTCGGACGGGCGCATCTGCTACTACGGACCCGACGGGGTCCGGGCGGCCGGATGGGTCACCGTCGACGGCTTCGAGCTCTATTTCGACCCGCAGACCGGCGCCTTGGACGAGGATAGGACCCCCGGCGACCTCACCTTCACCCTGGCCTGACCTGCGGCTTCCCGCCGGGTACGGCTCACGCACCTAGCCCTGCTCCCGCCCGGTCCGACGCAACAAGCCGCTATTTTCCCACAAATCTTCAGCGGACCTTCACATGCAACAAAAGTAGGCTATGCTTCCCCCGTGTGCCGCGGGATCGGCCTTGCCGAGATTGCGCGGGGGAGACATACGAGGGAATCGAGGACTGGCATGCTTGAGCGCTTGTTCAAACTGTCCGAGCGGGGAGCCACCGTCTCGGGAGAGGTCGTGGGCGGCCTCACGACCTTCTTGGCTATGGCTTACATCGTGGTGGTGAACCCCCAAATCCTAACCGCCGCCGGCGTGACATTCCAAGCCGCCCTAACCGCCACCTGCCTGGGCGCCGCCCTCATGACCATCCTCATGGGCATCATCGCCAACAAGCCCATCGCCCTAGCCTCGGGCATGGGCATCAACGCCATCGTGGCCTACACCCTGTCGCCCCAGGTCGACTGGCGTGTGGCCATGGCGGTCGTCTTCTGCGAGGGCCTGATTATCCTGGTCCTGGTCCTGTGCGGCCTGCGCAAGGCCATCATGGACGCCATCCCCGTCGACCTGCGCCGCGCTATCGGCATCGGTATTGGCCTCTTCATCGCCTTCATCGGCCTCAAGGGCGGCGGCGTCATTGCGTCCGATGCGAGCACCTTCATCGCCATCGGCGAGCTCTCCAGCCCCACCTGCATCGTGGCAATCGTGTCCATCGTGCTGGCTGTCATACTGCAGGCTGCCAAGGTCCGCGGCGGTCTCATTCTGTCCATCATCGGCGCCTGCCTGGTGGGCGTGCCCCTCGGCGTGACCCAGGCGCCGACCTCCTGGGACTTTGGCCTGGACTTCTCCACCATGTTCGCCCCCTTCCAGACCGACCCCAACACCGGCACCGTGGCCATCGCCCAGGTCGTCCTGCAGCCGGCCCTGCTCCTGATGGTCTTCTCCCTGCTCATGAGCGACTTCTTTGACACCATGGGCACGGTCATGGCCGTGGGCGAGCGCGCCGACTTCGTGGACAAGGAGGGCAACGTCGAGGACATCCAGCCCATCCTGATTGTCGACTCCGCCGCCGCTGCTGTGGGCGGCCTCACGGGCGCCAGCTCCATCACCAGCTTCGTCGAGTCCACCTCGGGCGCGGCCGCGGGTGCGCGCACGGGCCTGGCTAACATCGTGACCGGCGTCCTCTTCTTCCTGTGCGCCTTCTTCTCCCCGCTCGTGGGCATGGTGAGCTCGGCTGCCACCTGCGGCGCTTTGGTGGTCGTGGGCTACCTCATGATGACCGACGTGGCCGACATCGACTGGACGCGCATCGAGCACGCCTTCCCGGCCTTCATCACCATCATCGGTATCCCCTTCACCTACTCCATCACCAACGGCATCGGCTTCGGCTTCATCTCCTACTGCATCATCATGATTTTCCAGGGCAAGGTGCGCGAGATTAAGCCCCTCATGTGGGTTGCCGCTGCGGCTTTCCTGATCATGTTCATCATGCAATAGCGCAGGTCAAAGCAGGGCAAGATAGCCGGCAGACGCCCCACCGCGCCTGCCCGGGCTGACACAAGACAAAGGGACCCGCCAGCGCACAGACGCCGACGGGTCCCTTTCATGGCAGCTGGCGGAGGGAGGGGGATTCGAACCCCCGGAACGGGATCACCGCTCAACAGTTTTCAAGACTGCCGGAATAAACCACTCTCCCATCCCTCCGGGTCCGTACATGATAGCGCAAGTCGTCATGCGATAGCATGGGGGAATCAGGGAGACAAGGGGAGGCGGACGGTTTGGACGAGGGCTTGGTGGACGAGATGCGCGGCGGCGCCGACCCCGCGGACGAGGCGTTCATGCGGCTGGCCATCGAGGAGGCGCGCCGGGCCGCCACGTTCGGCGAGGTGCCTATCGGGGCCGTCGTCGTGTGCGGCGGCGAGGTCGTCGCCCGGGCCAGCAACCGCCGCGAGCTCGACCACGACCCCTCCGCCCACGCGGAGTTCCGTGCCATGACCGCGGCGGCCCGGGTGCTCGACCGCTGGCGGCTCTCAGGCTGCACCGTTTACGTGACCCTGGAGCCCTGTCTTATGTGCGCCGGCCTCATGGTCAACGCCCGCATCGACCGCTGCGTCTATGGTGCGCCCGATCCCAAGGGAGGCGCTCTGGGCACCCTCTACGACGTGAGCCACGATTCCCGCCTCAACCACGAGTTCGAGGTCACAGC
>CAZEAF010000088.1:0-2991 GCA_964510125.1 uncultured Coriobacteriaceae bacterium
GCGGATGTATCGCGCCTCCCCTGATACGCGCGACGCTACCCGGCGAGCTCGTTGCCCTCGATGCGCTTGCAGTAGAGGGTGCACCAGTTCACAAAGGCCCGCTCGGCGTCGACCAAGGCGTGGGTCGGCAGCCACTCGACGTCAAATCCCCAGGTAGCGCCCTCAACCGGTATCGCCACGACGCCGGGGTTGCTGACAAAGACGGACTGCCGCACGTGGTTGCCTGCGGTAAAGCCCACGCCGCGCCCCGAGCTTGCGAACTCGTAGAGCTGGAAAATCTCGCTCATCTCATAGATTCTGCCAATCTCGACCCCCCGGGATGCGGTCTGCCTTTTGAGGACGTCGAAGCACTTGAACCCCTCGCCGGGCAAGGCGACGTCATGGCCGGCGAGGTCGTCGAACGTAAGGCTCCTCTTGCGGGATAAGGGGTCGCCCGTATTGACCCAAAAGTAGACGGGGCAGCGGTAGAGCGGGCGGAAAATCGCGCCGCCCATCGCCGGCTCGACGGAAAGCGCGAGGTCATAGGTGCAGTCGGTCAGTCCCCGCTCGCAGAGCTCGTCGTTTGTCTCCCAATAGAGCACGCGCACCTCGGGCGCGGTCTTGCGGAACCCCTCGAGAAACTCGGGGCCCAGCGTGCCCATGACCCCGAGCGAGCAGCCCAGCCGCAGCTCGTAGCGGCTGTCTCTCGAGATGCGTCGGAAGGATTCGCGCAGCAGGCGCAGGTTCGAGTCGGCGACTTCGACAAACTCGCAGAGCTCGTCGGCATAGGGGGTCGGGACGGGGGCGCCGCTCATGGGGTCTGGCTCGAACAGCGTGACGCCCAGCTCCCGCTCGAGCGCGCGGACCGACTTGGTGAGCCCCTGGGCGGACATGGGAATCTTCCTCGCTGCGGCGGCATAGCTGCGCAGATCGTAGACGAGTGCAAAATGACGGAGCTGGTCGCTGTTCATTTCCCTTGCCCCCCACCCTTATGTCATACGGCGGCTTTCGCGATGGCGTCCGCTGCCAGCTATTGTCAGACCTTCCCCCTCCAACGCGCGCTTCGCATCTGCCAACTTGTGGTTGGGGTACCCAGCAACTGGCTGGCCGGATGCGGGGTATCCCCCGGTACCCTGTCACGTATTCTTCCGGATGAGACACCCAAGGAGGTGCCCAAGGGTTTCCCCGCCACTACAAAAGCGCAGCAATAGCTCACAGTCACAAGGGGCTGCCCGCTGCCGTGCGTATGGCGGGGACGACAGAAAAGGGGACAGACATGGCAAACGCATCGCTTTCTCGCCGCAGCTTCGTAGCGGGGACGGCCGCTCTCGCGGGCGGCGTCGCGACGGCATCCGCCCTCGCCCCGGCAAGGCAGGCCGAGGCAAAGATAGTCGCCGCGGAATCCAGCGCCTGGGACCTGGAGGAGGTCGGCGAGCCCACCGAGACCATCAGCTGCGACGTTGCCGTTATCGGCGCTGGCGGCACGGGCCTGGCGTGCGCTGCCCAGGCCAAGCAGCTCGGACTCACGCCCATCGTGTTCGAGAAGAACGGCTTCACGGGCGGCTCCTTCGTGGGCGTCGAGGGCATGTTCGGCGTCGAGACCCACTGGACCGAAGAGGCCGGCGAGACGCAGACCATCGCCGAGGCGATCACCAACTGCATGGACTACCACCACTGGGTGCCGAGCCACGACCTCTACGAGACCTTCTTCGGCCAGACCTCCGAAACCATCGACTGGCTCGAGGACCTCGGCGTCGAGTTCGACCACGTGCAGCAGTACGGCGACCATGCCGCCTGGCACATCTTCAAGCGCAACCTGGACATGGGCCCGGGCGTGAGCTTCATGGACTCCATGACCAAGGCCGTGCAGGACGACCTGGGCGTCGACATCGAGCTCGAGACGTCGGCCAAGAAGCTCCTCGTCGAGGACGGCAAGGTCGCGGGCGTCATCGTCCAGCGCAAGGACGGCACCGTGGTCAAGGTCGAGGCCCCCGCGGTCATGCTCGGGACCGGCGGCTATGCCAACAACGAGGACTTCCTCTACGCCGTGTCCGAGACCCACAACGAGCTGCTGGCCCCGCAGGGTGTGACCGGCCGCGACGCCGACGGCATCAAGATGGCGCGGGCTGTCGGCGCGGACATGGCCGAGGGCCTCGGAACCGTCATGTGGTGCGGCCCGGTCATCGTGGGCTCCACCTGGGCGAAGCCCGACTACATCGCCTCCACGCAGCCGGTCCTGTGGCTGAACGAGAAGTGCGAGCGCTTCGTCAACGAGGACAAGTGGGAGAACGACTTTGCCCGCGTGGGCATCGCGCAGCGCAACCAGAAGCACACCTACGCCGTGTTCTGCAAGGGCGACCTTGACGCCTGGGAGAACGAGGGCGTGTACGGCACCTGCTTCAGCTTCGTCGCGGCCGGCGAGCCCATGGCCGGTTTCACCGAGGCCGTCGAGGCGCTCGAATCCGTCCACAAGGCGGACGACCTGGCCGAGCTTGCCGAGGCGGTCGGCCTGGACGCTGACGCCCTGCAGGCTGCGGTGGACAAGTACAACCAGTATTGCGCCGACGGCGTCGACCCCGATTTTGCCAAGGCCCCGGAGAAGATGCATGCCATCGACAAGCCGCCCTACTACATCGCCGAGATTGCCGACGGCTATTACTGCACCGTGGGCGGCGTGAAGATTGACGTGGACTGCCGCGTCCTCGACACCGACGGCAACCCCATCGACGGCCTGTACGCCGGCGGTTGCGACGCGGGCGGCCTCTACGGCGACGCCTACGACGTCAACAAGGCCCCGGGCTCCCAGTCAAGCTGGGCCAACAACTCCGGCCGCCTTGCCGCCAAGCATATGGTCACCTACCTGGGCAAGGGCACGCCTTACGAGGCCCCCGAGAAGTAGTCCGGGCCGAGCCTGCCTGCTAGGACCGTGCGTGTCGGGCCCGCAATCCCCTGGGGGACTGCGGGCCCGATTGTCGCCACGACGCCGGCGGTCCTGCCCGCGGCTACTCGCGG
>CAZEAF010000088.1:3091-6331 GCA_964510125.1 uncultured Coriobacteriaceae bacterium
TGCCCGCGGCTACTCGCGGGCCTTGGACAGCGCGGACTTCACGGCCTCGATGTAGGCCTTGCTCGTGGTGGTGGCACCGGCGACGGTGGCGATGTCGGTAGAGCCGGCGTCCACCGTCTCCTGCACCAGCGTGGGCAGGGCGGCGTGGCCGATGGTCTCGGTCTCGTTCTCCTTGGTCACCACGACGTCGGTGATGATTCCGCCGGCGACGGTGACCTCGACGGCGATGGGGCCGTCGTGACCGCTGGACGAGGTGCCGGTGTAGGTGCCGTCCTTCAGGGGCGCGTCGCTCTCGTCGGCCGCGGCCTTGGCCTCGGGGGCGGGGCCGTACACGGCCATCTCGCCCCAGCCCTCGGGAGCCGCCACCGCGCTGCCGCTCGCGCCGCCGGCCGCGGCCGACGTGCCGGCGATGTAGCCAGTGGGGATGGCGCGCGACAGGCCGTGGGTGCGGGTGCCGCCGGCGCTCTCGCCGCAGGCGAACAGGCCCTCGATTAGGTTGCCGCGGATGTCGACGACCTGCATGTCGGGGTTCACGCGCAGGCCGCCGTAGCAGTCGTGCAGCGCGTTGGTCGCCCAGGCGGCGTAGAAGGGGCCGGTCTCAATCTTGTGGACCAGCGTGGTGCGGCCCCACTCCTCGTCGGTGCCGGTGTCACAGGCCTTGTTGTAGGCCTCGACGGCGGCCACCAGCGTGTCGGGGTCCATCTTGATGTCCTCGTAGTACTTGTTCACTACCTCTTTTGCCAGCTCCTCCAGGGTGTCGGCCTTGAAGCAGTAGCCGTTGTCGTAGTCGACGGTGCCCTGCTCCATGTCCCACTCGTTGCGGTCGGCCGCGGCCTGGTCGAAGATTGCCCACAGGGGGCCGGCAAGGCGCCTGGCGTCTCCGTCGACGTCGGGGTCGTCGATGACGACGCTGGCCAGCGAGGTGTTGAACCAGTCGCCGGCAAAGGCGTCGCTGCCGTTCCAGGCCACGTCCTCGTTGCCGCAGCGCGCGCCGAGCATGTTGACGATGATCATGGACTCGGGGTCGCGGATGACGCCGGTGGCCACCAGGTAGGGCCAGAGCACGCTGGTCTTGTTATAACCGCCGCTGTACACGTAGCGGCAGCCGACGCGCTTGGCGGGCGACATGGCGTGGCCGCCCGAGGGCTGGGCGTAGGCGACCATGGTGCCCAGGGCGGCGCCGATCTCCATGGCGGCCGTCTCGCCGGAGCCGTCGGCGTTGGAGTAGGGCATGCCGGCCAGGCCGTCGAACTCCGGGCCCAGGCGCGGGTCGTAGGAGGTGCGGACGACCAGGTTGCCCATGGAGCCGCCGGTTGCCAACACGATGCCCTTGTTGGCCTTGATGCGGCAGGTGTCGCCGTCGAACTCCAGGTTGCCGTCGGGCATCAGGTTCTGCTTGGGCTGGTCCTCGCCGGGGAAGACGTGCGGGGTGTGCGAGGCCTCCAGGCCGTACACCCGGCCGTCGGGCTCGCGGAACAGCTTGTCCATGTGGTAGTTCAGCAGGAACTGGATGCCCTGGTCGCGCGCGGCCTTCTCGAGCGGGCGGGCGACGCCGCGGCCCGTGTCGTCCTTGTCGAACATGCCGACCCATTCGCCGGGGTCAGGATAAGTCCAGCGGGGCACGGAGTCGCAGCCGTTCCAGCCGCCCTCGGCGAAGCTCTCGGGCATCTGGTCGATGACCTGCACGCCCTTGTCCTGGATGTAGTCGTACACCTCGGGCATCACGCGGGTGATGGCGCGCTCGAAGTCGCGGTCGTTGTAGAGGGGCAGCGGGTGGGTGCCCTGCGTGTGGTCCAGGTAGAACAGGTCGGTGGAGTCCTCCACACCCCACTTCTTCTGCATGGAGTTGCCGCCGCCCAAAGGCAGGATGCCCTCGGAGACCATGGCGTGGCCGCCGCAGTCCCAGTTGGTCTCGACGACGATGACGCTCGCCCCGTCGTCGTTCGCCTTCAGCGCCGCAGGCAGGCCCGAGCCGCCCGAGCCCACGACCACGACGTCGGCCTCGAAATCCCACGACTCCTCCTGGCCGTCCTGGGCCGAAGGCTCCTTCTCGGCCGCGTGGGCCATGCCGCCTGCGCCTGCCAACGCCGCCGCACCGGCGGTCCCCAGCGCTGCGTATTGCACGAACTGCCTGCGGGTCTGCTCCATAGTGCTTCCCCTTTCTGTTGTCCCGCCGCAAGCGGGCCTTCTGACCCGTGCCGCGAGGCGCCTGTATGCCCGCCGACACGCACGGGCGCGCAAGGCCCGTATCCCCTTGCCGTGTCGGCTTCCGGCCCCCATTATCAGCAAGCCGCCTGATTAGAGGCAAGATGAGATATCCGCGAAGGGGGTTGCGAAAAATAAACCTGCAGGTAAGGTCTGGTTTTGTCAATTCTTCAAATCGAAGGCCGCGGAGCGTCGGGGTCGGCGCCCGGTCTGCTCGTCCCGCTCGACCAGAGCTACGGAGACGGCCTCCTGGCGGGTCGAGACGCCCAGCTTGCGGTAGATGCGGCTCATGTGCGCCTTGACCGTGCCGGGCGAGACGCACTCCTGCTCGGCGATGTCTGCGACGCTGGACCCGTGCAGCATGTGCTCCAGAATCTGCTCCTCGCGCATGGTGAGCGAATGCTCGCGCGCCACACGCGCACACTGCCATGCTATGCGCTCGTAGGGGGACATCACCGAGAGCACCAGCTGCGACCTGCCCGCCCCGCCGTCCAGGTGCAGGGTGGTGGGGACCAGGCCGAACTCGCGCGCAACCTCGAGGTCGCTGCACAGCACGGTGGAGAGCACGATGAGCAGGGCGGCCACCGCGGTCGCGACCGCCTGCAGCGTGGTTCCACCGGCCGGTGCCAGAGCCGCGATGGCGACGCCTGCCCAGATGCCCAGGACATGGCCCAGATGCTCGCTGACCAGCAGCATGCCGAACGACCGCACGGGGTCGAACTCGTGGCGCTGGCACATCATGGCAAAGGTAATCAGCAAGAAGAGGTAGAACGAGGCGGAGCCCATGTTGCTGAGCAGGGCCGTCGCGTTCTGGCCGAGGCCGCCTGTCGACACCAGCATCAGCGAGACCACCACCAAAGGGAGGGCGACCTTGTTGAGGAACGTGGGGGAATAGCGCCTGCCGAGCAAGGCAACTAACAGCGCCACCAATGCAATGGCCACCTGGCCAAAGGTTCCGAACAGGGCGCTGGCGGTATCCAGCGTCGTCACGATGTGGTAGACAAAGTCGTAGCCCAGCATCAGGGCGAGCGGCCA
>CAZEAF010000089.1:0-6249 GCA_964510125.1 uncultured Coriobacteriaceae bacterium
GAGCTGGAGGCGGCGCCCAAGGCAATCTCCTCGCCCGACATGTCCTCGGCGGGCTGGTCCATCACGTCAAAGACCCGCTCGGCGCCGGCCACCGCGGTCTGGAGCTCGCCGTAGACCTGGGCCAGCTCGTTCAGGGGGCGGGAGAACTGGCGCGCGTACACGATAAATGCCGAGATTACGCCCACCGACACCATGCCATGCACCGCGAACAGGCCGCCGAAGGCCGCGATGACCACAAAGTCCAGGTTGCGGATGCAGTTCATGACCGGGCCCATGACGCCGCTGTAGACGTCGGTGCGGATGCCGGCGCGGGTGAGCCTGTCGGACAGGTCGTTGAAGTCGGCGCAGACCGAGTCCTGGCGGTTGTAGGCCACCACGGTGCGCAGGCCCGAGACCGTCTCCTCGACACTGCCATTGAGCTGGCCCAATATGGCTTGCCGCCGGCGCGAGTTGGCACGAACGCGCTTGGAGAGGAACTTGGTGGCGGCAACCGTCAGGATTACGGTGGAGCAGCTCAAAAGGGTCAGCTGCCAGCTGTAGCAGAGCATGGCGACCAGGGTGCCCGCGATGGTGAGCGCGCCCGAGACCAGGGTGGGCAGGGAGGACGAGATTGTGCCCGAGACATTGTCCACGTCGTTGGTCATGCGGCTCATGACGTCGCCGTGCGAATGCCGGTCCAGGTAGCCCACGGGTAGGTCCACGACGCTGGAGAAGAGGTCGTCGCGCAGGCGGCGGACCATGCGCTGGCTCAGGTGGGCGCTCACCACGCGCTGGAGGAGCTGGCCGGCGCTGTGGCCCAGGTAGGCGGCCAGCATGAGGGCGACCATGCGGACCAGGCTCGCGTCGCTGGAGCCGGCGATGACATCCACCGCCTCGCTCTGGAAGCTGGGGGCCAGGACGCTGCAAACGACACCGACGAGCACGACCAGGGCCATCAGGGCCACGAGGGCCCGGTCGCGCAGAAGGTAGCCGGCGAGCCTGCGCAGGGTGGGGCCCACGTTGCGGGCGTGCTCGGGCTCGGCAAAGCGCTTGTCCAATGGGCGGCCGCCCGCGGCAGTTTTAATGTCTTGCGAGCTCAGGGCGGTTGTGAACTGCTGGGGGCCGCTAGGCATCGGCCTCGCCCCCAAACTGGGACGTGTAGATGGCGCGGTAGGCCTCGCTGCCGGCGAGAAGCTCCTGGTGGGTCCCCTCGGCCACCACGACGCCGCCGTCCACCACCACGATGCGGTCAGCGCGGCGAGCGGTGGCGATGCGCTGGCAGACGACGATTTTTGTCAGGCAGGGGCGGGCGCTGTCGAGGGCGGAGTAGAAGGCGGCCTCGGTGCCCAGGTCCAAAGCGCTGGTGGCGTCATCCAGGATGAGGATGCCGCAGGGGCGCAGGACGGCGCGGGCCAGGCAGATTCGCTGGCGCTGGCCTCCCGAAAGGCTGGCCCCTCCCTGGGCAAGCACGGTGCCCGCGCCCTGGGGCAGGTCGGACACGAAGCCCGTGGCCTGGGCGATTTCCAGCGCCTCGGCGATGCGGCCCCTGTCGGCCGCGGGGTTGCCCCAGGAGACGTTGGCCTCGACGGTGTCGGCAAAGAGCTCGGACCGCTGCAGGGCGATACCCACCCGGTCGCGCAGGGCGAGGACGTCCCAGTCGCGCACGTCGACGCCGTCCACCAGCACCGCGCCCCCGGTGACGTCGTAGAAGCGGGGGACCAGGCTGGCCAGCGTGGTCTTACCGCAGCCGGTGGCACCCATGATGGCAACTGTCTGACCTGGTAAGACGGTCAGGTTGAGCCCCCGCAGGACCGGCTCGGCCGCGTCGGGGTAGGAAAAGACGACATCGAGGAACTCAACGGAGCCGCCGGGGGCCTCCTCGGCAGGCGCGCGGCAGACGGCCGGGCGAACGCCCTGCTCGGCCTGCCCGCCTCGCCCGGCCTGCTCGCCCTGCTCGGCCTGCCCGTCAGCCTCATGGGCCCCGCGGAAGTCGCCGCCCACAATCTCGGGCTGGGTCCTCAGCACCTGGCGCAGCCGGCTCCACGACGCGGCGCCGCGTGACAGGTTCTGGAAGATCATGACCAGCAGCAGTATCCCGTTGAGCATCTGCGTAAGGTAGGTCAGAGCCGCCACGATGACGCCCGGCGTGGTGACCCCCTGCGGGACCTGCCCCGCGCCAATCATGACCACGGCGGCCATGACCAGGTAGACAGAGGCGTTGACCAGCGGGTTCATAAAGGCGAGCGTGACGAGAATCTTGAGCTGGGCGCGCACGAGCTCCTGGTTTGCCCGGCCGAAGCGGGCCTTCTCGTAGGCTTCGCGCACGCAGGCCTTGATGGCGCGGATGGCCGAGACGTCCTCCTGCATGAGGGAGTTGACCTGGTCCAGGCGCGCCTGCAGCCGCAAGAACATGGGGTTTGAGCAGATCAGGAAGGCCAACATGCCGCCGGCGATGAAGGGCAGGGAGGCCAGGGCGACCAGGCCGAACGTCGCGTTGAGCCGCCAGAGGAAAAAGATGCTGCCCAGGGTGAGCATGCCCGTGCGAATCATGCCGCGGATGAAGGTGGCCACGAAGGTCTGGACCTGGGAGATGTCGTTGGTCACGCGGGTGATGAGCGAGCCGGTGCCAAAGGCGTCCACCTGCCGCAGGGACATGCCCATGATGCTGCGCAGGGCGTCCTTGCGGATGTCGTTGCCGATGTTTTGGGCGAACATGTGGGCAAAGGCGTTGTTGAGGGAGCCGCACACCCCGCCTACCAGCGTGAACACCAGCATGAGGGCGCCCAGCTGGAAGATGAGGGCGATGTTGCCGGTCGCGGGCTGGGCCTCGACGGTCGCTGAGGCCGAGCCGGCGGCGGCCGAGACCGACGCGGAGGCCTCTGCCGACGAGGCCACGCCCAGCACGCCCTCGTCGACGATGCGGCTGATGAGGTCGGGCTGCAGCAGGTCCATGCCGACCTCGCCCGCCATGAGTAGGGCCGCCAAGATGCCAATCGGCAGGTATCGCCGCACATAGCGCCACATGTCCGATTGACCTCCCTCCGGTCCGCCCACCTCGTGGTTTTTCGTCCGAGCCGGTTTGAAGTATGGTCGAGCGGGCGAAAAAAGCGGGGGACGGAGCCCGCTTTCGCGCGATACTCCACAAGTCTGGCCAAGGCGCCTTCCCACCCGCGGTATAGTAGCAGCCAACAGGGAGGCCATATGGAAATCCACCAGCTCAAGTACTTTGTCCAGGCGGCGCGGAGCAGCAGCTTCAACGAGGCCGCCCAGGCGCTGTTCATTTCCCGCCAGGCCCTGAGCCGCTCCATCGCCAGCCTCGAGGCCGAGCTGGGCTACGACCTTTTCGACCGCCTGGCCAGGGGCACGCAGCTCACCGCCAAGGGCCGCATGTTTCTCGAAGCCTCGCTGCCGGTGGTCCGGGCCTTCGAGGAGCTGGAGCAGCTCACCGAGGGCGGCCGCTACATCCCCACCGTCTCCGTGGCCATCCCCATCACCTGGACCGACTTCTTCGAGTCGTCCATCCGCCGCTTTGCCGCCAGCCGCCCCGATGTCCGCGTGACAATCTCGAGCTGGACCGACCAGGAATGCCTCAGGCGCGCGAAGACCGGGGACTCCGACGTCGTGGTCTCCCACATCCCCATCGACGGCACGCTCGACGAGGGCGTGACCCTGGTACGGACGCCGCTCGTCATCGTCATGAACAGGGCCTGCCCGTTGGCCGACCGGGAGTCTGTGAACAGTGCCGACCTGGCCGGCTACAACATCTCCTACTACACCTGCGGCTACGGGAAGCTCACCTGGGCGCCCAGCATCAACGGGCGGACCGAGGAGTTCGACAACGACATCGCCCACATCTACGCCCGGCTCCACCGCAACGAGTCGGTCTTCCCCGCCCCGCTGGCAACCATGGCCACCCACCTCGACGACCTCGTCTGCGTGGCCTTTGACGGGCCCTTCAACACCGTGACCATGTCCGGCTACATATCCGCCGCGGTCAAGGACCGGCCCCTGCTCCAGCAGGCCTGCCAGGACCTGCGCGATGCCATGAGGTTCGAGGTGTAAGACCGGCCGGCGCCTCCCGCCCCGCTGGCATCATCCCAGCTAAAACCCTGCCGCAACAGATGATTGCTCCTCTTGTCCGTCTTCTGCGCTACCCCCCCGCGCCCCCCTCGGCCCATACTGATGCCAAAGCGCGGCGGCTAAGGGGGCCGCCGCGAACCTCAAAAAGGAGGTACACCATGTACAGTCAGCTGCTTCAGGACATGTCGCGCCGCGGGTTCGTGGCCGGGGCAGGCGCCGTCGCGGGTGCGGCAGCCGTCGCCGCGTCCGGTCTGGGCCAGGCCCGCGCCGCCGAGACGGCCACCTCTGCCGACGGCGCCCAAGCCGGGGACGCCAGCCCTTCCTTCCTCGAGGCCCCCGAGCCCGTGGATGACTCCAAGATTTCCCAGACCATCGAGACCGACGTGGTCGTCATCGGCACCGGCGTCTCCGGCCTCTGCCTGGCCGACCGCCTGACCGAGCTCGGCGTGGACTTCCGCATCTTCTCCGCCGGCTCCGTGCACGTGCAGCGCGGCGGCTCCTTCCACGGCATCGACACCTCGACCCAGCACGAGTACGGCATCACCGACTACACGCCCGAGAACCTGGGCCTGCGCATGAAGCAGGAGGTCATGTGCGGCTCCTACTACATCGACCAGCGCAAATGGTCCCGCTGGATCAACAACAACACCGAGGCCATGAACTGGCTCATCGACAAGGCCAAGGGCTACGGCATGAAGGTCGTGCTCGAGCGCGGCTACAACGACGAGGACTACCTGTGGGACTTCACGCCCGCCTCGCACAACTTCATCCTGACCGACGCCAGCAAGACCAAGGACCAGGGCGGCATCTTCACCACCACGACCGACTTCGGCGCCTTCATGGGCGCGACCCTCGTCAACGACATGTACCAGCATGAGATCGAGGAGGGCGGCACGGCCATCGACTGGCGGACCAAGGCCGAGTACCTGGTGCGCGAGGACGACGGCAAGGGCCGCGTCGACGCCGTGGTGGCCCAGAAGCTCGACGAGGAGGGCCAGCCCACCGGCGAGTACGTCAAGTACGTGGGCAAGAAGGCCATCGTCCTGGCCACCGGCGACTTCTCCGGCAACATGGAGATGATGAAGGCCTACTGCCCCTGGGTCGTCGAGAACGGCATGGTGCTCGACATCGACGTCGACTACGACGCCTCCTTCCAGTTTGGCGGCCTCATGCCGGGCGACGGCCAGAAGATGGGCCTGTGGGTGGGCGCCGCCTGGCAGAAGGGGCCCAACGCCTGCCTGATCGACCTGCTCGACGGCCCCTACCACAAGGAGATTGGCAACGTCGACACCATCAACCTCAACCGCAACGGCAAGCGCTTCATGAACGAGGACGTGGTCTGCTCCTACTCGGCCATCGCCGACCTGTCGCAGCCCGGCCACGAGGTCTTCTACGTCTGGCCCGAGGAGTACGCCGACAAGTATGAGACCTGGGACAACTTCGGCGCCACCATCCCCAGCCCCGACGACGGCGTCCAGTACCCGGCCTACTGCACCTACACCTCCGAGCAGATGAAGCAGACCTGGCAGGACAACGCGGCCTCGGGCACCTACGTCACCGGTGGGACCGTCGAGGAGGTCCTGGAGCAGCTCGGCGACATCGACGTGGACGAGGCCCTCAAGACCATCGAGGCCTACAACGGCTACTGCGCCGACGGCTACGACCCCGAGTTCAACAAGAACCCCAGCGTGCTCGACGCCATCGACTCGCCCTCCGGCGTCTACTACGGCTACAAGATTGTGACCGGCCCGGCCCAGCTGCTCGGCTCCACCGGCGGCCTGCGCACCGACGAGGACATGCGCGTGCTCGATGCCGACGACAAGCCCATCGAGGGCCTGTACAACATCGGTGTCATGGTGGGCGACATGTACGCCACGACCTACAACTTCTGCATCTGCGGCCACAACCTGAGCGCCACCTGCACCACCTTCCCCTACCTGCTGGCCAAGGATCTCAGCGAGTAAGCGCGTAACAGAAAGACGGAACAGAAGGGGACGGGGGTGCGTAACGCGCCCCCGTCCCCTGCTACGCCCCGATCATTCCCCCTCTGTGGCGTAACTTTGGCACGGATTCGAGAAAAATTATTTCGGTGGCACGGATTCGAGATTTCGTATGTCTCGGGGGGGCTCCGGACGGCCGTCTAGACGGCCTGCTCGGCCGGCGGATTTCTTCAAGTTGTATATATCTTCT
>CAZEAF010000090.1:0-1973 GCA_964510125.1 uncultured Coriobacteriaceae bacterium
GGGGCCCCGCCCCCGAGTCTAGCAACAGACTTCCAAGGCACGCCTACTGCCTCGCCGTGCCTGCTCGTGGGCCCGCCTCCGCTCAGAGGCGGGCCCGCACGCGGCTACTTCTCGGCCAGCTTCTTGCCAACCAGCATGCCTGCCGTCGCGCAGCGCCCTGCGTTGGTGCCGGCGCCGAAGTTGGGGTAGGTGTGGTTGTAGCAGCAGCCGGAGTCGTTGCCAATCACATAGACACCCTCGATGGGGTTGGCGTCGTCGTCAAGGGGCTGGTAGTCGTCGTTGATGACGATGCCGTCGAGGGTGCACAGGCCCAGGCCGCCGACCTTCATGCCGTAGTACGGGGGCTCGTCGAGCGCGGTCAGACGGTAGGGGTCCTTGCCGTACTGCGCGTCGTAGCCGTCGGCAACAAAGCCGTTGTACTGCTCGACGGTCGCCACGAAGGTGTCCACGTCAAAGCCCAGGCCCTCGGCCAGCTCCTCGAACGTGTCGGCCTTGACGATGTAGCCGTTGTCCACCAGGTCGCCCATTTGACCCTCGACGCTGTCCAGGCCGGGCGCGTGGTGGTTGGAGCCCTTGCGGCTGTAGAGGGTGGAGCAGCCGATGGTCGCAAACTGCTGCACGTCCTCCTTCCAGCTGGAATCCCAGATGGGGTACCAAGAGTTGCCGGGAAGCTGCATGGCGGCATGGACGATAAAGTCGTAGGGGCTGCTCTCGTTGCAGATGCGCTTGCCGGTGGCGTCGACCTTGAGGAAGGGCTGGGTCGAGAAGGTGAAGAACTGGAAGTCCCCGCCGGTCAGCATGCCACCGTTCTCGGCGTCGGGCTTGATGATGCCGCGGTCGAAGACCATGGTGGTGGGGAAGCTGTCCATATGGGCGCCAGCCCACAGCAGGGCCTTGATGCCCTCGCCCTTGGCGGTGCCCCAGTTGAGGTTGCCGGACAGGCACTTCTCCAGCCCCTGCTGGCGGGCGACGAACATCTCGGGGTTGTTGACGTAGCCGCCTGTGGCGATGACGACGGCCTTGCTCGCGTCGATCTCGATGTACTTGCCGTCGGCGTCGGTGGCGTAGACACCTGTCACCTTGTCGCCGTCTTTGATGAGCTCGACCATACGCGTGTTGTTGCGGTAGGTGCCGCCGTTGGCCTCGAAGTCCTTCTCGATGACCTCCCAGACTGCGGCCTCGTCGCCGGCGGACGTGCTGGCTGCCGCGGGGTCGTCGACGGGCAGCGGGTCGGTCGTGGCGGTGCCGTGGCCGGTCGGCCAAGTCTGGTAGCGGCCCTCGGGCGGCATGGTGTACTCGAGGTCAATCTGCTGGCCGGACTTCTCGACCTCGCCGGCGTACCATTCGACGACCTCGGCGGAGTGGTCCACCCAGTCACGCCAGAGCTTCATGCTGCAGTGGTTGAGGGCGTAGTGGGTGACGTCGTTCAGGATGTCCTCGGGGTCGATCTCGACGCCGGCCTCCTTCTGGATGGAGGTGTTGATGCCGGAGATGGCCGAGGAGCGCATGTAGACCGGGTTCTCGTTGGCCTCAATCCACAGGACGTCGGCGCCGCCGGCTGCCGCAAAGCTGGCGCAGGCAGAGCCGGACTGGCCTGCGCCCACGACCAGGACCTCGCAGGTCAGGGTCTCAGCCACGTCCGCCTTGTCGATTGCGGGGGCCTCGCCTAGCCAATCCCCGTCCGCGGTACCCGCAGCCGCCGCGGCGCCTTCCTGCGCCTGTGCGACAAGAGCCTGCGAGGCGGCGAGGGCTGCGGCAAATGCGGCAGAACCTGCCACAAAACCCCTACGGGACACGTTTTCCATGGTCTGCTCCTTTCCGATGCAAGACTCGGGGGCCACACCAAAGCCTCATCCCCAAGGCGTGGCGGCCTCCACAACTCCTACACTGTACCATGTGACTTCTGGCGTCATTCAGGTCGCGACACATCACGTGCCATTTCTTATGGCTGGCGGCGCGGCTGTTACGCAAAA
>CAZEAF010000090.1:2073-6181 GCA_964510125.1 uncultured Coriobacteriaceae bacterium
CCCTTGCCCGCCCTGCGCACAGGGCGGGCAAGCTGCCGCGTCTAGCCCGGCCTTCCTACTCCCAGGGCTCCAGGCTGGCTGCCTGCGTGCCGGCGACGCGGCCCAGGTAGCCGTGGCGCAGCACGTTCACGCCACAGCAGTGGTAGGAGAGGATAATCTGGCCGCCGGCGGCGTTGGAGGTCACGTACAGGCGCGGGATGGGCTCGCCGTAGACGTCGAGTGCGCGGGCCTGGCGGTCGACCCTCACGCCGCTGGTCATGAACGAGTAGCCCATGTACGTCTCGCCGTCCTCGTTGGGGGTGAGGCCGTTGGCCGGGAACACCAGCTCGCCGCCCAGGGCCAGCATGGCCTGGATGCCCACGCCGTCATTGTCGTCGGGCAGGTCGATGCCCACGCCGTTGCCAAAGCCCTCGACGGCGGTGAAGTCCTCGCCGGTGTAGTTGTAGAACATCTCGTGATTGGAGCAGAAGTTGCCACAGGCCATGACGACGCCCTTGTCGGCCTTGATGGCAATCTCCTTGCCGCCCTGCTCGGCGATGACGCCTGCCACCTCGTTGGTCGTGCCGGGGACGGTGACCAAGCGCACGAGCGAGGTCTCAATCATGGTCTGCACGCCCAGCTCGTCCATGGCGTCGGAGAAGACCTTCCAGACACCGGTGCCGCCGGGGTTGGGGCAGACGGCGAGGTCGGTGCGCTGGATAATCGGGTCGTCATAGTTGGGGCTGAACCAGTGGCAGCGGGGCTTGGGCTCCATGCCCACGGAGGCGTAGTTCTCCGGCTGGGTGCCGATGTTGAGGCCGGGCTCGGTCGAGTAGGTGAGGCCGTCCTCGCCGCCGCCCTCGGAGAAGCCCCATTCGGCGACGGGCTGGCCGCCAAGGTCGTCGATAATCCAGTCGAGGTAGGCACTGGAGTTCACGCAGATGTCGTGGACCAGGTCGAGGTCGCACTTGCCACCCTGCATGGCCACCCAGTAGTCGTAGAAGTCCTCGGGGTCGTCCTCGACACCCAGGGCCTTCTGGACCTGGCTGCCCGCCGCCGCGATGCCGCCGCCGCACCGGCGCAGCTGGCCGCCGAGCCAGTCCTTCTTCTCGATGACGATGACGCTCGCACCCTCCTGGGCTGCGGCGACCGCTGCCGGGGCGCCGCCCGTGCCGCTGCCGACGACCACGACGTCGGCCTCGTAGTCCCACGTCACCTCGTCGGCGGGGACGGCCTTTGCGCTGCGGGCTCCGAGCGCGAGGGCCCCGGCCAGGGCCGCGCTGCCTGCGACCATCTGCCTGCGTGTGATGCTGAGCTCCATGAGAGATCCCCTTTCCTAGTGGGTCTTTTGCGTAACAAACCTCCCCTGTTACGCAGTTTCTGCTCGGCCTTAGCCTGCAATCGCCTTGTGGGCGTGGTTGGCAGCGGTGCGGCCGGAGTTGATGTTGTTGGCGTTGCAGGTGCCCCCTACATTGATAGTGTAGATGTTGCGGTAGAGCATGCAGCCGTCGGTGCCCACGGCGTAGAGGCCCTCAACGGGCTCCTTGCGCTCGGTGACCACCTGGGCGTCGATGTTGCACTGGATGCCGCCGACACTCATGAGATAGTACTGGTTGAGCTTCACCACGTAGAAGGGGCCCTCCTCCATGGCGACCATGAGCTGGGGGTCCTTGCCAAAGTCGGTGTCGGCGCCGGCCTTGCACTGCTCGTTGTAGCGCCCCACCGTGGCGGCGAGCTTCTCCGGGTCGAGGCCCGCGGACTCGGCGGCCTCCTCCAGCGTCTCGCCATAGTGCAGGTCGGGCTCGGAGCCCTCCTCGACAACCTGGTCGATCTTGGCCAGGGTCTCAGTGTCGTTGGCCGCGGCCAGGCTCGCCTCGGCGACGGCACGGTTGAACACGGAGTAAATCGTCTTCTGCGTCATGGCAGGCACGGACTGCATCTCAAAGTTGGCCGCGGCAAAGCTCTCGTCGATGAAGCGGTCGGCGTCCTGGTTGACCCACAGGAGGTTGCCGCCCATGCCGAACATGCCGGCGCCAAGGAAGAGCGAGGTGAAGTTGTCGGCCTTCCAGGCAAAGTTGAGACCCTGGCCCAGGATGTTGGTGCAGTTGAAGGTGGAGCTCTTCACAAAGTTGCCCGCACCGGCGGCTAGGGCCATGGTCAGGCCGTCGCCCTCGTGGTGGGGCATGCCGCCGTAGACGATGTTGTCCCAGTTCCAGCCGCGCTCCTCCATGTATTGCTGATTCTGCGCGTAGCCGCCGGTGGCCAGGATGACGGCCTTGGCGTTGACCTGGATGCCGTTACCGTCGGCGTCGGTGGCGTACAGGCCGCCGACCTTGCCGTTCTCGACGATGAGGCTGCGGGCTCGGGTGGACAGACGGATGTCCACTCCCAGGTCCTCGGCGCGCTTGGTCATCTGGGGGATGTAGCCGGTGGCCGCGGTGCCGCCCTCGAACCAGTGGAAACAGGAGACGATGCAGGCGCCCAGATAGTTGTCGACCACGCCGGAGAACTGCACGCCCTGCTCCTGCAGCCAGTCGATGTTGTCGGCGGAGTTGTTAATGAGGCGCAGCCAGGTGGCGCCGTCGGAGACCATCTGGAACTCAGAGAGCTCGGTTTTGACGACCTCGACTGGGTCGATTTCGATGCCGGCTTCCTTTTGCATCTGGGAGCCCACGCCGAACACGCCCTCGACGCCCTGGCCGTTGCCGCCGGTGGCCTCGCCCACCTCGATGCCGACAACCTTGTCGCCGTTGACAGCCGCCTGCACCGCCGCTGCCAGGCCGGACATGCCCAGGCCCACCACGGCAATGTCGCAGTCGAGGGTCTCAGCGACCTTCTCGGGCTTGTAGGTGCCGATTTGCTCGTCAACGGCAACGGCGTCCTCCGTGGCTGAGGCGCCCTTGGCCAAGCCCGTCGCTGCCAGACCTGCGAGCGCCGCCCCGACAAAGCCCCTGCGGGAGATGGATGTGTTGCTGATGGCTGCCATCAAATTGCTCCTTTCGCGGATATTCCCTTGTGGCGGGCGTCCCTTGGAGTGCGGTTGTCTGCCGGTTCCCGCCCATCCCCTTGCGCAACCGAAGACAAAGTAATGGGCTAGTATGTGCTTGCACATGAACAAAACTTCCATGGTCTGAAAAAAGTTGTGCAAGGGGAGGACCGAGGGGGAGGGCATCGTGCACAGGGAGGACGCGTGAACCTCAAGACCATCCGGTACTTTCAGACGGCCTGCCACAGCCGCAGCGTCGCCGAGGCGGCCAGGCGTTGCGGCATCTCGCCCCAGGGGCTCTCGCTCGCCATCAGGCGCCTTGAGGCCGAACAGGGCGTCCCCCTTCTCGGCATTGACAACGGGGTCATCTCCATCACCCCATATGGCAGGGTCTACCTGCAGTTTTGTGATGAGACGCTTCAATCGCTCGAAAAGATGCGCAGCTCGGTGGCAACGATGCGCGCCCACGAGCGCGGGGTCATCCGCCTGGGGTGCATGATGGGCTTTATGGGCTATATGGGCGAGGGGGCCTTCGATGACGCCCGGACCTCCGACGGCAGGCCGCTGGAGGTGAGCGCCGAGGAGGTGGGGACAGAGCTCGAGCTGGAACAGCGGTTGCTCGAAGGTTCGCTCGACGTGGGCATCCTTGCCCACCCATCGAGCGAGGAGCTTGCCCGCCGAGCCATTTTGACCGACGGGCATTTTGTCTGGATGCGGAGAAACCACGAGTTTGCCAATCGCGATTGCCTTACCCCGCACGACCTTGATGGCAGGACGCTGGCCGTTCTCGGGGCTGAGGGCCGCTGGGTTGACGCCCTGGCCAAGCCCTTGCGCTCGGCCGGCTCCACGGTGCAGTTCGTGCCGGTGGAGGAGATGGTCCGCGTCCTCGAGCTTGCCTACCAGGGCGTGGCTCTCGGCCTTACTACGAGGAACCATGTCATGGCGCTTGACGGCAACGGTGTTCTCGCAGCGGTCCCTCTCGACGGTGTCTTCTTTACCTACTACCTGTGCCATCGTCGCTCGTACATGCTTGCCACTGAGGAAATAGAACTGCTTGACTACCTGCGAAAGCTGGGGGAGCGGGTTAAGGCCGAGACCCCCTCAGTGAGCAGTGCGAGACTGCCGGTGGGTGCGGCTGGCGGC
>CAZEAF010000091.1:0-6130 GCA_964510125.1 uncultured Coriobacteriaceae bacterium
TTCGACATCCTGGGTGTTGAGGCTGCCACGATTTCGATGTCCTGGGTGCTTTTTCCACCCACGATGTCGAAATCGTGGCAGACAGACCACCCACGAAGTCGAAAAAGCGACAGGTCCCCCCCCGGCCACCCACGAAGTCGGAAAAGCGCCCGGTCATCCCTGACCACCCAGGAGATTGAAACAGCGCTAGCCATCAGGCGTGCCAATCGGCACCGGCCCCGCCAGCTCACCTTTGCCCGCCCATCTCAAAGACCGTGCGGCGCAGGTCGTCGGCCACCTCGGCGCTGGCGAGGCGCAACGAGCAATCTTCCGGGCCGGCATTGCCCAGCGGGGCGATGGCGCCGTACCACACCAACCTGTCGTCGATTATCGTCAGGCAAGGAACGCCGGACTCTGCCTCCTTGACCTCGCAGCCCAGACCCATAAGGCGTGCGATACAGGATTTCCGCAGGTCAGCAAACCTGTCATTAGAAAGCGGCCCAACTTTGACGCGAACAGCGGCCCCTCGGCGGACAGCTCCTCCCAGCTGACCTTCCAGCTCGTCTAGCCTCTTGCCTGCCAGATAGGGGGTTGACACGAGGATTTCCTTATCCGCATGGTCAAAATCCTCCGCAAGCTTTTCAAAGAACGCGCCCGCATCGACCATCTCTGCAACGGAGCCGTCGTCCTTTGAAGCATCCTCCGATATCTTGTAGCCCAGCTTCTTGTAGGTCTTGAGGCGTTTGCTGTACATGCGGTCGAGCACGGCAACGGTCGTGTCGATGTAATCGTATATCTTGACCTTGTCTTTTCCTGGACGCGTACGGTGCAGGCGGCCGGTGTACTGAGTGATGACCCCCTCCCAAGAGGCGGGTGTGGCTAGCATGAGGGCGTCCAGCCGGCTGTCATCGAATCCCTCGCCGATGTAGGAGCCCGTGGCCACAACGGCAAAGCTCTCGCCGTCCGGCATGGCCTTGACCTGCTCGATGAGGTCCCGCTTTTGGCGAGCCGATCCCTCGCCTGTGAGCACAAAGGCTTTGACATGCCGTTCTTCAAGCATCTGGGCCAAAAGGCCGGCATGGCTCTTCCGCCTGGTGATGACGAGCGGCGTCGATCCGGCCCTCACGAGCTCGGCGGTGTCGTCGGCAATCTCGCGGTTGCGCTCAGTGTGGGCGCACAAGGCGTCGAGGATTTGGTTGAAGGAGGAGCCCGGCTCGAGTTGGGGTAGGCGCACACAGGTGAAACGCGGCACCAGCAGGCGGTCCATTCCCTGCTCTTCGGCATGCTCCTTGGGGCTAACGACGTGGCGGATAGGTCCGCACTGCAGGTAGATGATACTTTCTAGCCGGTCGGCCCGCCTGGGCGTGGCACTCAGGCCGTACACAAAGTGAGCGTTGACCTGACTCAAAACCCGTTCGAGCTGGGGCGCCGCAGCGTGGTGACACTCGTCACAAATGACCAGGTCATACTGGCTAATGAGCTCCTTTACTCGCCTCGCGCCCTCTATGGGGCCATTCTGCTCGTCGGCATGCTCGAACAGGGCTTGGAAGGTCGCGATGTCGACAATGCCGCTCGGTGCGTTCTTCCCGCCGCCAATCTGCCCGATGAGTGGCAGTTTACGCCTGCTAGGACGACCTGACTTGGTCAGCGGGGCCTTGCGCTCCTCGCGGATGTCAAGGAAGCGCCCGAGCTGGTCATGCCATTGTGAGACAAGCGCGGTCCGTGGGACGATGACGAGCGTACGTCGCCTGAGAAAACCGATTAGGTAGGCTCCGACCACGGTCTTGCCGAACCCGGTGGGGGCCGAGAGGATGCCGCATTCATTGGCAAGGAGGCTGGCGGCCGCTTTTTGCTGGGGTGGCCGCAGGGCGCCGCGGAAGGACACGTCAATCTGGCTGGCCTCGCACCTCTTGTCGGCAAGGTCAAAGGGAACATCGAGCTGGCTGAGCATGGAGAAGAGCCTCTTCTCCGCCCCACGGGGGATGCCAATCGAGACGTCGTCCTCGGCATGGAGGTCGATTACGCGCGGTTTGCCGTAGACGTTCTGGAACATGGCCTGTGCGCGGTAGAACTCGGGGTTGCCGAAGACCGCCAGGCGTCGGATGGCGTCCTGGGCTCTGGGGGACAGACCGGCCTTGTCCACAAATATCATGTTTGACTTGGTGATGTGCAAGCTTGCGGGAAAATCGTTTCGTTGCAGCGGTGATTTTACCGGAGCCTTGGCTGTCTTGCTGTTTGACGCCCTGACCGCTTTTGCTGGGGTGCGGCCGTCATCGACCTGCGCAAGCCTGCCCAAACCATGCCCACCCACGCTGTCCACAATCTCACGCGCCTGCTCGGGCGTCGTCCGTCTGACAGAAGAAAGGAAGCGCCACTGGTCCTCAAAGGGCTGGAGGCTCTCGTCGACGAACACGCTGTTGCCCTGGCGCTGCGCCCGTCCTTGGAAGGGAAGGGAAATCAGGTTCCCGTAACCGCCTTTGACGATAGTCGACTGGGCGGGAAAGAATCTGTCATATGAATCGAACTTAAGCACATGCGATTGCTGCATAGCCTGCGTCATGAGGGCGGACCCGAGGCCCCGGGCGAGCGAGGCGTCCACCGGCTCGGAGAAGAAAATCCAGACATGCCCGCCGTTGCCCGAGCGCGACCGCTCCAAGGCGGTGAAGATTCCCGCGCGCCCGGCTGCCTGGATATAGGCTGCCGACTGGTCCTGCCAGCCTGCATCGTCAAAGTCCGCCACAAGCACGCAGGTCCGGCAGTCTTCGTCGAGCACATACAGGCCAACCACGTCGTGGAAGTCCTCCCGCCTGCCGGCAAAGTGGTCCACCAGGTCGCGGTCGGATAGGGGCCGGGTTGCCCTCATCTCGCACGTGGCGCAGGGAAACCGGTGGTTCTCGCACTTGGGACAGATACCACGGACCCACTCGTTTGTGCAGGTCAGGACGTATCCGATGTCGCCTTTCTTCGTCTTGTAGCCGTGGGCGAATGCGTCTTCGCGGCCCTTGAACAGCGAGCGGAAGAGTGCAATCTTGTCCCGCGCGGGGCTGTCCGAGGTCACGATGCCGAGTTTGGCTGCTTGCTCGGCAAACATCCGGGCGCCTGCCTGCCACTCCGCCAGGGTCGCATAGCGCCTGTCACCGTTGGGCAGCTTGAAGATAACGACGCTATCTTCGCCGTCCGATGTGCCTGTCTCGCCACCGTCCGCCAGATGGGCGACGCACTCCACCAATGTCCCCTCCTGACCTGCGACGATCGCTATCTTTGGAAGGTCTTCGCCCATCGTCCTGCCTGTCTGCCGCCGTCCCAAACGGAAGGCGGCGCCATCCATCCCAGGGGGATGACGCCGCCTATCAAAGTGCGCTTCGGGCCTTCAGCCCGCCCGACCCTCGCCGAGAACTCACGGGACCCAAGCTGAGTCCTGTCGGGGCCTCGCCCGGCCCTCGCCCGGCCCCTGCCGAGGCCTCACTGCCCCGAGGCTTCGAGCAGCTTCCTCTTGAGCTGGTCCTCGATCTGGGCAAGCTCCTGCTCGGCCGCCCGGCGCTTCTCCTTGCCCTCGCGCTGGATGGCCATGACCTCGTCGAGGGTGGAGATAAGCTGCTCGTTGGTGTGGCGCAGGGTCTCCATGTCCACGATGCCGCGCTCGCTCTCCTTGGCCGTGGCGACCGTGGCCTGCTTGAGGGCGTCGGCGTTCTTGCGCAGCAGGGCGTTGGTCATGTCGGTCACCTGGCGCTCGGCGGCGGCGGCCTGCGTGGCGTTCTCCAAGCCCAGGCTGATCACGAGCTGGTTCTTCCACAGGGGGATGGAGTTCACGATGGTGGTCTGGATCTGCTGGGCCATCGTGGTGTCGCTCGACTGGAGCATGCGGATCTGGGGCGCCATCTGCAGGGACACCTCGCGGGTGAGCAGCAGGTCGTAGACGCGCTTCTCAAAGCGGTCGCAGGCGGCGGCCAGGTCGTTGGCCCTCTGCGCGTCCTGCGCCGAGCCGGTCTCGCGGGCATGGTTCTGCAGGGCCACGAGGTCGGTCGAGCGAACCTGGTCGAGCTTCTCCTTGCCTGCCAGGATGTACATGGTCAGCTCTTTGAAGTAGGCCTCGTTGAGCTGGTAGAGCTGGTCGAACATGTCGATGTCCTTGAGCAGCTGGCGCTGGTGGCCGAGGAGCTTGTCGGAGATGGCCTCCACGTTGGCCTCGACGTCGTCGTACGCGGCCTTGAGCTCCCCGGCCTTGTCGCGGCCGCGCTTGAAGAGGCCGAACAGGCCTTTCCTCTCCTCCTTGTCCCCGCCGACCTGGCCCAGCTGGACCACGAGCTTGGAGAGGTCGCCGCCGATCTCGCCCAGGTTGCTGGTCTGGACCTTCTCGAGCGCCTTGGACGAGAAGTCCGTCATCTTCTTTTGGACGCCCACGCCGTAGGAGAGGACGGAGGCGGTGTCGGTGACGTCGATCTTGCCGACAAAGGCCTCGACCTGCCTGCGCTGGGCCTCGCTCAGGACGGCGGGGTCCACGTTGGCGATGGCGGTGGCGCGTGCCCCGTCCTCGGCGGCGGCCTGCCTCAAGCCCGCGCAGGCGTCGAGCGTGACGGCCTCGACGGCAGGCGGCTCCTCGTCGGCAAAGGGGTCGGTCGGGACGGCCTCGGGTTCGGGCTCCGCGGGCTCCTCGGGCTCTGCGGCCGCGTCGCCGAACACAAGCTCGAACCCGGGCTCGACGGCCCCGCCGCCGTCCGTGGTCGCGTCCTTGTCGATGCCTGCCATGCCTGCTCCTTTCGGACAAAGGTTCATACTCCAAGCCTCGATAACCCGTATGCCCGCCTCGGCAAACGGATAAGCCTGGCCCGGGCCGCTCCACTAATCCTCACCCAAACCGTCCTGCCTGAGCATGGTCCTCATGACGCGGGCGTCGCTGGCCACATCCCAGGTGTCCTCGCGCACGATTCGGGCCGCCACCTTGTCGAGGGCCTGCGACACAGCCGCCAGCGTCTGCTCCACCTCGGCCCGCGTGGCCTGGGCGTCGGGGCTGTCGGCCCCCATGGCGTCGAAGTCGGCGTAGGACTGGGCCAGCTTGGCGGCGGTGGGAAGGTAGTAGGCCACGAACTGGTGGAGGTCGCCCGCGCAGTCGGGGTGGGTGCGGACAGCCTCCTTGACCTGCGACGATTTGGCGAGGATGTCGTCGATGTCGGCCCGCACGCCCGCGCTCGTGATGCCTGCCTGGGCCACCCGCATGCGCGAGGCGAAGCTGTCGAAGGCGGCGACGGTCTCCTTGGCCTTCTCGGGCAGGGCCCCCTCCCTGGCCGCCCTGTCCGCCGCCTGCCTGCGGCTCTGCTCGGACGCGCGCTGGGCCTCGAGCTCGGCGCGGCGATGCTCCTCGTAGGCGGCGTTGGTGAGGTAGAGGGTCTCCGACCCCCGGTCGCCCTCCAGATGGCCCTGGGGGATGAGGCCGTCCCTGATGGCGCGGCGCAGCTGGCGGGTGAGCTTGGACACAGGCACCGACACGGCGCCGGCCAGCTCGGACACGGGGATGGCCACCCGCCGCTGGAGGGCGAAGGCGGCATCGGAGAGCATCTTGCCCATGTCGCGGTCGCTGGCTGTGCGTATGCCAAGGAAGACGCCGCCCCCGAGCAGGCCGACCGAGACGACGCCGAGGATGCCGCCCAGGACCCCGCTCAACATGCCGAGGAAGAGGCCGGCGGCGCCGAAGGAGAAGCCCGTGACCACCATGGCGGCCGCCCCGATGGTGCCCGCGCCCGTTTTGACGATGCCCGCGGGCTTGCGGACGATATAGGGGGAAGGTTCGCCGGTACGGCCTGTGAGCTGCTGTGTCACCGACGAGATGGCGTGCGAGAGCGAGTTGCCCAGTCCCGAGAGGTCGATGGACGAGATGGCGTTGCGGGCCGCGTTGGCTGCGTCCCGCACGGCGTTGGCCCCCGCGTCGACGTTTGAGTCCCAGCCTGTTGTACCCGACATGAATGCCCGCCTCTGCCTGCTCGGAATCGAATGGCCCTAGCTTATAACAAGGGGAGATGCAGGCGCTGGCCTTTCCCTCCTCTCGGGCGCGTGGCCCCGTCCCGCCACGATTCCGACATCCTGGGTGGTTTGGTGCGGGCTGGACGTCGCATCGCCCAAGCTAGTTGACACTTTTTCGATGTCCTGGGTGGTGAGG
>CAZEAF010000092.1:0-2776 GCA_964510125.1 uncultured Coriobacteriaceae bacterium
GGGAAAATCGGCGTAGTACACGGGCTCGGCATACCACTGCCCCTTCACCTTGCCTTTCGGTCGGGCGTTTGGATCAAGCCACAGCCTGAGGAAGGCGAAGCCGCCGAGGATGCGTGCGCTCCCGTCATCCCTGACAGCATAGTTGCCGCTCGATTTTGCCTGGCCCCCTTTTGCCACGAGGACGCCCTTCCCTTTTTCGTTTACCCCCGCAAAACGGTAAAGGGTCTCCTCGAAGGCCTGGCCCGTCACGCCGTGGTCCACCATGCGGGTGGGTATCACGCCTTCCCTGGCCTGGCGGATGTCCTCCGAGAAACCCTCCCAGGGCTGGGTGTTGGCAAATAGCGCCGCCCGTTCTTCCTTGGGGTGGCGGTGCTTTTCCTCGTTTGCCCGCGCGATTCTCTTGACCGCCACCTCGCTGCAGGCAGCGATAACTGCGGCATCGACAGCGTGGTGCCGGTCATCCTCACGGTCCTTCTCACCACTGGTGCCAAAGTTGAGCCCCCACTGGCGCCTGAGAATCGCCGTAGCCCCGCCTGCCACAGCCTTGACGTGTTTCTTGTTGTCGTCAGGAAAGGCCAGGTACCTGCGTATGTAGTTTGCAACGGCGACGGACATGTAGCGGTCATCATTGAGGTTGCGCGCGATGAAGTCGCCTTTCTTCTTCTCGTCGAGGTCCTCCTCAAGGAGGTGGGCCTTCTTGCCGCTGCGCAGCCTCTTGTTCTCCTGCACGCGCGCCCGGAATTCCTCCCAGTTTGGGGCCGCAGGTTCGCCGCTGTGCATCCACTCGAAGGGAGTGCGGTTGCCCTTCCTCTGGTTGCTCCCCGCAAGGACAAGCACCTTGTTCGCGCGGGAGTCGTCGCAGGTCTGGCTGTAGGGAAGCACGTGGTCGACCTGGCAATAACTCGAGTCTGACACAAGCCGGTCGAGGGATATCGCATCACCAGTGTATATATCTCGGTTGCCTTGCTCCTCCCAGAGCTGGTACTTCAGGATGTCCTTGCCCTTAACGTCGTCGGCGTCACAGCCGCGGGCTTCTGCAATCAGCGCCGCGATACGTTTGCGCTCGCTCTCGTTCTTCTTATTGTTTTTCTCAATCTGCTTCTGGATTTTCTTCGGCAGGGCAATATCGCGCGCAAGCTCAACATGAATCTCGTCTGGGATTCCGTGGACCTTGATGACGGCATTGATAACCCGCCGCATACGTGAGAGCGACCTCAGGACGACAGGGTTTTTGCAGGTTGGGTCGTAGACCTCGTAGGGCGGCAGGCTGTCGGAACGCTCGGCGCGGCCGTTCGACTCCCGCAAGGCATACAGACCTGTTGCCCTTTCGGCCTCGTACAAAGAGGTTACGTTGTCATCGTCAAAAGCATCCACCAGCATCTCGAGGGCTTTGAGGCTGCGTTGCCCGTATCCGTTGAATGTCTTCGAGGAGAAGGGCATCTGACAGATTGCGTCGATGTCTTCGTCACTGAGTCCGTCGATTGTCTCGAGTCGCGCCCTCAAGCTGTCTTCTGTGCTCGCAAAGGCGAGCGCTTCGCCAATCGCATCGGCAATCGGATGGTCGTCGAGCATTCTTTCCATCAGCTGTCGAGGCAGTCCGTGGTCACGCATGCTCTTCCAGGCTTTGGGGACGAAGACCTGCTTATTCTTCTCATCGTCAAGGTCAACGCCTTTGAACGAGTCGCGACCGGAGAGGTCGAGCATGCCCCTCAGCGTTCTAAACGTCACCTTGCAGTCCTTGTTGTTCGTTATCGTTGCAGGTGAGAAGAGGGTATTCATGGCGTCGGCCCGCACCGCTCGGGGAAGCTTAAATTCGGTGCCGTCAGCCCTTATGACTGTGATATGCGCGAGCTTCTCCTCCGCACGGCAGATTTCCGATGTGAGGTCGGCGTTGGCCGCTCGCTTCTCACTCGGGAAATACAGGCAGCTGCCGACTTGCCCGTAGACCCTCTCGTCGTGGTCAGCGCTTACTTTTTCCCAGGTGAGATTCTCGATATAGCGCGCCTCGAACTCGGACGTGGCCACCTTGGAGCCGTGCTGCCGTTGAGCGGCGAACAGGGCGCGAACCTCGTCGACGATCTGGGCGTTGGTCACACACAGGCTGTAATCGCCGCCCTTGTTGCGCGATTTTGCCTTGCCTTTGCCTCCGCCCGTCTCAAAGAGCATCTCTCCGACTGTTCGATAATCCTGAGAGGTCATCGCCTCGGCGTTCGCCTTGATGGCGGCAAGGACCTTTTTGTCGTCGTCTTCGACGTCGGCGCTTGTGATAGAGCCCTCGCCGTGCGGGATGTAGCCGCGGCGCCCTGCGAGCGAGTACAGGACTCGGGCGAGGTCGCGCGGACTTATGAGCTCATCGAGGCCCCGCTTGCGCAGTTCGAGGATATCCATCTCCCCTTTCCGCGGCTGGAACCAAGTCTTATCCGCATCCTCGGGCATAAGGTGAGCTTCTTTGAACAGGTTCATGCAGTGGGACAAGCGGTCTCTTGTCCGCTTGAGATTGCGGCGAGCAGAGCGTTTCTGGCGCCGCTGGGCAGCGAGGCTTGTCTTGTCTTTGGCGTTCCAAGGCGTGTCAAACAGGTGAGTGCCCATCTCGAGCACGGTATGGTTCGCCATGTCGAGCAGGCAAAATCCGCAGCTCGCAATGCCTGGATCGACTCCCAGCACCAGATAGGGGGCCTTCTTTTCTACCGTCTCAGACATATCTGCCTCCGGAACAGATCGGTTGCGCTTCGCGTGTCTATGATAAGCATTTTGACGAAATTTAACTTAGCCGCCA
>CAZEAF010000092.1:2876-4135 GCA_964510125.1 uncultured Coriobacteriaceae bacterium
TGGCCAGGCGGGACCCCGCCCTTCGGCGCCTACATCTGCGGGTAGTTCTTGCGGCCGGAGTGGCGCTCGATGAGGCCGGCCAGGCGGCTGTGGATGGCCGAGCGGGCAGCCTTGCGGGCCTGCTCAATCTCGGACGCGACCTCCTCCATGGCAATCTGCTCCAGCTCCTCCTGCGAGGCGCCGTCCACCTGGTCGACCAGCTCGTCGGCATCGACCAGCTCGTCGGCAGAGACGGGCGCCCCGGCCGAGGTGACCGCCTGGGAAGCGCGGCTGCTGTCGCCATGACCCGTGCCGCCCGCGCGATAGTCGTCCATCATCATGCCCTGGAGGAACTGGGCGTCGGGCGGGGTCCAGGAAATGGCATTGGCGCCCGCCCGGATGGTCTTGATGATGAACTCGCCGGTGGGGCCGCCGGTGGCGATAATGGGCAGCTCAGGGTAGTCGTTGCGAATCATCCGCACAATCTCGGCCGTCTGCCGGCCCGCCGCGACGTTGATGATGCGGGCGCCCGCGTTAATCTTCTCGTCCACGCTCTTGTCGTAGCCGACGACCGTCGCGACGACGGGGATGTTGACGATGGCCGCCACAGCCTCGATGGTCTCGATGGGGGCCGGGGCGTTGAGCACGACGCCGGACACGCCCTGCATCTCGGAGAACATGGCCAACTCGGCCGACCGCATGCCCTGGGTCGTGCCGCCTCCCACGCCCACGAACACGGGCGCCTTGGCCACGGAGCAGATGGCCTGGGTAATCATGGGGTGGCCAGTGAAGGGATAGACGGCCAGGATGGCGTCGGCGTTGGTGTTGTGGATGATAGCGACGTCGGTGGAATAGGCAAAGGACTTGATGCGGTGGCCGCTCACGACAATGCCGGACGCGGCCTCAATCTCCTCGGGCACGCGGACGGATAGGGTGCTGAGCCGTCCCTCGATGGGCGGCACTTCAATCGAAAGGTTGGTATCCATGGGCTGCTCCTTTGTTGCCAATTGAGCCCATATGCGCGCTGGTTGGGCATTCTTCGCTGTGTGTAGTTTCATAATTCCCCGAAATAGGCGGCAGTACTCGAGTTCATAAAACCGCGGCAGATATTGCATATGCGAGAGACGCGCGCGAGGAGAGCGTGCGCCCGCGCCAGCTGCCCATACCGCCCGCAACCAGCCGCGCGCCCGCGCCAGCCAGCCGCCCATACCGCCCGCACGGCCCACGCCCGCATGTCCACGTCCGCCAAAGGTCTAGGCGTCCGTGCCCAGGGACTCCAG
>CAZEAF010000092.1:4235-6033 GCA_964510125.1 uncultured Coriobacteriaceae bacterium
ACCGGGGTGAGGGCGTCGTCGCGCAAGAGGGCCAGGGCGCAGCCCAGCAGGTTGAGGGCCAGGGGCCGTGAGCCCGCGCGCAGGGAGGCGTCGGCGCACTCCACCAGCAGGTTTGCGTTCTCCGTGGTCAGGGCCAGGCTCACGCCCGCCTCGGCCAGCACCTTGTCGACCTCGTCGTCGGGCACGAGGGCGCCCACCAGGTCCGCCGGCGACTTGCCCACGAAACTGGCCAGTTCGGCTGTGACCGTCTGCATGATGTTCTGGTCGTAAGAGACGCTGCGCTGGTAGCAGGCGGTGCCCACCTCGGGCATATCGCACATCCAGTAGGCGTAGCCCAGCCAGTAGAGGGCCATGGATATGTCGTTGGGGTTCCAGGCAATACGCAGCATCTGCTTGAGGACCTCAATCTCGCTGCGGTAGTCGAACACGCTGAAGTAGCAGCGGGCTAGGCGCAGGTAGGCCGAGGCCACAGAGGGCGCCAGCTCTACGCAGCGCCGGGCATGGGCGATGGCGTCCTCCCCGCGCTCGACCGAGGTCGAGAGGATTGCGGCCAGGCGGTGGTGGGCGAGGAAATACTCGTCGGCAGCCAGCCCTAAGTCGCGGCCGGCCAGGTCGTCGGCGCAGCGGGCCCCGTAGATGGCGCGCGAGGCGTAGCAGTCGAAGTAGCGGTAGGCCCTGGTCTGCGTGTCGCTGAACCAGCCTGCCTCCTCCACCTTGCGGACGACGGCCTCCAGGGCTGGCACGGCCTGGCGGGGGTCGCGGGGCACGGCGCGCATGTCGGCCTGGAGCCCGTAGACGTCGGAGAAAATCCGGCTCATCTTCTCGGGTGCCTCCGCCGTGATGGTGTCGCGCACGATGCCGTCGCTGGCGGACAGGCAGGCCTGGCGGACCAGCGGGCTCTCGGAGCGGTCGTAGATATCGCGCAGGCAGGAGAGGGCGCTGTGGGTGCCCTCGTTGCGCAGGGCCCCCTCGGCCTCGCTGGCCAGCGCCTTGCGGCTTGTGTCCTCGTAGATGCCCATGTCGCGCACGTTGCGGGCGGCCAGAAGCCTGCGGCCAGCCGGGTCGAAGGCGTGGGCGTCCGTCTCGATGCCGTTGGTCAAGCCGTGGCTCAAGGTGAGCAGCATCTGCAGGGGGCCGGGCAGGGGGCCGTTGGTGGCGGACAGGCTGCCGCTGCGGGTGGCGGGAACGGCGTCCCAGGGCGAGACGGGCAAGGCCGCGATGCGCTCGTGGGCTTGGACGACGGAATCGAGCGAGGTCAGAGGCCGCGTTCCCGAAAGACTGCCGCTGGCCTCCAACGTGAAGGCGTGCGTGAAGGAGCCGATGAAGGCAAAGGGCTCGCGCGAGGCGGCGGCCAGACCGGGCGTGCCGTCGGGACGGGCGGCCAGCAGGTCGGCGAACCTCTCGCGCGCGAAGCTGACCGACAGCTCGCAGGTCTGCTCGAAGGCCCGCATGGCGGCAGGCGCGTCGTCCTCACGCTGGTCGCGCCAGACGTTGACGCTCACCACGCGCACCCGCTCGCTGGCACCAAAGCCCACCACACCCAGGAGAATGGCCAGGTGGGCGGCGTAGCGGGCCGAGGCGGCAAAGAGGTCGGCGTCGGGCAGGGTGCGCCAGTCGTGGTTCTCGTCCGTGCAGATGTCGCGCGGCATGAAGGACATGTCGGGCGCTGTGGCGTCGACAAAGAGGTGCTCGCTGGTGGCGTCTAGGCGGAAGCGGTACTCAAGCCGGTAGGGCAGGGCCAGGCGCTCGCAGGCCGCGGCAAAGGCGATGCGGATGTCCAGGTCGGTGTCGGGCTGAT
>CAZEAF010000093.1:0-6018 GCA_964510125.1 uncultured Coriobacteriaceae bacterium
GAAAGTAACAAGATTTGACGGGTAGGGTTTCATGGCCATAGTTCGTCTCCCAGCTCTCTGTAATCGCGCCGCAGGTGCGGCTATATAGGACGACAGGGGACCTTCCGCGACAGGCTCGGCGTCAAAAATCAAAGTGGAAGGCCGCACGATGCGCATTACCTGCGACGGTACCCCCACCGATAAGCGACCTCTACCCCTTTTCGCATGATATGGGGAGGCCCCTGGAAAGCCGGGGTTTCTCCCCGGTGCTCATCCCTTTTTGACGAAGCCCTTCCGCGCGGCCGCCCCAGAATGTGGGCCGACCCTGCGAACTGAACGCGCGCCGAAAGACCGACTGGGGCTAGGACTGGGGCCCTGAGCCCGGCCTGGTGCGCCCAAGTTCGTTGGGGCGTCCCGGGAAGAGAGGCCCGGACCGCCACAGAGAGACAGGAAGAGGAGACTCCACGAAAGGAAAGGAAGGAATGCATGGGAAACCTAACGCTCACGCGACGTAGCTTTGCGAAGGCGGCGGCGCTCGCAGCGGTTGCCACGGCGGTGCCGTTTGCCTCCACCCCCTCCGATGCTCTGGCCGTCGGGGAGGACGAGGGCTCGAGCGACGACGTCCAGCATATCCGCTCGTGCTGCCGCGCCTGCGGCAAGAACGAGTGCGGCGTCTGGATTACGGTGGTCGACGGAATCGTAACCCGCGTCGAGGGCGACGAGCAGTGCGCCCACAGCCGCGGTCACTGCTGCACCAAGGGCCAGTCTTCGATGCTCGCCCTGTACCACCCCGACCGCCTGCGCTACTGCCAGAAGCGCACCAACCCCAAGGGCGAGGAGGATCCCGGCTGGCAGCGCATAACCCTGGCCGAGGCCTTTGACGAGGCGGGCGACAAGCTCAACGAAATCGTGGCCAAGTACGGCGGCGAGTCAATCTTTACTGCCGGCGGCACCTCGCGCATCTGGTGCATGGCCCCCTACGCGGCCCTCAAGAACCTGTTCGGCACCCCCAACTCCATCACCGCCCAGCAGATCTGCAAGGGCCCGCGCCACTTTGCCACCATCATGACCGACGAGAACGCCTCGTCCTGGGTCGAGATTGAGCAGCAGCCCCTGGTCTACATGCAGTGGGGCACGGCAGTCGAGTACTCCAACTACGACTCCTCATGCCGCGGTGTGGTTGACGTGGCCCAGCGCGCCTACAAGCACATCCTCATCGACCCGCGCATGACGCCCCTCGGCAAGGAGGCCGACATCTGGCTGCCTCTGCGCGTGGGCACCGACCTGGCGCTTCTGTGCGGCATGCTGCGCTGGGTCATCGACAACGGGGCCTACGACGACCTGTTCGTGCGCCGTTGGACCGACGCTCCGTTCCTGTGGAACCCCGAGGAGGACGGCCGCACCGAGAAGGGCTGGCTCTGGGAGTCCACCGGCGGCATCGACCTCACCAGCCGCCTGATCACCGAGGCTGACTGCGATCCCGAGTGGGTCGAGCAGTACTGGCCCTATGAGGGTCGCTACCAGCGCTTCATCGTGTGGGACGAGAACAACAACAAGCCCACCTACTGGGACGCCGAGCAGTGCGTCTGGCAAGGCGAGCGCCACCGCATCCCCACCACCGGAACCTGGATTGAGCACCCCTACAAGCCCATCATCGCCGATGCATGGCTGCCCGACCCCTCGCAGTTCGCCGACCCGGCCGACCCCGAGTACGACGCCTACTGGCACCCGGGCAACGAGGGTGGCAAGGTGTCGAACCCCGCCGGCCTGCCCAAGTGCCCGTCGCTGACCCCCGGCGGCGTCGAAATCAAGCTCAAGAACGGCAAGACCATCACCGCCCGCACCGCGTGGGAGTCGTTCATCGACTCGCTGGAGGAGAACACCCTCGAATACACCGCCGAGGTCACTGAGGTCCCGGCCGAGAAGATCGAGGAGGCCTGCATCGCCTACACCACGCGCCTGAACCCCCTGCACGGCAACGGCGGCATCCACTACCAGCTGGCCATCGACCACAACGGCCACGGCGTCCAGAACAGCCGCGCGCTGCAGATTCTCTCCACCATCACCGGCAACGGCGACATCCCCGCCGGCAACCGCGGCGCCACCAAGCACGAGCTCGCCACGCAGCCGGGCTGGGACAACTTCATGCTGAACATGCCCGAAAACCCCAAGACCTGGGGCCTCGACGACTCCGTGGTGGGCCCGGTCGCCCTGGGCAACACCCCGCGCAACCTCACCATCGAAGAGCAGATTCCGCTCATCCAGGAGTGGGTCGCCCAGCTCATCGAGGAAGGCTCGCCCCTGGCCGAGCGCTACGGCAACCACGTCCCCACCGACGAAGAGGCCTACTGGATTGCTGACCGCAAGGGCGGCGACTACCAGCCCAGCGCCCAGTGGCCGCTCGACAAGACCGTGGTGGAGCGCAACGAGAAGATGATTGGATCCGAGCGCTTCCCGCTCACTAAGTACTGGAGCAACTGGGCCGACGCGACCGCCATCTACGACGCCTGCCGCAACATCAACTCGATGTACCAGATCCACGGCGAGGTCTGCATGTCGGGCGACTTCATGCACTCCACCAACATCATCGAGGCCTGGGAGGCCCAGAAGGCGCTCGACTTCTACCTGGACTTCAACCTGTGGAGCTGCCCCAACAACGGCAACGCCGACATCATCATCCCATGCTGCCACTGGCTTGAGATGAACTGCCCGCGCGCCTCCCAGGGCGCCGGCGGCGTGTTCGGCCTGGCACAGCGTGCCGCGTACCCCATCGGCGACCAGACCGCCGACTTCGTGAGCGCCGTGTGCCTCTACAAGGCCATGGGCGTGGAATACAACAACACGGTCGAAGGCCTCGACGCCTGGTTCGACATGGACTACAACAACTTCGTCCAGATGGGCGGCGACGTCGACTACGACCAGCAGGAGGTCAACTACCTCACCGCCAACGTGAGCTACTGGGCCATGCCCGAGTTCCCCGACGGCATCGACTTCGAGAGCTATCGCAAGAAGTTCCAGGAAGAGGGCTGGTTCGACGCCCGCACCTACTACCCCGAGCGCTGGGGCACCTACCGCCGCGCCGAGATGGGCTACCGCCGTCACTCCAAGAACCGCGAGCTGCGCCCGCTGTTCGACGAGAAACCCGGCTTCTCGACCCCGACCGGCAAGACCGAGATCTGGTCCACGATTTGCGAGAGCTACATCGGCGACGACGCTCCCAACTTCTACGAGCAGTGCATGCCCTCGCGCGCTGAGTGGGACGGGCACATTCCCGACATCGAGAAGTTCCCCCACTGGTTCGAGCCCAAGAACTCGCGCATCAGCGCGCCCGAGCTCTACGACGCGTCGCGCGTGGACGAGATTCACAACACCAGCGAAGACTACCGCGACAAGAGCTTTGCCTCCCACCCCGAGTGCGACCTCACCGCAGACGGCGAGGACAGCCTCATCGAGCGCTACAAGGAGGAGCTGGTCGCCCATCCCGACGCCGTGTTCTGGGGAACCACTGGCTCCCGCCAGCCCGTGTACTTCCACTCCGAGCACCGTCAGCTCCCCTGGTGCCGCGAGCTGTGGCCCTACCCGCGCCTGGAGATGAACCCCGCAGACGCCGCGCGCCTGGGTCTCGACGAGGGCGACTGGGTGTGGATCCGCAGCCCCTGGGGCGCCGTCCGCGAGGTCATCGACCTCTACTACGGCATCGCGCCGGGCACCGTCAACGCCAACCACGGCTGGTGGTACCCCGAGTTCGACACAGCGTCCCACGGCTTTGACCAGGTCAACATCAACTGCATCGTCGACAAGTACGCCCAGGACCCCGTGGGCGGCGCCTCGCAGATGCGCGGCATCCCCATGCTGGTCTACAAGGCCACCGAGGAGAACACCCCCAACGGCACCATCGTCCCCTCGGTCAAGATGGCCGACGGCACCGTGGTGGAGGCCATCTGCGACGCCAGCGACCCGCGCCTCAAGGAATGGCTGGCCAACGACCCGCGCATCAACGACGCGACCATCGACCTCACCTTCGCCAGCGCCACGGCCGCCGGCCTCACCCCCAAGAGCGTCCTGCGCGACTAACGAACCGTTAAAGGAAAGGAGGGTTTCCCCGTATGGCCAACTACGCGATCATCACCGACCTCAACCGCTGCGTGGGCTGCCTCGCGTGCAGCGTCGCCTGCAAGGTCGTCAACGGCGTTCCAGTGGGCAACTTCTGGATCAAGACCCTGCGCGTGGGCCCCAACCCCAGCGAGGGCGGCAGCGGGCAGTTCCCCGACGTCGAGATGTACTTCCTCCCCATGCAGTGCCAGCACTGCGAGAACGCCCCCTGCGTGGAGGTCTGCCCCACCGGCGCCTCCTTTGTCGACGAGGACGGCACCGTCCAGATCGACAAGGAGAAGTGCATCGGCTGCCAGCTCTGCGAGTCGGCGTGCCCCTACGGCGTGCGCTACCTCAACGAGGTCACCGGCGTGGTGGAGAAATGCACCATGTGCCAGCAGGCCGTCGAGCAGGGCGAGCTGCCCCAGTGCGTGAGCCAGTGCTGCGCCCGCGCCCGCTTCTTCGGCGACCTCGACGAGGGCGTCGACAACTTCGAGGGCCCCGCGGCCCCCAGCGACCCCAAAGCCGTGAGCTATGAGGACATGCGTCAGGCCCGTGTCAAGCTCAAGGACTATGTGGAGGCCTATGAGGAGTCCGACATCCACCACCTGGCGGACAGCGGCAACGGCCCCAAGCTGATGTACCTGCTCCGCGCCCCACGCACCTGGAGAGAGTAGACCATGGTGTCCCCGTGGTCACTCGTGCTCTTCACGTTCTTCTTCTGCATGGCCGGGGGCACCCTGGCCATGCAGGGCCTGCTCACGCTGACCAATCGGGGGCGCAAGGTCCAGGTCCCCATGCTGGTGACCTCCGCAGTGGCGCTGGTCGCCGGCATGGTGGCCCTGTGCACCCGCTTTCAGCACGTGGAGAGACTGTTCAACGTCTTTGGGTCGGCGAGCAGCGGCTCCGGCGTCGCGGGCCTCACCCTGGCGCTGTGGGTGGGGGTGGCCTGCCTTGCTACGGTGGTGCTCTACTTCGTGCTCATCTACCGTCGCGAGGACTCCGTCGCGCCGCGCTGGTGCGGCGGCGTGGCCGTGGTCGCGGGGCTCTGCCTGGCGGTCCTGCTCGGGAGCGCCTACAAGACCTCCAGCATCCCCGCGGCCCTCGTCCCCCTGCTGGACGCCTACTACCTTTTCAACGCGATACTGCTCGGGGGGCTCGCCGCCCTCGTGTTCGGGCGCATCTGCGACGATGACGAGGCCGCCGCAACCGCGGTGAAAGTGGGGCTTGTGGGCACGGTCGGCTCGCTGGCCTGCGTCGTAGTCTACGGGCTCGCCCTGGGCAACGTGGAGCAGGCGGGCAGCACCGCACGTTATTCCAGCTGGTCGACCTCCACCGTGGTGACCGCCAGCGTTTTGGGCGAGGATTCCGGGGCGACGACCCTGCTCCTGGGGCAGCAGGCCCCCGTGTTCTGGGGGGTCGTGGTGGTTCTGGGCCTGGTGGTCCCCGCCGCGGCCATGGCAATCGGGCGCCGCGCCAAAACCGGCGGCCTCCCCAAGACCGCCGCGACGGCCCTCGCCCTGCTGGCCCTGGTATGCGCCATCGCGGGGTCGGTGGCCTGGAGGTGCCTGCTGTAGGGCATTTGGCAATCTAGTCAAAGCGGACGGCCAGGACACAGCCGCCCGGATAAGACGACGACCGGGGGGCGCGCTTTGCGGCGTGCCCCCCGGTTTTTGTTGCCACCTAACGAGGCGCCGGCATTCCAGCAGCGGCCGCTCCCCTTCAAATCGCCCCCTCCATCATTGCCGGCATCCCCATAATCCGAGAAACCGTTCATGTCATGGCCCGTTGATGGTAGACTGTCCATCGTAGTGAACAGTACTGTTCAATAGCTGAGTCAGAACTGTTCAGTAGGTGAATTCGTGCCGCTCATCGGATTGGGCAACGGGTCCCTTGGGGCCCCGCTCCCGTCCGAACCCAGGGGGGGTCGTCCCATGTCAACCTATC
>CAZEAF010000094.1:0-2927 GCA_964510125.1 uncultured Coriobacteriaceae bacterium
CTCCCTCATGGGCGGCCTGTGGGCCTTGGCGCCGAGTGGCGGGGGAGCCCCTGCGTGGGATATAATCAGCTCCCAGTGGCCCGCATGGGTCCGGGCGGCGGCATGACGCGAACCTGGTCAGGACCGGGAGGTAGCAGCCATAAGCGCCCTCCGCCGAGCGCCCGGATCCATGCAGGCCACTTTTGCTGCACGGCACTTTCCGGCTGACGAAAGACTCATGCCTAATGAATATCATCCAATTTTTTATCGACTTTTTGCAGAACCCTCTCGATATCCTCAATGGTTGGATTGCCCAAATCGGCGCTGTGTGGGTGCTGCTGCCCATCTGGGCCGTGCTTTTCGTCGAGACCGGCGTCGTTATCATGCCCTTCCTGCCGGGCGACTCCCTTCTCTTTGCCATCGGCACCATCGCTGGCTCAGGCGACAGCATCCCCATTCTCGCCCTTCTGGCCGTGGTGTGGACCGCTCCCATCGTCGGCGACCAGTCCAACTACTGGATTGGCCACTTCCTGGGCAAGCGCATCCTGGACTCCGGCAAGATTAAGGCCATGACCCCCGAGCGCATCGCCAAGACCCAGGGTCTCATCGACAAGTACGGCACGCTGGCCGTGTTCATCGGCCGCTTCTTCCCCTTCATCCGCACCTTTATGCCCTTTATCTCGGGCTTCAACCACATGGAGTACCGGCGCTTCGTGGTGTTCGACATCTTGGGCGGCCTCACCTGGTCCACCCTCTTCACCCTGCTGGGCTACTTCTTTGGCAACATCCCCTTTGTGAAGGCGCATTTTGAGTGGGTCATCGTGGCCATCCTGCTCATCTCCCTGGCCCCCACCATCATCGGCGTCATCAAGGCCGCGCTGAGCCGCCGCTCCGGCAAAAAGGCCGCCGAGCAGCAGGGCGAGGTCGCTGAGCTGCAGGAAGACGCGGAGCAGGACGAGACCGCCTCCCGTCCGAGCGGCCCGCAGGGTCTCTGACAGGCGGCACGACGCCGCGCCGTTGCTCGCGCCCCTCCCGTCCGGACGGTCCGCGGAATAGCTGTGCGTCGCCCGACCGGTGCACCCCCGTGGCCTACACTAGGGGGACACGCACGAGAGGAGTCGCCGCATGGAGTCGCTCTACCGCAAGTACCGCCCGCAGACCTTTGCCGACATGGTGGGCCAAAAGCACATCGTCGCCACCCTGCGCAACGCCCTGTCCGAGGGGCGCGAGGCCCACGCCTATCTCTTCTGCGGCCCGCGCGGCACCGGCAAGACCACCACGGCCCGCCTGCTGGCCAAGGCCCTTCTGTGCGAGAACGGCCCCACGCCCGACCCCGACGGCACCTGCGAGCAGTGCTGCGAGATTGCCGAGGGCAGCCACCCCGACGTCTACGAGCTGGACGCGGCCTCCCGCACCGGCGTGGACAACGTGCGCGACGAGATTATCAACCGCGTCGCCTTCGCCCCCACCCAGGGGCGTTTCAAGGTCTACATCGTCGACGAGGTCCACATGCTCACGCCGCAGGCATTCAACGCCCTGCTCAAGACCCTTGAGGAGCCGCCGGCCCACGTCGTGTTCATCCTGTGCACCACCGACCCGCAAAGGGTGCCCGAGACCATCCTGTCCCGCTGCCAGCGGCTGGAGTTCCACCGCATCCAGACGCAGGACATCCAGGACCGCCTGGCCTATGTGTGCCAGCAGGAGGGTTTTTCCGCCGACGACGAGGCACTGGAGCTCATCGCCCGGCACTCCCGCGGCGGCCTGCGCGACGCCCTGTCCCTATTGGAGCAGATTTCAACCTTTGGCATGGGCTCGGTCCGTGCCGAGGACACCCGCAGCCTTCTAGGCGAGGCCAGCATCGAGGTCCTCGCCGGTATGCTGGCCCGGGTGCTGGACCGGGACGTGGCCGGCTGCTTTGCCCAGGTGGCGGCCCTCGTCGACCGGGGGACCGACATCGCCCAGTACGTGCGTAACCTCGTGGGCTTTGTGCGCAACGTCTACGTGGCCGGCGTGACCGGCGGTGCCCCCGAGGCCCTGGACGACTATGTGGACGCGGAAAGGGCCTGCGAGCTGGCCAAGAAGGCGGGCAATCCCGACCGGCTGGCCCGGGTGCTCGATGTCCTGGGCGAGCTGGAACGCGACCTTCGCACCTCACTTGACCAGCGACTTTCCCTGGAGATAGCCCTGACTCGCATAGCTCGGCCCGGCAGCGACCTCACCGTGGAGGCCCTGGCCGAGCGCGTGGACGGGCTAGAGCGCAAGCTGGCGGCCATCGAGGCAAACGGGCCGCGCGTGCTCAAGGCGTCCGTGGAGCCGGCCCCGGTGAGCGTTCCCGCAGGTGCCGGGGGAGGGGACGAGGCAGGCGACCTGCCTTGGATGACCGGGACGGCTAGGGCCGCCCAGCGGCAGGCAGCCCCCGCGGGCCAGCCGGGGCGGGCGGTCGGCGGCCAGCAAGCCCCCGCGGGCCAGCCGTGGCAGGCGCAGACGGCCCCTGCCCCTGCGACGACGACCCCCACGGTGGCAGCCCCTGCGGTGGCGGAAGCCCCCGCAGCGGCCCCTGCGGCCGGCGGGACGGCGGGTTTGCTCGACCCTTCAACCGCCCAGCGCCTCTGGGGAACCGTGCAGGAAGCGGTGACTGCCAAGAGCCCCTCAATCGGCGCCCTCCTGCGCTCAGCCGAAGGTCAGCTGACGTCTGAGGATACGCTCACCATCGTCAACCACGGCTCGAGCTTTGCCGCCAACATGATGCTGCGCGCCGACTCCCTGGGCACCATCCAGGCCGTTGCCGAGCAGACCTACGGCCGGGCCCTTCGCATAGTCGTGACCTCGGCAGATGGCACGCCGGTCACCCCCGTGTCTCGGCCTGGCGCCCCGGCCCGTCAGACTCCTGCCCAAGCCAGTCAGCAGCGCCCCCAGACGCCCATGCAGTCCCAGCAGCAGGCGTCCCC
>CAZEAF010000094.1:3027-6012 GCA_964510125.1 uncultured Coriobacteriaceae bacterium
GCCCAACCTGTCGACCTCCCTTGGACCGAGCCCGCAGCTCCCGCGCAGGATGGCTCCCTGGCCGTCTCCATGTCCAACCTGGCGGCTCTCTTTGCCTCTGCTGGCGTCGAGGGCGTTGAGATTAGCGCGGTGACCGAGCGGCCCGCCGCCTCCGCGGCCGTGGCGCCCGCCCCGACCCCGGCTCCTGAGCCTGCCCCTCAGCTTGCGTCCGAGCCCGTTGCGACCGCTAAGTCCGAGCCCGCCGCAGCTGACGAGCCCGGGACCGCCGCCGATTCCGAGGTCTCGCCTCAGCCCGAGCCTGCCCCTGCGGCCGAGGCTTCGGTCGCGTCCGAGCCAGCGTCTGCTCCCGCCTCTACTCCCATCGAGGCGGCTTCCGGCCCCGAGGTCCCTGCCCCCGAGCCTGTCCACGGTCCCCTCCGTGCCGACGACAAATCTGGCAAGGTCCCAGCTGACCTCCTCAAGCTCCTCAAGGATGCTTTCGGCAACCCGGTCCACCTGTAGGCTCGCGAACCCCGCCAGCCACACACCCCCGTCCTGCTTGTCTCCTTTGTAGCCAACAGATGGCGAAGGGTCGGCGACCTCCCGCAGAGCTAGCGTGGCCCGCCGCGGTTCGGTAAAGTGGGAAAGTTGAAATCGCGCCCGCCCTCCCGATGTCGGCTGGCGGCCAAAGCCACTGCTAGGCGCCACGAAAGGATACAGCCCATGGACATGCAGAAGATGCTCAAGCAGGCCCGCAAGATGCAGGCCCAGCTCAACGAGGTCCAGGACAGCCTGGCCGACGTCACCGTGGACGCCACTGCCGGCGGCGGTATGGTCAAGGCCACGATGAACGGCGCGGGCGAGCTCCAGTCCATCGCCATCGACCCCTCTGCCCTCGACCCCGAGGACGTGGAGCTCCTTCAGGACATGATTGTCGCCGCGGTCAACGAGGCCAGCCGCAACGCTCAGGAAATCGCCAACCAGCGCATGTCCTCGGTCACGGGCGGAATGAACATCCCCGGCCTGTCTGGCCTGGGCTTTTAAGCAGGGCGGTCCCGGCCCGTGTCTGACGAGACCTTCGACAACCTGTGCGACGAGCTGGGGCGGCTCCCGGGCATTGGCCCCAAATCGGCCCAGCGCATTGCCTACTACATCCTGCAGTCCGACGAGGGTTGCGCCCAGCGCCTGGCCGATGCCATCCTCGACGTCAAGCGCACCATCCACTTCTGCCCGCGCTGCTTTAACTATGCGAGCGGGGACGTGTGCGCCGTTTGCGCCGACCCCAAGCGCGACCAAACCGCTATCTGCGTCGTAGCCGAGCCGCGCGACGTGCAGGCCATTGAGCGCACGGCCACCTACCGGGGGCTTTACCATGTGCTCGGCGGCATCATCAGCCCCATGGACCGGATTGGGCCCGACCAGCTGCACGTGCGCGAGCTCATGGCACGTCTGGGCACCGAGCCCGTCTCCGAGGTCATCATTGCGACCAACCCCGATGTGGACGGCGAGACGACGGCCTCCTACCTGGCCCGACTCATCAAGCCGCTGGGCGTCAAGGTGAGCAGGCTGGCGAGCGGGTTGCCCGTGGGCGGGGACCTGGAGTACGCCGACGAGGTCACGCTCGGCCGCGCCATCGAAGCACGAAGGACCATGTAGCTGCAGTTTTATCGGACCGGCTGCCGATGGCCCCTCGGGATGCCCGGCAGCCGGCCCCGCGAGAGGAGCGCACCCATGCCGGTCGACAAGCGCAACATCGTTCTTGTGGGCATGCCCGCCGTGGGCAAGTCGACACTGGGGGTTCTGCTCGCCAAGAACCTGCGCTACAACTTTATCGACACCGACATCTCCATCCAGGTGGAGAACGACGCCACGCTCGAGGAGCTCATTGCGGCCCACGGCAATGCCTACCTGCTGGGGCTCGAGGCCAAGGTGCTCGAGGGGATTGAGCCCGCGCGCTGCGTCATCGCCACGGGCGGCAGCGCCGTCTACAGCGAGAACGCCATGCGCCACCTGGCGACGACCGGTCCCGTCGTCTATCTGCGCATCGATTACGACGAGGTGGAGCGGCGCGTGGGCGACCTCACCAAGCGGGGCGTAATCATGCCGCAGGGTTACACCTTCCGCGACCTCTACGACGAGCGCTGCGCTCTTTACGAGCAGTGCGCCAACATCGTGGTGGACACCACCGGGCTCACGGTGGACGAGTCACTCGACCGGGTGGCCCGCGCGGTCACAGATAACCTCAAGGCCACGGCCCGCTAGGATAGGCCGAGCCCGGGCCCCGGGAGGTTGGTGTCAAATCGGGGAACTTTCCCAGGCGCCGTCGCTGGCGGCACTGTATGTGGCGGGCGCTTGGGCCTCGGCTGTGCCTACGTCGGCGCCAGTGCCTGCGCTATCAGCATCCCCGTTGACCCCGGCTTCCGGCTGGTTCGCGCCATCGGGTTGGGCTCCGGTGGTCTCGCCTGTATCGCCCGTATCGCCCGTATCACCTGCACCATCTTCGACCTGCTCGTCTGTGCCGGAACCCGCCGTGCCCGAGTCTGCCGTGCCTGCACCAGCCTCGGCCCCGGCTCCGCCCTGGTTCGCACCGGCGTTCGCACCCGTATCGGCCCCGTTGCCCTGGTCCGTCTCGGTGTCGGTATCGGTCTGGGTGGTTCCCGCCGTCGCAGCGCCATCCCCCGCCATCGACTGCGCACCTGCGTCTTCGACAGGGCCCATGGTGCTGGCCTCGGGGTCTTCAGCTGCAGAAACAGCGGAACTAACCGAACCATCTGGGGCAACGTTGGCAGCGTCGGCGGCAGGGTCGGCCGTGTTGGTCACCGTGGCGGACGAGCCGCCCAAAGCCTCGGACAGGACGCTGGCCACCTGCTCGGTCCCCTTGATGATCGTGGCCTTGGTGCCGATGCCCGCGCCCGAGGTGAAGAAGTTGGTGGCCCACACAAAGACGGCGAGGGCGATGGCCGCCGAGACCAGGCCGACCAGTAGGACCGCGATGCCCTTGCGCCG
>CAZEAF010000095.1:0-5757 GCA_964510125.1 uncultured Coriobacteriaceae bacterium
CCCACCTGGTCGAGCGGCACATGGCCCGGGCCCTCGACGATGACCTGGACGTCCCTCTCCCAGGCCCGGCGGACCAGCTCACCCTGGGTGGTGAGCTCGCCCATCTGTACCTCGTCGCCCGCATCGGCCAGGCAGCCAGGACGGCAGGCGTCGCCCAGGCTGATGGTGACGTCGTGGGCCCGGCAGATGTCCAGCACCTGGTCGTAGTGCTCGTAGAAGGGGTTCTCCTGGCCGGTCATCTCCATCCAGGCGAACATGAGGGCGCCGCCGCGCGAGACGATGTTCATGACGCGTCCGGCCTCTTTGACCCGGGCGGCGCTGGCGCGGTTGAGGGCCACATGCAGGGTCACGAAGTCGACGCCGTCCTTGGCGTGCATCTCCAGGGAGTCCAGCCACTCTTGGGCTGTGATTTCGCCTAGGGGCTTGCCGTAGTGGACGACCGCGTCGTAGATGGGCACGGTCCCTATGATGGCCGGGCACTCGCCGGTGAGCTTGCGGCGGAAGGTCTGGGTGTCGCCGCAGGAGGACAGGTCCATGATGGACTCGGCGCCCAGCTCGACGGCCGCGCGGACCTTCTCCATCTCCATGTCCAGGTCGCTCCAGTCAGCCGAGGTGCCCAGGTTGACATTAATCTTGGTGGAGAGCTCAAAGCCGATGCCGTTGGGGTCCAGGCAGGTGTGGTGGATGTTGGCGGGGATGGCGACGCGGCCCCGGGCGACAAGGTCACGGATATGGTTGGGCTCCAGGCCCTCCTTCTCGGCGACCCTGGCCATCTGGGGCGTGACGATGCCCGCGCGGGCGGCTTCCATCTGGGTGGCATATGGCATGTGGTCCATCGTCCTTTCCTCTCAACGCAAAAGCAAGGCGCGTTCGACAACAGCGGCAAGATGCGTATAACAACAGCACAGGGCGCGTACGATAACGGCGCAGGGCATATGGCCTTTTTTACCATACGCCCCGCGCCTGATTTCTAGATGATGATGGTCTGTGCACGGGTGTGCGGCAGGGACTTGCACGGCCTGCCAGCGCGCGGGGGCGATGTACCACTCCTTCGTCCCCTGTTACATCCTAGCGGAGGAAGTACTCCACGACCTTGTCGCCCATGGCGTCGGTCCCCAGGCGCTTGTCGGCCGGGGTCTGGGCGTCGGCGATGTCACCGGTGCGCCAGCCGTCAGCTAGGACGTCGTCCACGGCCTTGGCCACGCGGTCGGCCGCCTCGTCCATACCCAAGCTGTAGCGCAGCATAAGCTCCACCGAGAGAATCTGGGCGATGGGGTTGGCGATGCCCTTGCCGGCGATGTCGGGGGCGGAGCCGTGGCTGGGCTCGTAGAGGGCCGTGCCGTCGCCCAGGCTCGCCGAGGCCAGCATGCCCAGGGAGCCAGACAGGGTGGACGCCTCGTCGGACAGGATGTCGCCAAAGGTGTTCTCGGTCACAAGAACGCTGAACTGGGCCGGGTTGGTGACAATCTGCATGGAGCAGTTGTCCACCAGGACGTCCTGGAAGGCCACATCGGGATGCTCGGCGGCCACGCGGTGGGCGACCTCGCGCCACAGGCGGGAGCACGACAGGACGTTGGCCTTGTCCACCGAGGCGACGGCCTTCTTGGGGCGGCGCTCGGCGGCATCAAAGGCCCAGCGGACCACACGCTCAATCTCGTACTCGGAGTAGTCCATGACGTCGCGGGCCTTGGCGCCTTCCTTGCCGTCCATGCCGGCGCCGGCCACCCCGTCCTCGCGCTCGTGGGCGCCGAAGTAGAGACCACCGGTGAGTTCGCGGACGATAAGCAGGTCGACGCCCTTGAGGAGCTCGGGGCGCAGGGGCGATGCCGCCACGAGGGGCTCGTAGACGCGGACCGGGCGCAGGTTGAGGTAGAGGCCCAGCTGCTTGCGGATGGCCAGCAGACCTTGCTCGGGCCGGGGCTCGCCGGGCGCGGCGCCGTCCCACTTGGGGCCTCCCACGGCCGCCAGCAGGACCGCGTCGCTTGCGCGGGCGGCTTCCAGGGTCTCCTCGGGCAGGGCGGTGGGCACGCGGCCGGCGGCCCGGGTGGCGTCGATGGCGGCGCCGCCGATAAGATGCTTCTCGCAGGAGAAGTCAACGTCGTAGGCCTGGCCGATGGCCGCCAAGAGCTTCACGGCCTGAGCCATGATTTCGGGGCCGATGCCGTCGCCCGGCAGGGTGCAGATGCGGTAGGTCTTGCTCGCCATTTATGCCTGCTCCTCGGTGCTCTTGCCTGCGGCTTTGCCCGCAAGCTGCTTCTTCGTGTGTTCGACCAGCCCCCCGTCAGCGACGATTTGCTGGACGAAGGCAGGGAAGGGCTGGGCTTGGAACCGCTGGCCCGTCGTCTCGTCAAAGATGACGCCCGCGTCGGCGTCGACGCTCACCACGTCGCCCGCGGAGATGGCATCCACGGCCTCGGGGCACTCCATGATGGGCAGGCCCACGTTGATGGAATTGCGGTAGAAGATGCGCGCGAAGCTCTTTGCGATGACGCAAGACACGCCCGAGGCCTTGATGGACACCGGGGCGTGCTCGCGCGAGGACCCGCAGCCGAAGTTCTCCTCGGCCACGATGAGGTCGCCCGGCTTGACGTGGCCGGCGAACTCGGCGTCGATATCCTCCATGCAGTGCTTGGCCAGCTCAGCGGGGTCGGAGGTGTTGAGGTAGCGGGCGGGGATGATGACGTCGGTGTCGACGTCGCGCCCGAAGCGGTGGACCGCTCCCCTAATCTGCATGCTAGGCCTCCTTTCCAGCAGGCTCGGCCGGGGCCAGGTCAGAGGGCAGGGCTATATGGCCTGCGACGGCGCTGGCTGCGGCGACCGCGGGGTTTGCCAGGTAGATCTCGCTGTTCTTGGCGCCCATGCGGCCCACGAAGTTGCGGTTGGTTGTGGAGACGCAGCGCTCCCCCTCGGCCAGGACGCCCATGTAGCCGCCCAGGCAGGGGCCGCAGGTGGGCGTGGACACGGCGCAGCCGGAGTCGATGAAGACGTCCATGAGGCCCTCGTCCACGCACTGGCGCCACACGGCCTGGGTGGCCGGGATGACGATGCAGCGCACGTAGGGGGCGACATGGCGTCCGCGCAGGACCTCAGCGGCAGCGCGCATGTCCTCGATGCGGCCATTGGTGCAAGAGCCGATGACCGCCTGGTCGATGTCGATACCACGCGAGTCGGCCACCGTGTGCACGTTGGAGGGCAGGTGGGGCCATGACACGCAGGGCTCGACCTCAGCGGCGTCGATGTGGTAGACGCGCTCGTAGACGGCATCGGGGTCGGGGTGGTACTCGACGATGGGGCGCTCCGCCCTGCCGGCGTAGTAGGCCCGGGTCTTGTCGTCCACCTCGAAGAGGCCCGCCTTGCCGCCGGCCTCGATAGCCATGTTGGCGATGGTAAGGCGGCCCTCGACGGACAGGCCCTCGATGGTGGGGCCGGCGAACTCCATGGCCCGGTAGAGAGCGCCGTCGACCCCGATGAGGCCGATGATGTGCAGAATCAGGTCCTTGGCGCCAGCGTCCTGGGGCAGCTCGCCCTCCACCTCGAAGCGCAGGGTGGACGGGACACGGAACCAGGCGCGGCCAGTCGCCAGGCCCACGCCGGCGTCAGTGGAGCCCACGCCTGTGCCGAAGGCGCCGATACCGCCATAGGTGCAGGTGTGGGAGTCGGCGCCGATGATGAGGTCGCCGGGCACGACGATGCCCTGCTCGGGCAGGAGGGCGTGCTCGATGCCCATGCAGCCCACCTCGAAGTAATGGGTGACGCCCTGGGCCCGGGCGAAGTCGCGCACGGTCTTGGTCTGCTGGGCGCTCTTGATGTCCTTGTTGGGCGCATAGTGGTCGGGGACCAGGCACACGCGCGTGGGGTCGAAGACTCTCTCGGTGCCGATCTCCTCGAAGGTCTTGATGGCGATGGGGGCCGTGATGTCGTTGGCCAGCACCAGGTCGAGGTCGCACTCGATGAGCTGGCCGGGCTCGACCTCCTCAAGCCCCGCGTGGGCCGCCAGAATCTTCTCGGCCATGGTCATGGCACGTGTCATGCTGTATGTCTCTCCCTTCAGGATATGTGCTCTGAACTGGCGTTAAGCCTCGGTGCGAGACCGCTCGGTCGTAATCATGCGGTTGATGGCGTTGAGGTAGGCCTTGGCGGAGGAGACCACGATGTCGGTGTCGGACCCACGGCCGGTGAAGATGCGGCCGTCCTCGCTGGCGATGCGGACCACGACCTCGCCGATGGCGTCGATGCCGCGGGTGATGGCCTGGACTGTGAACTCACGCAGGTCGCCGTGGACGCTCACGACCTCGTCGATAGCCTTGAAGGCGGCGTCGACGGGGCCGGTGCCGACGGCGCAGACCGTAGCGGAGACGCCCTCCTCGTCGGTAATCGTGGCCGTGGCGGTGGGCACGAGCGGGTGGCCGCAGGAAACCTGCAGGGTGTCGAGGCTGTAGACGGCCGAGACGTTGCGCTGGCGCTCCTGGACGATGGACTCCAGGTCCTCGTCGTAGACCTCCTTCTTCTGGTCGGCCACCTCGAGGAAGCGGTGGTAAATCTGGTCGAAGGAGCTCTCGTCGAAGGTGTAGCCCAGCTCGGAGAGGCGGTGGCGCAGGGCGGCGTGGCCGGAGCGGGCGGAAAGGATAATCTCGGAGCCCTTGGCGCCCACGTCCGCGGGGTCGATAATCTCGTAGGTGTCGCGGGCCTTGAGGACGCCGTCCTGGTGGATGCCGGAGGAGTGAGCGAAGGCGTTGGCGCCCACAATGGCCTTGTTGGGCTGCACGCCGATGCCGGTCACGGAGGTCACCAGGCGGGAGGCGTGCATGAGCTCCTTGGTGTTGATGTCGGTGTGGGCGTCCAGCTCCGCGCCATGCATCTTGATGGCCATGACGACCTCTTCGAGGGCGGTGTTGCCCGCGCGCTCGCCCAGGCCGTTGATGGTGCACTCAATCTGCGTGGCGCCGTTCTTGACGCCGGCCAGGGCCAGGGCGGTGGCCATGCCCAGGTCGTTGTGGGTGTGGACGGCGATGGTGACGTTCTCGATGCCCTTGACGTTGTCGACCAGGCCCTTGATGCGGCGGCCGAAGTCCTCGGGCAGCTGGTAGCCGGTGGTGTCGGGGATGTTGACGACCGTGGCGCCGGCATCAACGACGGCCTGGATGACGCGCTCGAGGAAGGCCTGGTCGGAGCGGCCGGCGTCCTCGGCGTAGAACTCGACGTCGTCCACGTACTTCTTGGCATACTGGACGCAGTGGATGGCGCGCTCCACGCACTCGTCGGGCGTGATGCGGAGCTTCTCCTTCAGGTGCTGGGGCGAGACGCCGAGGCCCGTGTGGATGCGGGGACGCTTGGCCGTCTGCAGGGCGCGGGCGGCCTCGTCGATGTCCTTGTCGACCGCGCGGGTGAGGGCGCACACGACAGCGTCGTCGCCAGCGAGCTTGCCAATCTCGGACACGCTGCGGAAATCGCCCGGGCTGGAGATGGGGAAGCCCGCCTCGATGACATCCACGCCAAGACGCAGCAGCTGACGGGCGATGACCAGCTTTTCCTCGGTGTTCATGCTGGCGCCCGGCGACTGCTCGCCGTCACGCAGGGTGGTGTCAAAGATATTGATCTTCCTGGTCATGCCCGAGCTCCTCTCATGTCTGTCCCCAGGGCCAAATCGCCCCAAGGGTTAATGGGCAACTATGCCACAAGCATGTTGGTACAGTAGGATACACGCCCGTTTGAAATAGAGGTGAAACAATCCGTTCAAGAAAGAGCGAAAGGCCTGCA
>CAZEAF010000096.1:0-2567 GCA_964510125.1 uncultured Coriobacteriaceae bacterium
CTCTTGAGAGTTTTACGGTCCTGGCCCTGCCACCAGACATAATCCTCCCACGCCTCATCGTGCCAGACCTTGAGCATTACTCTGCCCCGTCGTCGAGAAGGTCGTGCATGGTGCCCAGCCCCGCATGGACCTCCTCGAGCCTGCGCTCCATTTCGTCCGTGAACTCCACTTTGGTCGGCACCCTCTCAACGACAGGGAAAGGGAAGCCGCGATGCGCGACGAATTGTTTGGCGAACACAGAGAACGCCGTGTTTGCCGTCATCCCCAGGCTGTCCGCGACCGCCCCCATCTCATCGCGCGTCTTGCGGTCTAGGCGCACCTTTACTTCCACAGTGTCCATTTTAGCCCCCTAATCCATGCCATATATGGGCCTACTATATACCCATCTAGGTGTGATTTAGGTCCAGTGATAGGAATCTTTGGCCGATAACAGCCCATCCTTGCTGTGATTGGAAGCCGGTCCTGCTGCCGCAGCGCTACCCGAGGGCGACGCGAGCATTGCACTGCTGGGCCGGATAGACCCCAGCGCACGGGGGACGTATCGCGCCTCGGTGTTCCTTGTTACGCCCCGTTACGGTGATAATTGGAACTAAGTGGCCTTTGGGACAACTTTGTTCCAGATAGCGCTATCATCATGCTCATAAATTGGAACTAGTTAGGAGGCGCCGGTCATGGGGATGATTATTGGGCGCAAGCACGAGATGGCGGACCTGGACGAGTACTGCCGCTCCGACAAGGCTGAGCTCATCTGCGTGTACGGCCGCAGACGCGTCGGCAAGACCTACCTTGTCGAGAACACCTTCAACCACGCCTTTGCCTTCAGGGCCACTGGCTCGGAAGACCGGCGCGTCCGCACCCAGCTGCGGGTGTTCGGCGAGGCGCTCAGACGTTGTGGCTGGGCCGGGGCAGGCGGCACAGCGGCAGGCAGGCCCACGGCGAGGCAGGCCGTGATGCCGGCAGACTGGTTCGAGGCCTTCGCCCGCCTCCGGGAGCTTCTCGAGTCGCCCGACGTCGTCCGCAGCGAGAACGGGCGCCGGGTCGTGTTCCTCGACGAGTTCCCCTGGTTCGCGGGCAAGCGCTCGGACTTCCTCCCCGCCTTCTCCGACTTCTGGAACGGCTGGGCGTCGGCCCAGGACGACGTCGTCGTAATCGTGTGCGGATCGGCTACCTCGTGGATCATCAAGAACATCCTGGAGAACACCGGGAGCCTTTACAACCGTATCACCAGGCGGATGTACATAGCCCCATTTGACCTGCACGACACCGAGCAGATGATCCAGTCATTGCGGCTGGGTTGGAGCCGCGAGGCTGTCCTTTGCTGCTACCTCGTGTTCGGCGGGCTCCCCTACTACCTCGACATGCTCGACAGGCGCAAAAGCCTGGCCGAGAACATCAACGCGCTCTGCCTCGACGTCCGCGCACCGCTCTCCCGCGAGGTCCCGCTGCTCATGGAGGCGACGCTCGGGGACTCGCCCCTGCACCGCGACGTGCTCCGCCTCCTCGCCGACACGCGCATGGGCATCCGCTGGGCCGACCTGCAGGCCAAGACGGGCGCGTCGAAGGGCAGCCTGAGCCGTGCCCTCGACGATCTGGAAAAGTGCGGTTACGTCCGTTCGTACAAGAATAGATACGAGCGTTACATGCCCAAGATTTATCAGCTCATCGACCCGTTTTTGCTGTTTGGCTTTAAGTTTTTGGACAGACAGCGGCCGGTGCAGGATTGGGTCGACTTCGAAGGGACGCCCGCCTACTACGCCTGGCGCGGCAATGCGTTCGAGGTCGCCTGCCTGGCGCATATAGACCAGCTGCGGCACGCGATGGGAATCTCTGCGGTACGGACCGAGGCCTTCCCTTGGGTGAGCTCCGGGACCGGTCGGGGCGCCCAGGTCGATCTGGTGCTCGAGCGGGCGGACGGCGTCACCAACCTGTGCGAGATGAAGTACACCGACGCGCCCTTTGTCGTGGACAAGTCCTACGAGGAGGAACTGCGGCACAAGGTGGAGGTCTTTCGCGAGCAGAGCGGGACCAAGAACGCCCTGCAGCTCACCCTCGTGAGCGTGAACGGCCTCAAGCCGAACACGCACTCATGGGGGGTTGCCGGCGTCGTGGACATGGACGCCCTCTTCGCGTTTTGATGCGCGCGTAACAGTGTAACGGGGGATGTGATACGTGCGCCATCGCGCGCGAGGGGCGTAACGCGTCCCCTGTCACGCCCTCTACAGGCGCCAGGTGCGGGTGCGCTTGAAGCGGTAGTTGGGGTGGTGCTTGACGAAGCGCCAGCGGCAGATGCGGGTGATGGCCAGGGCCGCAATCGAAACAGCCGCAAAGGTGAGCACGATCTCAAGCGCCACGGAGTTGCCGTCCAGCAGCGCGTGGAGCGAAGCCAGAGCAAAGAGGATGGAAAGCCCGCCCGTGAGCACGGTGAACACCTTGATGAGCAGCTCTTTTGCGTAATCGGGCGAGCGGCGCCAGGTCGCAAAGATGTAGAGGGCCCCGGCAAGCAGGGCCAGGAACAGGATCAGCGGCACAGATGTCGCCAGGCGAATCATCGCGTTCATGGTCCCTCC
>CAZEAF010000096.1:2667-5657 GCA_964510125.1 uncultured Coriobacteriaceae bacterium
GCGGGTCTCGCCTGAAGGCAGCCGGCCGGGCCCCGCCCTTACCCCTGCTTGGCGAGCTCGTTGTTGGGCAGGGCACTTGCGCAGGTGCGGCACCAGTCCCACAGGAGCCGCTCGGACTCGCACAGAACGTGGTTTTCGAGCCGCTGAATCGAGAATCCCCAGCTCAGCCCCTCAACGGGCAGGGCCACCAACGACTCGTCGCACTGGAACACCCGCAGGTCCTTGAGCGTGCCGTTTGAGAACCCGATTCCCCGCCCCTCCATGGCATAGCCGTAGAGCTGGAAAATTTCGTTCATCTGGAACACCTCGCCGAGCTCGACCCCACGGCCGGCGCAGGCACAAAGGAGCTGGTCGTAGCACCGGTAGCCCTTCCCGGGGATGGCCACCGACTGCCCCGCGAGGTCGTCCACGCAAAGGGGACGGTCGGCGGCTATGCGCGCGAGGCCGGAGTCGCGCTTCGTCCAAAAGTACATGGGCGACCTATAGAGCGTGGTGGCCGCGCAGCCCCTAGCTGGCGGGTCGATGATGATGGCCATGTCCCAGCGGCCGTCGAGCAGGCCGCGCTCGCACAGGTCGTCGCGCGACTCGGCGTAGTCCAGGTCAATCTGGGGGTAGGCCGCCTGGAACTGCTCGGCAAAGGCCGGGCCGAAGGCGCCGATCACCCCGGGCGAGCACTCGAGGCGGACGGTCTCCCGCCGTGTGGAGTCGATGCGCGCGAACGCCTCCTTGAGCAGGCGCATGTTGGTGTCGTATGCGGTGGCGAAGTCGTAGAGCTCGTCGGCGTACTCGGTCGGGCGCGGCTCCTGGGTGTCGCGGTCCGGCTCGAAGAGAGGGACGCCCAGCTCGCGCTCGAGCGACTTGATCGACTTGGTGAGGCCTTGGTGGGAGACGGGTGCCTTGCGCGCCGCCGCGGAGTAGTTCCCCTCCTTGTAGGCGAGGCTGAAGTACCTGAGCTGGGTGTCGTTCATGGCAAGCGCCCCTTTGGACGTCCTTGGATATATGGTTCAGGGGGGTGAACGTTTAGCTCACGATTTTACCTTGAACTCTGTTCCGGGTTTCCATAGAGTTGCGGTTTGGCGCGAGTTAATTCTCGACGTCACACCGATATTACAGACGGGGAATCTGTTATCGAAAGGGGAAATCATGCTTGACAATTCAATGAGTCGTCGCAAGTTCGTTGCCGGTGCCGCCGCTGCCGGGGCCGTCGCCGCCGCCGGTCTCGCCACCGCGCAGGCCGCCGAGTCCGAGGCTGCCGAGTCAGAGGCCGCCGACGACACCGCCGAGGAGGCTGAGCTCGTCGACGGCATGAAGGTCGTCGCCACCGACCCGTACAACCAGCCCACTGGCATCGACCTCCAGACCATCGTCAAGGAGAGCAACGGCATCACCATCTCCGCCAGGCAGATCCGCGACCTCCAGAACGACGTGCCCGACTGGGCCCTCTACCCCGGCGACCTCACGGCCGACTCCACCGAGAAGACCGACGTCCTGATCATCGGCTGTGGCTTTGCCGGCTCCATCGCTGCCGTCACCGCAGCCGAGAAGGGTGCCAAGGTCACCGTCATCGAGAAGGCCAGCCAGCCCAGCGGCCGCGGCGCCCACATCACCTCCTTTGGCTCCAAGGTCGTCCAGCAGGCCCTGGCCGACGGCTGGATTACCGAGGACCAGATGGACTACGCCCAGATTGTCCGCAACTGGATTCGCTGGAGCCAGGGCCGTCTGAACGAGAACATGCTGTGGATGTTTGCCCGCAAGTCCGGCGCCTGCATGGACTGGCTGCAGGAGAAGATGGAGGAGCAGGGCCTGCACGCCACCCTGTGGTGCGACTTCTTCAAGGGCCCGGACTACACCGAGTGGCCCATCACCCACTTCTTCTATGACGACACGACCGACTTCGTCTATCTCAACGGCCAGTCCCACGGCCTGGGCATGGACGTCCTGCTGCCCGCCCTCAAGACCTACGGCGAAAGCCTTGGTGTGACCTATGTCTTTGACACCACCTGCGAGCGTCTGCTGCGCCCCGAGGCCGACGGCCCTGTGACCGGCGCAATCGTCACCCCCGACGAGGGCAAGACCCACATCGAGTACGATGCCAACGCCGTCATCATCGCGTCCGGCGACTACTCGGGCGACACCGAGATGATGAAGACCTACGACCCGTGGGCCCTCGAGGCCGCCGACGTCCGCATGTACATCCCGCAGTGGGTCAACACGGGCGACCTGCAGAAGGAGGCGCTGTGGATTGGCGCCGCCATGCAGACCAACAACAGCCACGCCTGCGTCATGCACCTCGAGGGAGGCGCGCAGAGCTACAACTTCCTGCACGTCAACGGCGAGGGCAAGCGTTTCATGAACGAGGACGTCAACACCCAGTCCAAGTCCAGCGGCAAGGCCTTCTACGGCGACCACCGCGCCTTCACCATCTACGATTCCAACGGCCTGTCCGAGATCGCCAAGCAGTGCGAGGAGGGCATTGCCGGCGGCATCTCCGTGGGCCAGCAGTACCGCCGCTTCGGCACCCCGTTCGACATGGACGTCGAGAACAAGCTCCTGCAGGCCAAGATCGAGGACGGCAACATCCAGATCGCCGACACCCTCGAGGAGCTGGCCGAGAAGATCGACGTCCCGGTGGACAACTTCGTGGCCGCCGTCAACCGCTACAACGAGCTGGTCGACAAGGGTTCCGACGACGACTATGGCAAGCGCGCCGAGATCATGGTCAAGATCGAGCAGCCGCCGTTCTACGCCGGCAAGCTGGTCGCCTCCCTGCTGAGCGCCTCGGGCGGCCTGCACTCCGACGAGTACGGCCATGTGCTCGACGCCGATTCCAACCCCATCCCCAACCTTTACTGCGCCGGCACCGCCCAGGGCGACTTCCACGGGTCGGGCGACTATCCCACCATCTGCCCCGGCGTCAACCACGGCCGCTGCCTGACCTTCGGCCGCCTGACCGGCCTGCAGGCTGCCGGCGGCTCGGTCGACGAGGTCGC
>CAZEAF010000097.1:0-5636 GCA_964510125.1 uncultured Coriobacteriaceae bacterium
ATCTCGGTGACCTTCCAGCTTCCCGTCCAGCGAATCGCGTCGCAGCGCTCCAGACGGTCCACGAAGAAGGGCGCGTAGACGCGGGGGCTCTGGACCAGCGGGTCGTCGTTCACGGCCTCCTCGAGCTCGGTCAGGGTCGCTCCGCCGTCAGCCGAGCAGAGGTCGAGCACCCGGGCGTAGATCGGCGCGAGGTCGGGATCGTCGTCCAGGAAACCCTGGGCCCGCCCCAGCGGGTCGTCGCCGTCGAGCCAGGTGCGGCCGGCCTCCGCCAGGCCCCAGTAGAGGTCGTCCGGCTCGTTGGCCAGGTAGTAGCGGACGCCGTCCTCCTCCACAATCGCGGGCTCGAGCGACGAGGTGTCATAGGGGGTGCCGTCCGCGTTGACCTTCTCCAGCGCCCCGCACTCCTCGAGCAGGGCGCACAGGTCGGCCGCCGTGTAGACGCTCGGCTCGTAGACCTGCAGGTCGGACACGTAGGCCTTGACGTCCTCCATGCTCTGGGGACCGTCGGCCACATAGCGCATGATGTCCATCATCACGAGACGCTGGGGCGCCATCATGAAAATCATCTCGTCCACGGCACGGGCCGGGTCGTCCTCGGCGTAGGTGCTGTGGAACTCGACGTCGGCGATAATTGAGGGGATTTCCGACGGCCCTGTGGGCGAGAAGACCACGTCGTCGGTAGGGATGTTGTTCTCAGAAGACATGCTGCTCTCCAATGCCGGGTCGTCTAGCGCCCGTCCACGGCGCCGTCAAGGCCGTGCCAGGTCCGGTTGCGCAGGATATACAGGAACGAGGGGCCGTTGCCGTCATCGGGCAGGTGGTAGACATCCTCGTCGGTGAAGGGGCGCGAGGTGCTGGTGATAGGCTCAAAGTCGGCCTCGGAGTCGTCAAGCGGCGGGCCAACAAAGCTCTCGATGCCCTTCTCGACGTCTCCGAAGAAGCGGGCCCTGCCGCCGCACTGGCGCACGCACTCGGGCAGCTCGCCGGAGTCCACCTTGTCGACGCAGAGCTTGCACTTCTCGGCCACGTTGGTGTCCTCGTTCACGTAGCGGGCGCCGTAGGGGCAGACGCCCACGCACAGGCCGCACCCGATGCAGCTCTCGGCGTTCACCTGCACGATGCCGTCCTCGCGCTTGAACGAGGCGCCCGTGGGGCAGACCTCCACGCAGGGGGCGTTCTCACAGTGCTGGCATCCCACAGGCAGGTAGTAGAGCTCGACGTCGGGGAAGCGGCCCGAGCCGCCGGGGATGGGGTTGGGCCCCACGCGCAGTATGCGGTTCCACAGCTTGGTGGCAGGCACGCCGTTGGTGATCTTGCAGGCCACGGAGCAGGCAACGCACTGCACGCAGCGGTTGAGGTCGGTAGCGATGGCGTACTGAGTCATGCTTACATCAGCTCCTTAACAGCCTCGTCCGACAGCGGCATCCAATCCTTGAGGCGCTCGTCCTCGCGGCTCCAGATGATGGGCGTGCCGTCCTCGGGGGCGCAGGGAACGGGGTTGCCGAAAGGCGAGTTCTCGGCCGTGGCCTTGTAGACCTTCACCAGGTAGGCGCGCAGGGTGGCGGCACCGTTGATCGGGTCTTGGGTGTTGGGGTCCACCAGAACGTTGATGTTGCAGAGGTCCCAGCCGTGGGTGGGCGCCGGCAGCTCCGGGAACCACCAGGCGTGGTCGGCCTCGATGACGCCGGGCGCGATGCCGTAGAAGACCGACGCCCGCTGGCGCACCCGGCCGCGCGGGGACTCGATCCAGCACCAGTCGCCGTCCTCGATGCCCAGCTGAGAGGCGGTCTCGGGGTTGATCTGGAACATCGGGTAGGGAGCCTGCTCGCGGCAGAAGGGCACCTGGCGCCCCTCGCTGTGGAAGTACACCGGGATGCGCCTGCCCGAGGTCAGAATAATCGGGTACTCCTTGTAGGTCTCGGGCGTGGAGTAGGGCGACTCGTAGGGCTCGTGGACGCAGGGGAGCTCGTGGCCGGGATGGTAGGTCTCGAGCACGGTCGACCACATCTCGAAGAGGCCCGTGGGGGTGTCGAAACCGGGCTTGACCCCGGTCTTGCGCAGGTAGCCCAGCATGTAGCGGTAGCAGTAGCCCCAGGGGCTGATCTCCTTGAGGTCCCACTGGCCGTGCTCCTGGTACTGCTCCACGAAGTCGTTCCAGTTCTCGACGTGCAGCGTCTGCCCCTCGGGGCCCGGCGTGGCGAAGCCCAGGGTGTACGGGAGCACCGACAGGTCGTTCATCTGCTCCTCGTTGGGCCAGCCGATCGACAGCCACTCCTTGGGGAACCAGGGCGGCGCGGCCTCCTCGGTCATGGGCCACCAGGGGATGCCCATGTTCTTGAGGATCTGGACGATCTGGCCGGAGTCCAGACGAGCCTCGCCGAGCGGCTCCTGGCAGCGGACCTGGGCGTTCAGGCCGCACTCGGCGCCCTGCGACGGACGCAGCAGGTTGTTCTCGAGGTAGTGGGTGGCCGGCAGCGCCAGGTCGGCGAGCTCGAGCTGGGGGACGTGCCACAGCTCGGCGCACCAGAAGAAGTCGAGCCTGCGCAGGGCCTCCCAGTTGCGTGCGGCGTTGGCCGAGTGGAAGTGGTTGCCGGTGGCCGCGAGCATCGCGCGCAGCGGGTAGGGCTTGCCCAGCAGCGTCATGTCGGTCGCGGTCGCCTGGTCGTAGTGCATCGAGGCGCCGCCCAGGGTGCGGAACCAAGGCAGCAGGGGGAAGCGCTCGGCGCCGGCCACGCGCGACTGGACCTCGGCGGAGAGACCCGCGGTCCCGATGGGCGCCGCGAAGTCGATGCCCACGGTGTAGTAGGACTGGATGGGCTCGCCGCCGCGGTTGCCGTTGGGGGCGTCCAGGTTGCCCATGATGGACGAGAGGATCAGCAGCTCGCGCTCGGAGTCGATGGCGTTGCCGGTGTGCTCGGGGGCGAGGTTGTAGATGACCGGGCCGGCGTGGAGCTCGCGGCCGTAGATCTCGGCCACCTCGCGGATGTGGTCGGCCGCCACCCAGCAGTACTCGCCGGTCTTCTCGGGCGTCCACTCGGCCAGACGGTCGCCGTACTCCTGCAGGACGGGCTTGCAGCTCACCTTGCGGCCGTCCTTGAGCGTGACCTGGTAGGTGCCCTTGAGGGCCGGGTCGATGTCGCAGCCGAAGCCCGGGTCGACCGGCACGTAGAGCTTGTTGTGGCGGGTGAACTCGGTGACCTCGTTATAGCCGTCCTCGCCCTCCCAGGTGACCGTCTCGGCGTCGTACCACTTGGGGCTCTGGCTCACGAGGTCCCACACCATGAAGCGCTTGGGGCTGCCGCCCTCGACGAGGTCGGACTCCTTGAGCAGGCGCGTCTTGATGACGAGGGGGTAGGTGCCGCCCTTGAACTCGTTCACGTAGTCGAAGCCGCTGGGCTCGATGTCGGCGCAGTAGAGGAAGGCGGCGTCGGTCCAGCGCTTGAGGAAGGCGGAGTCGTAGGACTCGAGCTCGTTGATGATGATGTTGAGCATGCAGGCGCCCAGGGCGTCGTCGGTGCCGGGACGCAGGGGCAGCCAGTGGTCGCACTCCTTGCCCAGGTTCTGCAGGCGCGGGCCGACCACGATCGAGACGTCCGAGTTCACCTGGGCGTCCACGGTGACGCGGCAGGCGTTGTCGTAGTTCGAGATCTCCTGGTCGGTGCCCCACTGGAAGAAGACCTTGGGGTTCTCGTTCAGGGCCGTCCAGTGGCACGGGAAGCAGGAGAGCATGCCGCTCGTCTCGCGCGGGCCCTTGCAGATCTGGCCGGCGGTCGTGCCGGCGTTGGGGGTGCCCAGGTAGGCGCCGCAGGTCATGACGCCGATGGAGGTCTGGCGGCTCGTGCCGTGGTAGGTGCGAATCGAGGGGCCGCCGTACTTGTCGATGACGTTCTGCAGGCATTTGGCGGCAAGGTCGTTGGCCTCGTCCCAGCTGATGCGCACCCAGCCCGGGTCCTCGCCCTTGGGGCGGGTGCGGCGCAGGGGATAGCGCAGGCGGTCGGGGTGGTAGAGCTGCTGCATGCCGCTCTTGCCCTTGGCGCAGAGGTTGCCGCGGCTCGTGTAGGCGTGCTCGTCGCCGGTGATGTCGATGACGCGCCCGTTCTTGACCCACACCCAGATGGCGCACTCCATCTTGCCGCAACAACGGCACAGGCTGCGGATCTTCTTGACGTCGCCGTCGGCGGACGCGGATGCGTCAGCGGACGTGGAGGCGTCGGCGGCGCGCGCCACGAGGCTGTGCGGCTGGCTCGCCAGGGCAGCGGTGGCCGCAGCGGCACCCGCGAGCTGCACGAACGAGCGGCGCGAGACTGCAAGCTTTCCCATGGACTCTCTCTCCTCTTCTTGCGGTGGGCTTGAGGTGCCCGGGCGAGATACCCCCTACCAGCCCGCGAGGCGCCCAGAAGGGCGGGCGGCTTCGCTGAAGACCGCGGGCATTTCTCGTCCGAGAACTTCTCTAGGATGCATCCGATGTGGGAGCATGCCAGGTCAGGGTGTTTGGAGCCTGGTATGGCGGAAGAGAATCCAGGTATTCGCCTCGGTGGTCAGGATTTTGTCATAGCGCTATTCGATACCTGAATAGCCTGCATTCGCATAGGGCGGGGCGCAGAGTGTAGGATGCTAGAATGCAGTTATCGATGCGCTGGGGCAGTCACCCGGCGTCCTGCGAAGGGGATCGCTATGAACATCACCTACCTGCGCGAGTTCGTGGAGGTAGCGCTCGACCTCAACCTCAGCAAGGCAGCCAGGACCCTCCATGTGTCCCAGCCATCGCTTTCCAAGCACATCGCGGCGCTCGAGCAGGAGTGCCAGGCCGAGCTCTTCCACCGTGGCGCCTCGCGGGTGCAGCTCACGCCAGCCGGGCAGATACTCTGCCAGGAGGCCCTGAAGCTTATCAGGCAGCACGACGAGGCCCTCCAGAAGGTGCGCGCCCAGAAGGATGCGACCGTGCTGAACCTGGGCGGCCTGTGCAAGAACGCCCGGGTCATCAGCCGAGTGAACAAGGCCGTGGCGGCGATGGCAGCGGAGGGGACGCAGGTCTCGGTGGCCTACCAGGACTATCGGCACCAGGCTTACGACCAGCTGCTCCTGAACGGCAAGATTGACGTGGCGTTCACGATTCTGTGCTCGGGCGAGAGGCCCACGGAGGGCCTGATGGCCACGCATCTGTTCGACGACCCGATGGTGTGCCTGGTGAAGAGGGACAGCGAGTTCGGAGCGACGGGCCGGGTGTCGGTGCGCGAGCTGGAAGGACGTACCATCATCCAGCCGGTGGGCAGCTACAGCACCGAGCACGGGCGCAGCACCGTCCATGCAATCTTTGAGCACTACGGAATCGCGCCGGCCGAACAGCCCGTGTTCATGCACTCAATCTTCGAGCTGGCCTGCATCGAGAACACCGAGGACCTGCTCATCATGGAGCGCCTAATGCTGGACACACAGCCCTTCACCGACGACTACCGGGTGGTGGAGATTGAGGAGCAGGACGCGTGCTTCGCCTTCCACGCGGTGATACGCGCCGAAGACAACCCCGTGGTCGCGCGCTTCGTGGACGCGCTGGCGCAGGCGCAGGGGTAGGGCTGACTGCCGGCAGCAGGCGAGCTTTCGGCGGGCACCGTGTCTCGTACCTTCCGCGTACCCAG
>CAZEAF010000098.1:0-1610 GCA_964510125.1 uncultured Coriobacteriaceae bacterium
GCAGGGCGCCGGACGCTCCAGCGAGCAGGCAGCAGGGCGCGCCCCCCGGCCTGCCTTACACCCGATGCTTGGCGACCGCGGCGGCGGCGTCGGTCGTGGACTCGACGGTCTTGGCGTCGCGGGCGAGCTGGGTGGGGTCCTCGTCATCGATGGCCTTGGCATCGCCCTGGCCGGCGTACTGGTCGGCATTGGGGCCAAAGAACTTGGGCAGCTCGCGGCCTTCCTTAATCCACTCGCGGTACTCGGACACGGCGGTGAAGATGGCGTCGCCGGAGGAGTTGAGGGCGGTCTCGAGGGAGTCCTGGACGACGCCGATGATGAAGCCGACGCCCACGACCAGCATGGCCTGGTCGTTGCCGATGCCAAAGAGCGAGCAGGCCATGGGGATCAGCATGAGCGAGCCGCCGGGCACGCCGGAAGCACCGCAGGCACCCACGGCGGCCAAAACGGACAGGACGACAGCCGTCGGGAAGTCGTAGGCGACCCCGAGGGTGTTGGCGGCGCACAGGGTCATGACGGCGATGGTGACGGAGGCGCCGCTCATGTTGATGGTGGCGCCCAGCGGAATCGACACGGAGTAGAAGTTCTGGTCGAGTCCCAGCTTGTTGCACAGGTTCATGTTCACCGGGATGTTGGCGGCGGAGCTACGGGTGAAGAAGGCCGTGATGCCGGAATCCTTGAGGCAGCGGAGCACGAGCGGCCAGGCGTTGCGGCGCAGCGCGATGCTGGCGACGAGAGGCTCCATGACAAAGGCGACGACGAGCATGGTGCCGACGAGCAGCAGGAGCAGCTGGCCGTAGCTCACGAAGATGTCCATGCCGGAGGTGGAGACGGCGTTGTAGACCAGGCCAAGGATGCCGAACGGGGCCAGGTTGATGATCCAGCGCACGACCTGGGCCACAGCCTCGGAGATGTTCACCAGGACGGTCTTGGTGTGGTCGCTGGCCAGGTTCTTGAAGGCAAGGCCCAGGCAGATGGCCCAGACCAGGATGCCGATGTAGTTGGCATTGAGCAGGGCGTCCACGGGGTTGGAGACCAGCTTGAGGACCAGGGCCGTGAGGACCTCGCCGATGCCAGAAGGCGCGGCGCTGTCAGCGGCGGTGACGTCGCCCAGCTCGAGCGTGACCGGGAAGACGAAGCAGGCGATAACGGCCATGAGGGAGGCCAGGAAGGTCCCCACGATGTAGAGGACGATGACCGTACTGAAGCGCTTGCCCAGACCCGACCGGGCGCGTGCCAGTGCGCTCATGATGAGCACAAAGACGAGGATGGGCGCGATGCCCTTGAGCGCGTTCACGAAGAGCGTGCCGAGCATGATAATCCAGTCCACGTTCGGCACGATTAGCGCCAGAACCGCGCCGATGACCAGGCCGATAACGATGCGCAGGATGAGGCTCACGCTGCTGTAACCTCGAACAATGGCCTTACAGGCCGCTCCGATTCCCATGACCTATCCTTTCTCACATACCAGGGCATGCGTCCGATGAAAACCAAATATAGGAAAGCTAGCACTTCTTTATTTCAAACATGATAAATGAGGCATATTACTACCCGGCGGGTTTCAATTCCACGGTAAGTGGGCGTAACAGGGAACGGTCGAGCCTGCCCCC
>CAZEAF010000098.1:1710-5601 GCA_964510125.1 uncultured Coriobacteriaceae bacterium
TGCCCCCTGGTGGACACCTTGTGCGGGGTGCTAGAGTGGACCCGCGCACAAACCGCTTCGGGCATGCGCACAGGTGGCACGGGCGAAAGGAGCGCAGGTGAGCAGATATCCCAGCATCATGGAATGGGCGGACGGGGAGGTCACCGGCGGCCGCACGCGCGTGGAGCACGACTCGCTGGGCGAGGTGCCCGTCCCCGCCAGCGCCCTCTGGGGTGCCCAGACCGAGCGGAGCCGCAACAACTTCCGCGCGGGCGTGGAGACCATGCCGCGCGAGATTATCCACTCCTTCGCTATTCTCAAAAAGGCCGCCGCACAGGCAAACGTCGAGCTAGGGGCCCTGCCGGCCGACCAAGGCGCCCTTATCTGCCAGGTGGCGGACGAGATTCTGGCCGACCGGCTGGACGACGAGTTCCCCCTGCACGTGTGGCAGACGGGCTCGGGCACCCAGTCGAACATGAACGTCAACGAGGTCATCGCCAACCGTGGCAACCAGCTGGCGGCCCAGCTAGCGACCCAGCAGGAGGCCACCGGGACTGGAAGCGCCCCCACCCGCCTGCACCCCAACGACTCGGTCAACCGGTCCCAGTCGTCCAACGACACCTTCCCCACGGCCATGCACATCGCCGCGGTCCTGGCCGTCCGCCGGCAGGTCGAGCCGGCCGTTCGCCAGCTGATTGCGACCCTGCGCCGCCTGGAGGCCGACAACGAGGGGGTCGTCAAGAGCGGCCGCACCCACCTGCAGGACGCCGTGCCCATCGCCTTCTCCCAGGAAATCTCGGGCTGGCGGGGCCTGCTGGAGGGCTCACTCGAGGAGCTGGAGGCCGCTATGCCGCCCCTCCTCCGCCTGGCCCTGGGCGGCACGGCTGTGGGTACGGGCCTCAACGCCCCCGCGGGGTTCGCCGAGCTGGTGGCCGCAAAGATTGCCGACCTCACCGGCGAGCCCTTCACAACCGACCCCAACAAGTTCCGCGCCCTCACCGGCAAGGACGCCCTGGTCTTTTCCCACGGGGCCCTCAAGGGCCTGGCCGCCAACCTCATGAAGATTGCGAACGATGTCCGCTGGCTGGCCTCGGGCCCGCGAGACGGCCTGGGCGAGATTTCCATCCCCGCCAACGAGCCGGGCAGCTCCATCATGCCGGGCAAGGTCAACCCCACCCAGTGCGAGGCCGTCACGATGGTCGCCGCCCAGGTCATGGGCAACGACGCCACCATAGGCTTCGCGGCCAGTCAGGGCAACTTCGAGCTCAACGTCTTCATGCCGGTCATCGCCTACGACTACCTGCAGAGCGCCCGCCTCATCGCCGACGTCACCAGGTCGTTCGACGAGCGCTGCGTGGCCGGCATCCGGGCCGACCGGGACAAGATGCACGACAACCTGCACAGGTCCCTCATGCTTGTGACCTGCCTTAACCCCATAATTGGCTACGAAAAGTCCGCCAAGGTCGCGCACAAGGCCTACGCAGAGGGAACCAGTCTGCGCGAGGCGTGTGTGTCCCTGGGCTTTCTCAGCGAAGAGGCGTTCGACGAGGTGTTCAAACCTGAGGAGATGGTCTAGCACATGGCAGATGAGAGCGTGGCCCAAAAGAGCCTCAAGCTGCACGAGGAGCTCCACGGCAAGATTGAAGTCACGGCGCGGGCCCATGCCGCGACAGCCGAGGATTTGTCCCTGCTCTACACCCCCGGCGTGGCCGAACCCTGCCGGCAAATCCAGGCCGACTACCAGAAGTCTTGGGAGCTCACCCGCCGCTCCAACTTGGTGGCCGTCATCACCGACGGCAGCGCCGTCCTGGGCCTGGGCGACATCGGCCCCGCGGCCGGCATGCCGGTCATGGAGGGCAAGTGCCTGCTCTTCAAGGAGTTCGGCGACGTGGACGCCTTCCCCCTGTGCGTCGACACGCACGACGTGGACGAGCTGGTCCGCACGATTTACCTCATCTCCAAGAGCTTCGGCGGCATAAACCTGGAGGACATCGCCGCGCCGCGCTGCTTCGAGGTGGAGCGCCGCCTCAAGGAAATCTGCGACATCCCCGTCTTCCACGACGATCAGCACGGCACGGCCATCGTGACCAGCGCGGGCCTGCTCAACGCAGCCAAGCTCACCGGCAAGAGGATGGGCCAGCTCAAGATTGTCATCAACGGCGCGGGCGCGGCGGGCCTGGCCATCGCCACCCTGCTGGACCACATGGGCTTCGGCGAGATTGTCGTCTGCGACCGCCATGGCGCCATCTACGCAGGCCGCGAGGGCCTCAACCCCGCCAAGGAGGAAATCGCCCGCTTCACCAATCCGGCCCGTCAGGCGGGCACCCTGGCTCAGGTGGTCGCCGGCGCCGACGCTTTTGTGGGCGTCTCGGCCCCCGGCATGCTGACCCCCGAGATGGTGGGCACCATGCGCGACGGCATCGTCTTCGCCATGGCCAACCCCACGCCCGAGATTATGCCCGACGAGGCTCTGGCGGGCGGCGCCAAGGTCGTGGCCACCGGCCGGTCCGACTTCCCCAACCAGATTAACAACGTCCTGGTCTTCCCCGGCATCTTCAAGGGCGCCCTGCGCGCGCACGCCCCGCAGATTACCGAGGAGATGGAGATTAAGGCGGCCCACGCCATCGCCTCCCTGGTGACCGACGACAAGCTGGCGGCCGACTACATCATCCCCAGCGCCCTGGACAAGTCCGTGGCCGAGGTCGTGGCCAAGGCCGTCGAGGAGTGCGTGAGGTAGCCGGCGGGCCGCCAACCTGACTGATTTCGAATAGTTGTCCTGACGAGAGAACATGGGCTGCGCTTCCTCGCCGGCAGCCAGCCCTGTTGTCGCAGCGCTTGGAGGGTTCCATGGGTTCAGTGGCCGTTGCCCGTACCGTCAAACCGCGCAGGGTCGAGCTCGACGTCGTCCGCGTCCTCGCGATTACGTCTGTCCTCATCTGCCACGCGCTCGAGGTCACCTACCACGGCTTTGGCCTCGACAGCCCCTTCTATCCCCTGGCGCATGTCATCGGGCGCATCGGCGTCCCCTTCTTTCTCTTCCTCACCGGCTCCCTGGTGCTCTCGAAGAGCTTCGACACGACCGAGGACTTCGCCCGTTTTTACCGGCACAACCTCATCCCGCTCATCGTCACTGTTGAGATTTGGATAGTAATAAACAATATCTATCTTGTTGCTACTGGTAGCGATTTTTCATTTACTTATTTTTTAAAAGAAGTTTTCTTTTTTGAAGATGTTCCCATGAGACATTGGTGGTACATACCTGTGATCGTCGGCATGTACGCGATACTCCCCTTTGTTTCGGTCGTCCTCAAGCATGTCCCCCTCAAGGTCCTTGCCATCCCGGTCTGCATAGCCGTGGTCTTTTTCTTCGCCCTGCCGACCTTCTCCAACACCTGCTCCGCCCTGAGGATTGCAGGCGAGCTCCCCGGGACCAAGCTGTCGCTCGAGTTCTACGGCGGCTTCTGCGGCACCTACGTTGTCCTTGGTTATCTTATTGATAAGAAATACATATTGGGTAATATTAGATCTAGGTATCTGATAATAATTTGCCTAATATCTTTTATTGCTACTTTATGGTTACAAACGATAACCGGGAGCATGTGGTACAACTCGCTCACCCTGCTGTGCCTTACCGCGTGTGCCTATGAGCTCATCCTCAGGTCGGCGGAGTTCTGGGACGGGCTTCCGGCGCGGGCCGCCGACTTGTTGGGCACAGGGTCGAGGATGTCCTTCGGCGTCTACCTCTGCCACGTCCCCTTCTGCGACCTCGCCGCTAGGATCCTTTGGTCGGTGGAACCGACGGCCCTGCAGTTCCTCCTCGCGCTCGTCATAGTCCTCCCGCTCAGCTTTGGGTTTGTCGCGCTCTTCTGGCGCCTGCCCAGAGTGCGTCTCTTGTTGTTCGACGCCAAGTGA
>CAZEAF010000099.1:0-5499 GCA_964510125.1 uncultured Coriobacteriaceae bacterium
TGGGACCGGCCGGCCGAGGGCGCTGTCGCGCAGATTCTCGACCGCAACTACCCGCAGGTCCTGCAAGGTTTTGGCGGCGAGGTCCTACTGGTGGGCATCACCTACGACGAAAAGGACAAGCGGCACACCTGCGTCATCCGGCGGCTCGAGCTGGCAGGCGGGCGGGCGACGCGTTAAGAGCCAATCAAAAGCGCCCGTGCCCGCATCCAGCTCGGGCACAGGCGCCTTCTTGTATCCGTCGGCCTATCTCACCTGCGGAATTGTCTTACTTGGCAGCGACGGCCTTGCCCACCACGTAGCCCTGGGTGTGGCAGCGGCCCAGCGACATGCCCGGGACGGTCATGGGGTAGTCGGGCGAGCCGTAGAAGTTGCCCGCCAGATTGCCAATCACGTAGAGGCCCTCGATGGGCGTGCCGTCCGCGCGCAAGGGCTGCATGTCAGCGTTTACGTTGACGCCCTTCATGATGGCGGACAGACCGATGTGACGGTGGATGCCGTAGAAAGGCGGGGTCACGACAGGCACCAGCCACTCGGGCGCCTTGCCAAAGTCCTCGTCGACGCCTTTGTCGCACAGCTCGTTGTAGCGGGCGACAGTGGCCGCAAAGACCTCGGGGTCGATACCCAACTTGCCAGCCAGCTCCTCCAGGGTGTCGGCTTTGTAGGTGCCGATGAGGCCGGGGTAGACGCCGGTGCGCTCCACGTCCTCCTCGGGCATGTAGGCCTTGATGGCCTCCTCGTCGTAGAGCATGCCGGGCCACTCGGCGCAGGCGGTCATGTAGTCGGCGTCGAACACCTGGGTGTACCAGCCGCAATCGTCGGATCCGACCAGGAAGTTGCCCATGACGGCCATCTCCGTGCGGGCCTCGTTGCAGAAGCGGGTGCCGTCGTCCTTCACGGCCAGGAAGGGCATGTCGCACATGGAGCCGGGGCCGGCGTCGAAGTCGTGCAGGACTTTGGTGGCGCACACGTCCTCGAGCTGGCCGCCCGCCCATACGACCATCTTGTGGCCGTCGCCGGTCTTGTTATGCTGTTTGCGGTAGATGTTGGCCATCTCAGGCGCGTAGTAGCTCATCATATCGTCGTCGTTCATAAAGTCGCCGGTGGCCAGGATGACGCCCTTGGAGGCGTTGAACTGCACGTAGGAGCCGTCGGCCTGCTGGGCGATGACGCCTGTGACCTTGCCGGACGCGTCTTGGACCAGGCGGACGGCGGGCGTCTCGTAAAAGACCTCCAGGCCCTGGCCTTCCAGGTAGGTGGCGATATCGGCCATGCCGCTGCCGGTGTTGTAGGGCTTGGGGCCGAAGTCGAAGGCGAAGTAACTCACCTTATAGCCCTCGATGTCCTGGATGGAACTGGTCCACTTGGCCGTGGTGTCGACCATCTGCGCACCAGCCTTCTCGCCCAGGTCCCACAGCCATTTGAGGGCCTCGCCGGAGTTCTGGGCCCAAAGCTGGACCTGGTCCCAGTGGGAGCGGTGGTCGCAGTCCTGCGTGACGAGGGAGGCGAGGGCGGCGACTCCTTCCGGGGCGGTCTCGTCGATGAGGACGGAGTCGCAGGTGTTGCCCTGGCTTACGGCCGCATCCTCCTTCTGGAGCAGAGCGACCTTGGCGCCGGCCTCGAAAGCCGCGCCGGCGGCGGGCACGCCGGCGGCACCGGCGCCCACAACCACGACCTCGTAGTCCTTGGTCTCGGCTATCTCGCCGGTGTCGATGGCCTCAGGCTCGGCGAAGAACGAGGGCGTGGGGGCGGTGTTGGCGATGCCGCCGTCCTGGGCGGCAAAGGCCGGCGCGGCGCTGGCTGCGGCGACGGCGCCTGCTGCTGCCAGGGCGCTCCCGGCGACGAGGGTCCGGCGGGTGATGGCGTGTTCCATGGTTCCTCCTTTGGCCGTGGGCCGGTGGCCGACGTCTGGTCGGGGCTGCCGGCTCATTGAACGGAACGTGCTGCCCGACCTATGTGCTCGGGCTGAGACACACGGTAGGAGGGGAAGCCGCCCAAAACCATCGTCTGCGTGTGTTTCTGAGGGGTATATCCTCGTAACCCCCGCTGTACCCCCCATGCCTGAGCTGGGATTTTCGTATAGTAGACAAGAGTAGATGCGCGAGCGATCCAGGCAGGGGCCCTACGGGGTCATGCAGGGCGGATCCGGAAGAGGGAACATGAGGCGCAAGCAAGACAAGCCAACCGAAGACGACGGGCCCGAAGGCCAGGCGGAGGTCCAGGAAGAGACCCAGCCGGAGGGCAAGCCGGAAGGCCGCAAGCTCAGCTTCCCCAAGGTCTGCTGGTTCTTCATGGGTCTGGGCGTCTACCGGGCTTGGATTGAGACCGGTTTCGTCGGGTCCTTCGTGGACTACCCTGCCGGCTACAGCTGCCGCTATGTCTTTGACGGAACCTGCGCCGTAGTCCTTTTGGTCTGCGCTCTAGCCGCCCGGCTCGTCTCGCCTCTCTATGCCAAGCGCCCGGCAAACCTCGCAGCCGCGGCCTTTATGGCTCTTGCCGTGGTGTTGGGTTTTGTCTGTCTGGAAAACCCGCAGCTCACAAACCTGTTACGGGTCCCGGCGGCAGTGCTGGGCGGCGCGGGTGTGGGCATCATGATCCTCCTTTGGTCCGAGCTCTACGGATGTCTCAACCCCGTCCGCATCGCACTCTATTACGCGCTCAGCCAGCTGGTGGGTGCGGGCGTCATCTGGACCCTCAAGGGGTTCTCCCTTCCCTGGCTGGCGTTTTACACCTGCCTTTTGCCCTTCGTCTCCCTCTTCATGCTCTACCGGGCCTACCGGACCCTGCCCGAGGAGCGCCTGCCCCACGCCGGGGCCGCTCGTTTCACCTTTCCCTGGAAGACGGTGGCCCTGGTATGCGTGTACGCCTTTGCCTTCGGGCTGGAGGAGGCTAACATCTACGCTTTTGCCGGGCCCCACTCCAGCCTGGGGATGGTGGTCGCCGCGCTGGTGGTTGTGGTCGCCATCGTCTTTCTCGGCCGCTGGGTGGAGTTCGGCACCCTCTATTCGGTGTGGCTGCCGGCCCTCATGATGGTGTCGCTGCTGGTGAGCCTGGTTGGCAGTCCCGGTCGGTTCGGGGCCAGCTTCTTCTCGAGTCTGTCCTACGGGGCGGCTGAGATTTTCATCATGACCATGATCGGGTCCATCTGCTACCGCTATGGCGTCAACGCGGTCTGGATTTTTGGCATAGAGCGGTGCGTGCGCATGATTTCGATGGCGGTGGGCCGTGCTGTCTCGCCCTTTGCCAGCGGCTGGCTGCTCACGGCGGCGGTGGTGGCCGCGGCGGCCCTGGGCACCTGGCTCATCTTCTCAGAGCGGGGCCTGTCGTCCAACTGGGGTATCGTCATGTACGAGGAGGGGGAGGATCTCTACCGTGCCGCCATGCGCAACGCCCAGGGCAAACGGTGCGCCGAGCTGGGACGGCAGTTCGGGTTGACCTCGCGCGAGGAGGAGGTCCTGCTCCTGCTGGCCGACCGCAAAACTGCCAGCGACATCGAGCGCGAGCTTTGCGTGGCCTACGGCACGGCCAAGGCCCACATCCGTCACGTCTACAAAAAGCTCGGCATCCACTCCCGCGAGGAGCTCTTCGGCCTAGTCGACCCGACCGGCAAGCCCGGCGGCGGCCGCTAGCTCGGGAGAGTCCGGGTGGGGGAGGCTGCGCAAATGGGTCCCGTCGGCAACGGGCGGAGCCCACCCCGCCCGCCCCACATCCGTCCACCCCGCCCGCGCCCCTACTCCAGATAGGCGCCCGTCTGCCGGGCCCAGAGCCGGGCGTACTCGCCGCCGGCCGAAAGCAGCTGGTCGTGGGGGCCGTCCTCTACAATCCGCCCGCTGTCGATCACGACAATCCGGTCCAGGCTGGCCACCGTGGACAGGCGGTGGGCGACTACGATTGCAGTGCGTCCGGCCATGAGGCGGGCCAGGGCCTGCTGGACCAGCCGCTCGCTCTCGGAGTCCAGGGCGCTCGTGGCCTCGTCAAGCACCAGGATGGGGCAGTCGGCCAGCATGGCGCGGGCGATGGCGATGCGCTGGCGCTGGCCGCCGGAGAGCTTGATGCCCCGCTCGCCGGTCACCGTGTCAAAGCCCTGGGGCAGCCGCTCGATGAACTCCAGGGCGTTGGCCTGGCGGGCGGCCTCGCGGATTTGGTCGTCCGTGGCGCCGGGCCTGCCATAGGCGATGTTCTCGGCTATGGTCCGGTGGAAGAGGAGGGGTTCCTGGGGCACGTAGGCGATGCTGCGGCGCAGGCTCTGCTGGGTCGCGGCGGCCACGTCCTGCCCGTCCACCAGGATGCGGCCCTCCTGGATGTCGGACAGGCGCAGGAGCAGCTTGGTGAGGGTCGTCTTGCCCGCCCCGCTCATGCCCACGAGACCGACCTTCTGACCTGCGGGGATGTGCAGGTCGAAGCCCTCGAAGACCCGGGTGCGCGCGCCGGCGTCCGTGTACCAGAAACCCAGTCCCTCGAAGTCGATGGCGCCGCGGGTGACCACGAGAGGCTTGGCGTCGGGCAGGTCGGCCACCAGGCGGGGCTCGTCCAGGACCATGGTCATGCCGGAGGCGTCGCCAAAGGCGCGGTTCAGCCGCTGCAGGCCGGTGTTGATGAAGTTGAACTGGTTGGTGATGGAGTAGGTGTAGGTGAACATGAGGACCAGGGTGCCCGGCGTGATGCCGAACCAGGCGTTGCCACCTGCGATGAAGACGGTCACGACGGTCATGATGACCAGGGCGATGCAGGCGGTGACGATGCCGCGGGCCAGGCTCGCCATCATGCGCTTGCTGTCGCGGGCCACGACGTTGCGGTTGGCCTGGTCGAAGAGCTCGCGCTCGTAGTCCTCCCGTCCCGAGGTCTTGACCGCCAGGATGTTGGTGACGCTGTCGGAGAGCTCGCCGGAGAGCTGGTTCTGGGCGCCCGCGGCCTGCTCGTTCAGGTTGAGGATCCGCTTGTACATGCGGTAGCTCACAAAGGCGTACACCGTCAGCAGGGCCATGAGGACGGCCACGTAGACGGGCACGCGGGGCAGCAGCATGACGCAGACCATGATGATGGCCTCGACGAGCGGCAGGAAGGGGAAGCTGATAGCTTCGACCAGCTGGTTGTAGGCGTTCATGTATTTGCTGGTCTGCGAGACGAGGGTGCCGCCAAAGCGGTTGCTGTGGAAGGTCATCGACTGGTTGCACAGGGCGTCGAAGGACTGTCGGGCAAGGTCGTAGCTCACGGCAATCTCGAGCTTCCACAGGGAGTAGTCCTGCAGCTTGCTGGCCGCCTGGCCGAAGAGGTTGACGAGGATCAGGGCCGCGATGTAGGGGCCGAAGACCTCGAAGACCTGGTCGGCCGCGGGCGGGTCGGCCGAGATCCGGTCCACGATGAGGGACATGACATAGGGGTTCATGTAGGTGAGCAGGACCCCGAACATGAAGGTGGAGAAGAAGAGGGTCAGAAAGAGCCCCAGGTGGCGACGGGTGACCTGCCAGTAGTAATGGAGCGTGCGCCGCGTGGTCGAGGGAA
>CAZEAF010000100.1:0-5464 GCA_964510125.1 uncultured Coriobacteriaceae bacterium
CGATTGAGCGGCTCGCTGAAGCGGAATTGAAAGACATCAGTTCGCCTCGTCATCTCAAATAAACCCCATATAATGCATATGTGTAGTGTTACTCGCGCAGCTCCTGTGGGCGGTAGGCTCCCGGGGACCCTTTGCGCGGCGCGCCCAGCCGGCATTGTCTTATCATCGGGCGGGCAAACACCTGTCAGGCAACCGGCGAGAGGGGGGTAGACATGGCTGATGACGAGCGCATACGGTTGACGCAGCTTTCCAGCAAGGCTGGTTGAGCGGCAAAGTGGGGTCCGGGTGACCTCAGTACCCTCATGTCCCTGGTCTGCGCCCCTGCCGTGACGGATGGCAACCTCCTCGTCGGCGCCGAGAACGCGGACGACGCGGCTGTCTACCGGCTGACGGACGACCTCGCGGCCATACTTACGACCGACTTCTTCACGCCTATCGTGGACGACCCGTACGACTTCGGCCGCATAGCCGCCGCCAACGCCCTCTCGGACGTTTACGCCATGGGCGGGGAGCCCCGGGTGGTGCTCAACATCATGGCTTTCCCCCGCATGCTGGGCGTCGAGGTGGCGGCCCAGGTCATGAGCGGGTCGGCGACGGTGGTGGCGCAGGCGGGGGCCGTCGTGGCGGGCGGCCACACAATCGAGGACAACGAGCCCAAGTTCGGCTTGGCGGTCATGGGTCTGGTCGACCCCGCCCACATGCTCAAGAACGGAGGCGCCCGCCCGGGCGACGTCCTCTTCCTCACCAAGCCGGTGGGCACGGGCCTCATGACGACGGGCCTCAAGCGCGGGGCCGTCACCGAGGACCAGGTAAGGCCCACGGTGGAGAGCATGGCCACCCTGAACGCTGCGGCCGGCTCGGTCGTGCGGGCCTTTGCCAAGGACGGCCACGTCCATGCCTGCACCGACCTGACGGGCTTTGGCCTGGTGGGCCATGTGCACGAGATGGCCGAGGCGAGCTCCTGCGGGGCAGCCATCGACTTTGCCCGTGTCCCCCTCATCGAGGGCGCGCTCCAGCTGGCGAAGGACGGAGTAACGCCGGGCAAGACCCGCAGCGTGCGGGGGTGGGCCCAGGGCTTCACCGACCTCAGGCTGGACGGGGAGGGGAGGCTGGCCGGCCTGGAGCCCGACGTGGTCTGGAACGTCCTGGCCGACCCCCAGACCTCCGGAGGTCTGCTCTTTGCGGTGGACCCGGCGGTGGCCGACCAGGTGGAGGAGGCTCTCCGAGCTGCCAAGACGCCCTGTGCTGCCCGTATAGGTGCCTTCGTGGAGGGAGACGTGCGCGTGTCGGTTCGGTAGGTTCGGCAGGCAAGGCTCAAGTCTGTCATGAGCCTTGCAAAGATTCAACCTTGAGTTTTGCTTGAGGGTTAGGTTTTTGTCATAAGAGCAGGCAGGAAACAAATTGCCAGACGCGCTTGCCTGCCAGGGAAAAGAGAGGACTGATGGGAATGGGCAAGGTCTACTGGGTTCTCAACGATAAGCTGGGTGAGGGCGATCCCGAGCTGGGGACCCTCCTCATGCAGAAGTTCATCTACAACCTAGCCCGCGCCGAGCAGGCGCCTGCCAAGCTGATCTTCATGAACGAGGGCATCAAGCTCACCAGCGAGGGGTCGCCGGTCCTGGACGACCTCAAGCTGCTGGCCGACAAGGGCGTAGCCATCTCCACCTGCGGAACCTGCCTCACCTTCTACGGGCTAGGGGACAAGCTCGCCGTGGGCGCGGTGGGCGCCATGGACGGGGCCGTGGCCGCGACCCTGGCAGCCGACGACGTCGTCGTCCTGCGCTAGCAAGAGCAAAAGGAGCCAGTATGAGCGAGCACGAGGCGCCCGGTACCGAGACCCCCGAGCACGCCATGGACGAGCGGGTGCGGGCCGCCCTGCGCGACCTGCCGCGGGTGGACGACCTGCTGGCCGACCCGGTGGTCGCCCAGGCGGGGGCCGCGGCGCCCCGGGCCCTCGTGCGCGAGAGCGTGCGGACCTGCCTGGATGAAGAACGGGCCCGCATCCTCGCAGGCCAGGACCCCCACAACCGGGACCAAATCATCTCTGTCCTCACAGGCGAGCTCAGTCACGACCTGCGGCCCCGCTTGCGCTGCGCCGTCAACGCCACGGGCGTGGTTGTGCACACCAACCTGGGCCGCGCGCCCCTCTCGGCCCACGTCGCCGCCCATGTGGCGGACGTCGCCTCCCACTACTCCACCCTGGAGTTCGATGTGGCCACCGGGTCGAGAGGGTCGCGCCACGAGCTGGTGGAAGGCCTGCTCTGCGAGCTCACGGGGGCCGAGGCCGCCTGCGTGGTCAACAACAACGCCGCGGCGGTCATGCTGGTCCTGGCCGAGCTGGGGCGGGGCCGCGAGGTCATCGTGAGCCGAGGCGAGCTCATCGAGATAGGCGGGTCATTCCGCATCCCGGACATCATGGAGCTCTCGGGCGCCACCATGGTCGAGGTGGGGACCACCAACAAGACCCATCCGCGGGACTTTGAGCGGGCCATAAATGAGCAGACAGCCCTGGTCCTTAAGGTCCATCCCTCCAACTACCGGGTCATGGGCTTCCACGAGGAGGTCGACCCGGCCGAGCTGTGCCGCATCGCCCATGAGCATGGGGTCCTTGTCTACGAGGACCAGGGCTCGGGCATGCTGCTGGACCTGGCGCAGGGGGGCATAGCCAGCGATGAGCCCACGGTCAGCCGGTCGCTGGCCCAAGGCGTGGACGTTGTGTCCTGCTCGGGCGACAAGATCTTGGGGGCCGGCCAGGCGGGCATCGTCTTCGGTTCGGCCGAGGTCGTCGACCGCATCAAGCACAACCCCCTCATGAGGGCCATGCGGCCGGGCAAACTGACCCTGGCGGCCCTGGAGGCAACACTGCGCGACTACCTGGACCCGGCTGGCGCCTGGCAGACCGTGCCCACGCTCAAGATGCTGTCTGCCGACCCCGACAGCCTGCGGAAACGCGCCGAGGGCATCCTGGCCCGCGCCCGCGCCAAGCTGGAGGGGGCCAAAGGCGAGGGGACCGGCTGGACGCTGGAGGCGGCTCCTGCCGTGGCCTATGCAGGCGGAGGGGCCCTGCCGCTCACCCAGATCAACTCCTGGGCGGTCCGCCTGCGGGTGGGGGGCGCCCCGCTCGACCAGGTCCGCCTGTGGCTGATCCAGCAGCCGGTCCGGCCCATCGTGGCATATGTGAGCGACGACTGGCTGGTCTGCGACGTCCGCACCCTGGTGGACGAGCGGGACGAGCGCGACCTGGCAGACGGCCTGGCGGCGGCGGTCAGGACCTTTGGGTTGCCGACGAAAGGATAGTGGGCCATGGAGGCACAAGAGGAGACCCCGGTCGTCATCGGCACGGCTGGCCACGTCGACCACGGCAAGAGCTCGCTGGTCCTTGCCATGACAGGGACCGACCCAGACCGCCTGCCTCAGGAAAAGGCGCGCGGCATCACCTTTGACCTGGGTTTTGCCGAGCTCGACCTGCCCAGCGGGCGCGCCGTGGGCCTGGTGGACGTGCCCGGACACGGGCATTACGTGCGTCAGATGGTCGCGGGCGCCACGGGCGTGGACATCGCCCTGCTGGTCGTGGCCTCGGACGACGGCGTCATGCCCCAGACTCGCGAGCATGTGCGCATCCTGCAGCTTCTGGGTGTGAGGTCCATGGTCGTGGCGGTCACCAAGTGCGACCTGGTGGACGCGGAGATGGCGGAGCTGGCCCAGGCCGACATCGAGGACTTCCTCTCGGGGACGGTCTTTGCGGGCGCCCCCAGTGTGCTGGTGTCCAGCCGCACCGGGCAGGGGGTGGGCGAGCTCATGGCCCTGCTGGACCAGGCGGTTGACGGCTTTTTGGCCTCGGGCGCCCCGCAGCGCCGCCTGGCCCGGCCCGCCCGCCTGCCCATCGACCGGTCCTTCTCGGTGGCGGGCGTGGGGACGGTCGTGACGGGCACCGCCTACGCGGGGACCTTTGCCCCCGGGGACACGGTGGAGCTGGTACCGGGCGGGGTCCGTGCCAAGATTCGCAGCGTCCAGGTGCACGAGGCCGACGTCGCCCGGGCCCAGGCAGGTCAGCGCACGGCCATAGGCCTGCCCGGCGTTACCCTGGCCCAGGCGGCGCGCGGGGTCACGGTCTGCACGCCGGGGTCGCTGGCCCCCACCGACCGCTTTGACGCTAGGGTCACCTGGCTGGGGCGCGAGGGTGCCGAGAGGGCCCTGGAGAGCGGCGAGAGGGTGCACGTCTGCGCGGGGACGACCCAGGTCCTGGGCCGCGTCCTTCTCTTCGACGGCCTTTCCGCCCTAGAGCCTGGGGGAGAGGCCCGCTGCCAAATCCGTCTGGAAGAGCCCCTGGCCCTACGCTCCCACGACCGGGTTGTCCTCATGTCCTACTCCCCGGTGGAGCTGGTGGGCGGCGGCGAGGTCCTCTGGGCCCGCCCGGCCCGCCGCACCAACCTGCGTCCGGGCGAGTCTCGGCTCCTGGACGCCATCGAGGCCGGCGACGACGGGGCTGCTGTCCTTGCCCTCGCGGCCCTGAGTCCGCTTCCGGTCACGGCCGAGGAGGTCGCAGGCTCCCTCGACCTCTCTGCGCAGGCTGTGGCGGCCGAGCTCGAGGAGGCTTGTGCGGGCGGGGAGGACGGCTTGGTCCGGCTCGCGGGCGAGGCGGGTGCAGGTGCTCAGGTCGCCCGCTACCTGGGCTCGGCCCACATGGACGCCCTTGTGGACGCCCTGGTCGCGGAGCTTGGCCGGGCTGCCCGGTCCAATCCCGCGTTCGAGGGCTTGCCGGCGCTCACCCTGCGTGACGCCGCCTGCCCCCGCTTAGGCGACGAGGCCTTTGCCCAGCTGACAGGGGAGGCCGTGGCCCGCGGGACCTTGGCACGCTTCGGGTCCAACCTGGTTCTGGCCGACCAGCTGGCCCAGGTGACCGCCCGCTTCGAGGGGCTCGAGCGGCATGTCGAGGCCCTGCTGGACAAGTACGGCCTAGCCGTCCCCTTTACCGACGAGCTGGCGACCCTGGAGGGTGTGGGTTCCGCCGACCTCCTGCGCGGCCTGCGGGGCCTGGCTGCCAAGGGTCGGGCCGAGGAGGTCGGGCGGACCTACTACCTGGGAGCGGCCGCCGCGGACCAGGCCCGTCAGGCGGTGAAGGCGGCCATTGAGGGCGCGGGTGGGTCGGCCACGGCCAGCGCCCTGCGCGAGGCCCTCGGCCTTTCCCGCAAGTATGCCATGCCCCTGCTGGAGCACCTGGACCAGGTTGGATTCACCCGGCGCGACCCTGCCGACCCCAACCTGCGCCGGCTTGTGTAGACAAACGCCATGCAGGTCGGGGGCCGGCCGGCGGGGCAGACAGGCCTCGCCGACCCTCCGATTCCGCCCCTGCCCCGTCTTTGTCTCACAGCGTAACGACACCGTCTTGCTGCCGTTTTCGTGCCCTGTGGCAAACTTGGGGACGAATTTCGTGGTGTCTGTGCAGCCGGTTCCAATCGGGTAC
>CAZEAF010000101.1:0-3989 GCA_964510125.1 uncultured Coriobacteriaceae bacterium
CCCGGCATGCCGGCCAGGCGCTCGGCCGCGGCCACGGTGTTGAGCATGAGCATGGCGCGGGTCATGGGACCCACGCCGCCGGGCACGGGCGTGATGGCACTGGCCACCCGCTCGACCTCGTCGAAGTCAACGTCGCCGCAGAGCTTGCCGTTCTCGTCCCGGTTCATGCCCACGTCGATGACCACGGCACCGGGCCGCATCCAGTCGGCCTTGACCAGCTTGGCACGGCCGATGGCGCTGATGACGATGTCGGCCCGCTGGGCGGTCTCGGCCTTGTGGGGCGTCTTGCTGTGGCAGATGGTGACCGTGGCGTCGGCCTGGGTGAGCATGAGCAGAAGGGGCTTGCCTACCAGGACCGAGCGGCCGAAGACCGCCACCTCCTTGCCCGCCGGGTCGATGTCGTACTCGTGCAGGATGCGCATGATGCCGGCCGGCGTGCAGGGACGGGGGCCGGGCAGCCCGAGCACCAGCCTGCCCAGGTTGACCGGGTGCAGGCCGTCCACGTCCTTCTCGGGCGAGATGTGCTGGATGGCCTGCTGGGCGTCGATATGTGAGGGCAGGGGCATCTGGACCAGGATGCCGCTCACCTGGTTGTCGTGGTTGAGCCGGTCGAGCAGGGCCTCCAGCTCCTCCTGGGTCGTGGTGGCGGGCAGGTCGAAGTCGTGGGTCTGGATGCCACAGAGGGCGCAGTCCCGGCGTTTGTTGCGCACGTATACCTGGCTGGCGGGGTCGTCGCCCACCAGCACGACGGCCAGCCCGCATGAGCGACCGTGCTCCTTGAGGCGGTTGCAGCCCTGGGTGGCCTCGTCGAGCACCTTTTGGGCGACGGCCTTACCGTCGAGTATCCGCGCCATCAGAAGAGCCCCGAGATCTTACCGTCGTCGTCGACGTCGATGCGCTCGGCCGCAGGGTGGCGCGGCAGGCCCGGCATAGTCATGATGGCGCCTGTGAGGGCGACGACGAAGCCCGCGCCGGCCGAGGGGTGCACGTCGCGCACGGTGATGCGGAAGCCCTCGGGGGCGCCCAGCTTGGCAGCGTCGTCGGTAAAGGAGTACTGGGTCTTGGCGATACAGACGGGCAGGTTGGCGAAGCCGTTGGCCTCGAGCTGGGCCAGCTGCTTCTCGGCAGCCGCGGTGAAGTCGACCCCGTCGGCATGGTAGATGCGCGTGGCGACCGCCTCGATGGCCTCGCGGACGGGCGCGCCCGTGGGATAGGAGAAGGTGAAGTCGCTGGGCTGGTCGACCAGGCCCAGGACCTTCTGCGCCAAATCGAGGCCGCCCTCGCCACCCTTGGCCCAGACCTCCGACAGGCTCACGTTGACGCCCAGCTCCCGGCACTTCTCCTCCACCAGGGCGAGCTCGGCCTCAGTGTCGGTGGGGAAGCGGTTGATAGCCACGACGCAGGGCAGCCGGTAGACCTCGCGGACGTTGCTCACGTGGCGCAGGAGGTTGGGCAGGCCGGCCTCGAGGGCAGCCAGGTTCTCGGCCCCCAGCTGGTCCTTGGGCACGCCGCCGTTGTACTTGAGGGCGCGCACGGTGGCCACCACGACCACCGCGTCGGGCTTGAGGCCAGCCATGCGGCACTTGATGTCGCAGAACTTCTCGGCGCCCAGGTCGGCGCCGAAGCCGGCCTCCGTGACCACGATGTCGCCGTAGTGCAGGGCCATACGGGTGGCCATGACGGAGTTGCAGCCGTGGGCGATGTTGGCAAAGGGGCCGCCGTGGACGAAGGCGGGCGTGCCCTCGAGGGTCTGGACCAGGTTGGGCTTGAGGGCGTCCTTGAGCAGGGCTGCCATAGCACCCTGGGCGTTCAGGTCGCCCGCGGTGACGGGCTTCTGGTCGTAGGTGTAGCCCACGACGATGCGGGCCAGGCGGTCCTTGAGGTCGCGCACGGAGCTGGCCAGGCAGAGGACAGCCATGACCTCGGAGGCCACGGTGATGTCGTAGGAGTCCTCGCGGGGCGTGCCGTCCGCGGGGCCGCCCAGGCCGTCCACGATGTGGCGGAGCTGGCGGTCGTTCATGTCGACGCAGCGGTGCCAGGTGATGCGGCGAGGGTCGATGCCCAGCTCATTGCCCTGCTTGATGTGGTTGTCGACCATGGCGGCCAGCAGGTTGTTGGCAGCGCCAATGGCGTGGAAGTCGCCCGTGAAGTGGAGGTTGATGTCTTCCATAGGGATGACCTGGGAGTAGCCGCCGCCGGCAGCGCCGCCCTTGATGCCGAAGACCGGGCCCAGGCTGGGCTCGCGCAGGGCCACGACGACGTTTTTGCCCAGGCGGCGCAGGGCGTCGGACAGGCCGATGGTCGTGGTGGTCTTGCCCTCGCCGGCAGGCGTGGGGTTGATGGCCGTGACCAGGACGAGCTTGGCCGGGCTCTCGGGCTCCCGGTTTAAGACGTTGTAGTCGACCTTGGCCTTGTCGTGCCCGTAGGGGATGAGGTCGTCGTCGGCGATGCCGAGGCTGGCGGCCACGTCCTCAATCCTCCTGGGGGTAACGGACTGGGCAATCTCGATGTCGCTAAGCATGCACAAACTCCTCCCTGTAAACCTACCTGGCGTCGCCGGACGGGTCCTGCGAGTCAAGACCATCTTGTACCTCAGAGGGGACCTCAGTTGTGGGGAAGCCGTATGCATCGGCCACAGCCTGGGCCTGGCTGCGCCGGACGGCAGCTAGGGGGCCGTTTTCGCCCTCAAGGACATCGGCTATGCGCTCGAGCGAGAAGACCATATAGACGGCTAGGGACTCGTCGACGGCCGAGATTTGCATCATGGTGACCAGGGACTGTGGGGACAAGGCGAGTACGGCGTCGGCGGGCATGTCCAGCACCCGGCCCACGACCTCGTTGTAGGTGCCCAAGGCGTCGCGCTCGGCGACCCCATGGGAGCCCCGGTCGATGACGCCCACGATGGCTTGAGCGAAGCTCTGAATCATGTCGAGCAGGTAGTCGTTGCGGATTGCCATGCGCTCCTCCTTGTGAGCAGATGCGTCCAGCCGCTGGGGCTAGACCCCCTCGGGCGGCGTGACGCCCAGGTGCTCGTAGGCGCGCGGGGTGGCCACGCGGCCCTTGGGCGTGCGGTTAATCAAGCCGAGCTGGAGCAGGTAGGGCTCGTAGACGTCCTCGAGCGTGACGGGGTCCTCCCCCACCGCGCTGGCGAGGGTTGACAGGCCCACCGGCCGGCCTTGGAAGGTGACGGCCAGAGTCTGCAGAATCCTGTTGTCCATCCAGTCGAGCCCCGCGGCGTCCACCTCGAAGAACTCCATGGCCTCGCAGGCCACGTCCAGGGTGATGTCCCCGCCGTGGCGGACCTGGGCGTAATCGCGCACCCGCTTGAGCAGGCGGTTTGCCAGACGAGGCGTGCCACGGCTGCGCAGGGCTATCTCGCGGGCCGAGGGGCTGTCGATCCCCACGCCCAGGATGCCCGCCGACCTGCGGACAATCTGGGACAGCTCCTGGGGGTCGTAGTAGTCGAGCCGCTCGGGGTTGCAGCGGTCGCGCAGGGGCGTGGTGAGCATGCCAGAGCGCGTGGTGGCCCCAATCATGGTAAAGCGGGGGACCTCCAGGCGGATGGACCGGGCGGCTGGCCCCTTGCCGATGACCATGTCGATTGCGAAGTCCTCCATGGCTGGGTAGAGGACCTCCTCCACCTGGTGGGACAGGCGGTGGATCTCGTCGATGAAGAGGACGTCGCCCTCGTGGAGGTTGGTGAGGATGGCAGCCAGGTCGCCGGCGCGCCCGATGGCGGGGCCGGAGGTGGTCCTCATCTGAGCGCCCATCTCGTTGGCCACGACGCCCGCCAGCGTGGTCTTGCCCAAGCCGGGCGGGCCATAAAATAGCAGGTGGTCGAGGGTCTCGCCCCGCTCCTTAGCCGCGTCGATGGCCAGGCGCAGCTTCTGCTTGAGGCGGGTCTGGCCTATGTAGTCGCCCAGGGTCTGCGGGCGCAGGCTGCGGTCGCTTTCAAGGTCGTCCTCAGTGAGCTTGGACGTCACGAACCG
>CAZEAF010000101.1:4089-5429 GCA_964510125.1 uncultured Coriobacteriaceae bacterium
CTGTCTTTCCAGAGGTCTTCCTCAGATGCTTCCCACATCAGGCATTGCTCCCCAGGCGTTTGAGGGCGAATCTGATTGCCGCCTCGGCATCGGCGGCATCCCCATCATACCCGCGCAGGGCCAGGTCCACCTCCTGAGGGGAGAAACCCATAGTGAGCAAGGCGAGCGAGGCGTCCTCGACGGCCGAGGAGGCGGTCCCGGCGGTCCCTGTTGCTGCGGCGTTGGCGGCCGCGGTCATCGCGTCGCCCTTGAAGGCGTCCTTGAGCTCCAAGATCATGCGCTGGGCGGTCTTTTTGCCCACGCCGGGTACCGAGGCCATGCGTTTTTCGTCCGCCAGGGCCACCACCTCGCGCAGAGCCTCGGGCGAGAAGGTGCTGAGAACCGAGAGGGCCAGCTTGGGGCCCACCCCGTTCACGCCGACGAGGCGGTCGAAGGCGGTGCGCTCCTCGGCCGAGGCAAATCCGAAGAGGGCGATGGCATCGTCGCGCACGGCCATGCGGGTGTAGACCTTGACCTGCTCGTCCGAGCCGGGCATGGGCAGGGCCGCCGCCGTGGTGGTGGAGACGCCGCAGGCAAAGCCCATTCCGCCCACGTCGATGACAACCTGGGTGGCCGTCTTTTCCTCGATGGTTCCGCACAGGTGGGAGATCATGACGGGAGCCTCGTTCCTCTCTGGGTGAAGTTCATGGCGGCCACGTGGTCTATGTGCTGCTCGTGGCCAAAGGCGCGCCAGCCCACCAGATGGGCATGGCAGATGGCTGCCGCCAGGGCGTCCGAGCAGTGGTCGGGCTTGGGAGCCTCCTTGAGGTGCAGCAAGGTCTTGACCATGTACTGAACCTGGGATTTCTCGGCCGTGCCTGTTCCCACCACGGCCTGCTTTATCTGCATGGGCGTGTACTCGCCCGTCTCAAGACCGCAGCTGGCGCAGGCCACCAGGGCGGCCCCGCGGGCATGGGCCGTCTTGACGGCGCTCTTGGAGTTGGCGCTGAAGAAAATCTCCTCGATGGAGACCTCCGTGGGGCCGTAGCGGTTGATGACGGCGTCTATCTCGTCGTAGATGTGCTTGAGGCGGTGGGCGATGTCCGTCGTCTTCTCGGTGTGGATGCAGCCGAAGGCGCGGGCGCGCATATCCGACCCGCGCGTCTCTATGACGCCCCAGCCCGTGTTGGCCAGACCGGGGTCGATGCCCAAGATAATCACCTCGCGCCCTGCCTTTCCCGTGAGACCGCGCCGCCCTCGAGCCCGATGGCGGCATGTCCGATAATCGAACAGATGTTCTCGAACCATGGTATCCAAAGAAGCCGCTGAGCGCAAGCGTCGCTCAGAGATGACACGCTCGC
>CAZEAF010000102.1:0-5394 GCA_964510125.1 uncultured Coriobacteriaceae bacterium
CTGCGCCCTGCCAGTTGCGTCGCCCGTCCCTGGCGGAGAGGCTCCTCGTGTAACAGGGCTACGCCCCTGTTACGCCCTGTTACGCGCTCAGGGCGTCCTGGATGGCTGCCTTGAAGCCGCGCAGGGTGTTGGAGGCGCCGGACGAGACGTCGATGGCCTCGGGGTCCTGCGTGTCGACGATGGCGGCCACGTAGTCGGGCAGGGCCTTCTCGCCGATTTCAGCCGACTCGGAGCTCTGCTCGACCTCGACCTCGGTAATCTTGCCGTCCTTGACGGTGACCGAGAGCTTAATCTGGCCGCCGTAACCCTGGCCGGTGCCCTCGTAGGTGCCGTCGGCGACCTCGGAGACGTCCACGGCGCCGGCCGCGGCCTCCTCCTCGGCGGCGTCCAGCTTCTCCTGGTGCGTCATGGCCTTCTCAGTCGCGCTTTCGAACTTGCCCTGGGCACGCAGGGCGGCGTTCTGACCGGCGTAGCGGCCGAAGACCATGGTCTCGGACAGATTGCCGCCGCCGTTGTACATATCGGCGAAGACCGAGCCCATCTCGCCGCCCTCGAACAGGCCCTCGATGGGATAGCCGTCGAGGTTGATGACCTGGGACTTGCCATTGTGGCGCGGGCCGCCCTGGGTGTTGTACATGGTGGGGCCAATCTTGAGGGCGTAGAAGGGGCCGGTCTCCACGGGCACCTTGCACGCGCGGCCAAAGTCGTCGGCCTCGCCCTCGTCGTTGTTGGCGTGGCAGTGGGCGTTGTAGCGCTCGAGGGCCGCGTCGAGCTCGCCGTTCGCGTTGAAGTCGGGCGCCTCGCCCAGGTCGCGGATGGCCTGGGACAGGTCGGCGAGGGTGTCGCCGGAGATGACACGGCCGTCGGCAATCTCGTCGGCGTTGCCCTCGCTGAAGCTGCTCATCAACTTGGTGCCGATTTGGGCAGAGTCAACAATGTAATAGGCCGGCAGGGGCATGGGGGTCGAGATCCAGCGGCCGCCGATGTTGATGCGGCCGTGGCGGTTGCGGGTGCTCTCGTCCTGGAAACGCGCGCCGTTGCAGCCTGCGATGATGCCGTTGGTGAGGGTGCGTATCTGCGAGCAGGTGGAGAGGTTGGGGTCCTGGTAGGCCCACATCCAGCCGGACACGTTGCTCATGTGCCAGAGCTGGGCGCCCACCTTGGCGGCCATGCGGACGCCGTCGCCGGTGTTGGTGGTGCCGGCCTGCAGGTACACGTAGGGCTGCTGGGTGAAGTCGGACATCATGTCCTTGTCGGCCTCGATGCCGCCCGTGCACAGGCAGACGCCGCCCTTGGCCTTGATGCGCAGCTCCTGGCCGTCCTTCTCGACAAGGGCGCCGACGACCGCGCCGGCGGAGTCGGTGATGAGCTCCTTGCCGGTGGCCGGACGCCAGACCGTGAGCTTCTCCCCGTCGGTCCTGGCCTCGACGGCCTTGAGGCAGAGGTTGTAGTAGCCGGAGTCAAAGGTCGTGGCGTTGACGAGGATGTTGTAGCAATGGTCACTGCCCTCGAGCTCGGGGAACTCGTTCCACAGCGGCATGTACCCGGCGCGGCCCATGCCCCAGGCGTCGTCGGAGTGGACCCAGGTGCAGGGGCCCACGGTCTCGCCCTCGACGGTCTCGGGGCAGGCGATGTCGGTGTCCATGCCGAGCACGTCGACGGCCCAGTCCCAGTTGCCCGCGGCACCGTCGCACATGGCGCGCAGGGCCTCCTCATCCCAGTTGGTGAACTTGCCCATCAGGGCCGAGAAGTAAGTGTAGAGGGCATCGGCGTCGTCGGTCGCGATGACGTTTTGGCCTGCGGCGTTGGAGTTGCAGGGAGAGGAGCCCTCGGGGGCCTTCTCCACGGCGAGGACGGTTGCGCCCTCCTCGTAGGCGGCGACGGCGGCGTTGCAACCGGCGGCGCCCAGGCCCAGGATCACGACGTCGTACTCCCCGTCCCACTGCCCGTCGGGCTCGGCGGGCTCGGCGGCCACGGCTGCGCCGCCCAGGGCCGCCCCCATGGCGACGGCGCCCACGGCCGCACCGGCGACCAAACCGCGGCGGGTGATGCTCTTCTGGTTCGCGATGACGCTCATACGTACCCCTTTCCAGCTAGGGCCCCCGGCGCGCCGAACCTGCCCGGGCCGGCACGCCTGTGTACGCCCAATACCATGCTCCACCTGCGGGGAAGCCCTTGCCATAATATGGGGGAGATGACGGTGCGCCAGGGGATGGGGGATGCGATAATGGACGCCTGCGGCAAGAACGCATGGCGGAAACGGGGGCAGACGAGAAGTGACGGCGGCGGCAGTGGCGAGGTCTGAGGCGGACAGGGGCGGTTGGGACGCAGGCCGGGGCGCGGCCCGAGACAGGCGCGGCGACAGGAACGGCGGCGCAGCGCAGCCCCGGCTGGCCGGCCTCGCGTCCCCTCTCGCCCTCGCCAACCTGCTGCGCGGGTCCGTGGCTCCCGCCTTGGGGATGGCCTGCCTGTGGCCCCTCTTCCGCTACCAGGCCTTTGCCATGCCGCTCTTTCCCCGCGGGGCCACGGCTCCCCTCCCTTGGTCTGCGGCCCTCTCGGCTCACGAGGCCTTTTTGCTGGCCATGGCGGTCGTGTTGGCGGGGCTGGTCGCACTGGGGCGGCGGGCCGCGGGCAAACGGGGCGCGTCCGCCGGCGGCCCTTCCATGCCAGATTGGCCCGCCCTGCTCGCCCTCGCGCCGCTTGCGTCCCTGGGGGCGGTCGTGGCCTTCCTGACCACGGCGGGGGCCCTCCCCGATGCCGCCTACTGGCTGGCGGCAGGGTTGTCCGCCTTGGGGTTCGCCGCTCTCTACCTGGCTTGGGCCGGCTTTTTCTCCCGCGGGTTCTCCGCCCATGACATCGCCGTGCTCGGGGTGTCGATGTTCCTGAGCTACCTGCTCTTCTCGCGGGTGGCGCCTCTCGGGGTCCTAGCAGAGGGCCGGGCCCTGTGTGTCTTCGGGCCTCCGCTCTCGGTCCTGCTGCTGGCTTGGTCCCGGCGGCCGGAGGGCGACGAGGGGCCCGGCCTGCCCGGTCAGACGGCCGCCGCCTCCGACGATGCGGCCAAAACCACTGCCGTCTTCGACCCGCTCGTCCTCACCATCGCGGCGTTTTTGCTGGTGGGGGCCGCAGCCCGCGGCGTCGCTGACTATTACGGGGAGACCGCCGACACCCGTTTTGCAATCTCGCTGCTGGCAAGCCTGGCCCTGATGCTCCTGTGCCTGCTCTTCTACCGGGTCCGCCGGACCGGGCACGGGCGGCAGGGCGGCGGAACCCCCGAGGCCACGGGTCTGGCCATGGCCGTGTGGGTCGGGCTCGCGCTGGTCTTCCTCCTCGGCCTCTTTGTCATGCTCGTCATGGGCAACAGGGGGCTGGGCGGCGACCTGGTCGTGTTCGCGCGCACGCTTATGACCTTCGTCCTCTTCGTGCTCCTGTGCGACCTCGTGAGCCTGCGCGACGCCTCGCCCGTCCTCGCCTTTGCCGTCGTAGGCCTGGGGGTCGAGACCCTCTCCTGGGGCATCAGTTACTCGCTGGTCCCGCGCTTGCTAGCTAGCGGGCGCCTGGCCGCCTCCAGCAGCGGCGTCGTGACGGCGGTCATGCTCGCCACCGTCGCCTTCGCGGTTGTGGCCGTTGCCGCCTATCTGGCGCGCAGGCGGGCGGCGGCACCTCTGGGCGGGGCGGATGCCATGGCATCGTCGCCTGGGCCGGGCAAGGGGGACCCCGGGCGGTCGGGCGGCCCGGCCCCGGCAGGCGAAGGGGCGGCCGGAGAGGTGGCGCACGGGGGACGGCCTGCGGGTCTCGCCACCCTGACCGACGACCAGCTGTCCTGCCTGCTCGCCGGCCGGTTCGGCCTCACCCAGCGCGAGTGCGACGTCACGATCCGCTACGCGAGCGGCTTCAGCCTGCGCAAGGTCGCCGAGGAGATGGGCATCTCGCTGAGCACGGCCCAGTCGCACTCCAAGGCCGCCTACCGCAAGCTCGACGTTCACTCCCGAAACGACCTCATCGAGCTCCTCGACCGCCTCCGCCGGGACGACGACTCGTGACGGAAAGAAAGGAGCATCGGAGGTGCGTTACGCCAGGAACCAGCGCCAGGCGGGTACGACCTCGATGCTGCCGTGCTCGCTCGCAATCGTCTCCTCGTCGCGCAGGGTGATGACGGTGCCATGGTCCAGGCGGGTCCGCCCCATCGCGGCGTCGAGGGACCCCACCTCGCGTTTCCTCGTCTTGGGCGCGTCGATTTCCGCCGCCACCTGGTAGAGGGCATAGGGCGCGGCGGGGTCGGGCTCGCCGGCATAGGCCTCGCCGACCACGAAGTCGACCTTGCGCCGGGGACCGTCGGGCTCGGCCCAAGAGGCGACGACGTCGGTCCTCCTGCCGGCCATACGGCGCCTGAGCTCGAGATATACCGCGGTCTCGAGCCGGTTGCCGACGTCTTCCTGCGCCGCGCGCGAGACCGCGTAGGCAAGGCCCGGGTCCACCGCGTAGACCTTGGGCGGGCTGGTCGTCCCTACGGCGCCGCGGGCATACTCGCGCACCTCGAAGAAGAGATAGGCCTGCCGAAAGAGCCCGAACAGCTCGTCCGCCTTTTCCCATCCGATGCGAAAGCCCAGCCCACGCAGGGCGTCGACGGTCCCTTTGACCGAGGTCTCGTTCGAAGTCGAGCGCAGGATAATCAGGGCCATCTGCTCGGCCAGGGGGATGGAGGGCCGCTCCACGCGGTCGGCGACGTCCCGGGCCACCACGTCGCGCACGTAGCCCTGCAGAATCTCGACGCGAGTTGAGGGCGTGTCGCCCTGGACGCCGGGAAAGCCCCCGGTCACGAGGTAGGCGTCGAATAGCGCCTCGAGCGCGGTCCGCTCGGCGGGGGAGAAGGCCGCCGGAGTATGCTCGCTACCGTCCAGCCCGCCACTGTCCAGCCTGTCGCCTCCCTGCCCACCGCCTCCCCGCCCGCCGGTCTCGGCCATTCCACGCAGGCTATCCGGGAGCATGTCCCCGTGAAAGCGCAGGTACTCGCCAAAGGAGCAGGGGAGCAGCTCGTGGACGTGGGACCGGCCCCTGAACTCCGTGGCAATTTGGTCCGACGACAGCTTGGACGAGGAGCCGGTGAGGACAAGCGTGACGCGCTCGTTCTCGGCCAGCCTGCGCGCTGTGCCCTGCCAGCCCTCGCAATCCTGCACCTCGTCGAAGAAGAGATAGGCACCCTCGCCGCGAGCCTGGGGGACCTGTCGCCAGTACTCGTCGGCGACCTCGTCCATCACGTGCGGCCCGGGGGGCAGACGGGAGTCCGAGAAGTCGAAGTAGAGGATGCGGTTGCGGGGGACTCCCTGCTCAAGCAGGCTGTTTATGCGCTGGAAGACGTAGAAGGTTTTGCCGCTGCGCCGCATGCCGCAGATGATG
>CAZEAF010000103.1:0-3039 GCA_964510125.1 uncultured Coriobacteriaceae bacterium
ACTCGTTGGCGAAGCGCTTGCCGCGGCGGTTGACCTTGAGGAAGGGCTGGCTGCCCAGGTTGAGCTGGTAGAGGGTGCCGCGCAGGTGCTTGGTCCCGTCGGGCTCGGTCTGGTAGCCGGCGTCGACGCCCGGCAGCACGGCGCCGCGGTCGAAGAGCATGGGCGCGGGGTCGTCCTGCTTGCGGGCGCCCGCCCACATACCGGCCTTGATGCCGCTGCCGTCGCAGAAGGTGTTGTAGCTGTTGGCGGTCATGACCTCGACGGCGTCGGGCTGCAGGGCCTGCATCATGTCGGGGTTGGCCGGGTAGCCGCCGGTGGCGAGCAGGGTGGCCTGGGCGTCGATCTGGACGAGGCCCACGCTGGTCTGGAAGACGCCGCCGTGCACGCCCTCGTCGTCGTGGACGAGCTTGACCAGGGTGTAGCCGAAGCGCGCGTCCCCGCCAGCCTGCTGGATGAGGCCGATGAGGACGTCGTTGCGGGTCGGGGGCACGTAGGGCGCCAGCCAGCAGTGCTGCGTGACGGCCATGTAGTAGTCGGTGCCGCCGGTCGCATGGCCGCTGGGGTCGAGGGCGACGGTGGGGTCGACCTCGACGGGCTTGCCCACGGTCCCCATGACGGCGTCCAGCCAGTCAATCACCTCGGCCGAGTTGTCAATCCAGAGCTTGACCAGGTCGCGGTCGCACTTGCCGTTGGAGTAGCGGCTGATCTCGTTGAGGACCTTGCCCGGGTCGACCGAGACGCCCGCCGCCAGGACGTCCGCGCTGTTGACGGCGCCGACATACTCGCGGGTCTCGGGGACCGTGGCAGCCTTGTCGACGAGGATGTAGTTGAGGCCCAGGTCCTGGGCCGTGGCGGCGGCGGCCAGGCCGGCGCAGCCGGCGCCCACGATGAGCAGGTCGCACGTGTCGGTGGCTACGATGTCCGCCGGGTCTACCTGGGGCTCGGCGCCCAGCCAGGCGGGGGTGTCGGCGGAGACCGAGGCTGCGGGCGCGGACGTGGTCGCGGACGTGATTGCCGCGGCGGGGGCCTCCCCGCCGTCGGCCTTGGCCGCATCGTCCGCCGGGGCGCTCTCGGCGGCAATTGCCGGCGCGACGGCGGAGGTCAGCCCAAGCGTCCCCAACCCCAGCGCGGAGTTCTTAACGAAGGTCCTTCTGTCCATGGTTGCTCCTTTCGGTGGAGGGGACTCGCGGTGGCGCACCTTTGCGCCTGCCTGCCCCCGGTCCTTTACGCGACAGCCCCACGCTATACTGACAAGGTCAAACGCACCCCGCACCACGGGGGTGGTCTTGTTGTCTTCGCAGGTAGACGCCTGTGGATAAGGGGGGGTGGGGAGGTTGACGGCAAGCGGGGGCGCGCAGGCGGGCGGGGGCTTTGGCTGGCTGGTCCAGAAGCACGGCATGGCCGCCTGTCTGGTCTCCTCGGCCTTCATGGCCTTGTCCGATTTGCTCTTCAACGGGCAGCCGGGCGAGACCCTCACAGCCCTCGCCCCCTTCGGCCGCGACTGGTCCACCCTCGCCGGCGCCTGCGTGCTGGCGGTCCTTGCCCTCGTTGCCATGCGGGTGCCCCGCTTCGTCCTGCCGCGTGTCTTCTCGGTCGCCGCGGTGGCGCTTGCCGTGGCCGGCTATGGCATCTCGGTCGCGGCGGTCGGGGGCCTGGGCGAGGCGCCTGTCGTCCTGGGCATGTGCCTCTCGTCGGTCGGGGAGGTGTGGGTCGGGGTCGTGTGGCTGCTCGCTGCCTCGACGCTCGAGATGGGACAGGTCTGCCTGTGCCTGTCGGTGGGCAGCCTGGCCGCGATGCCCCTGGCCCTCCTGCTCGCGCCCCTGCCCTTTGCCGCCGCCAGCGCGATTGACCTGCTGGCCTCGGTCGCCTCGCTCGCCCTCTGCCTGCCGCTGGTCGGGGGCTTCTTCGGGCGGCTGGCCCAAGCCGGCGTCCCGGCCGACCGCCGCATCACCCACCCCGCCGCGGTCCTGCCGCCCACCCACCGGCTCTTCGTCGGCATCTTCGCCTTCAGCGTCGCGCTCGGCTACGCCCTGCGTTTTGGAGATGGGGCCGGCGGGGGCGCGCAGGGTCCGGCCATGTCGGCAGTCCCCGCCCTCGCCATGCTGGGCATCGTGGCCTACACCCTCCTGCGCCGGGCCCGGCCGCGGGCGGACAGCCTCTTCAAGCTCTCGCTGGTGTTGGTGGTGGCGGGGTTCCTGCTGGTGCTGGTGGGCGGCACCGGCCTGCTTGCCGGCGTGGCGGCCTCGACCTTGGTGGCCGGCTACCTCTGCTTCGTGCTGATGACCCGCTTTGTGCTCTGCTCCATCGCCGCGCGCAGCGTCGTGGAGGCAATACCTGCCATTGCCTGGGGCACCGCGGTCGGCTACCTGGGCATTCTCGCCGGGGCGCTGGTCGGCCTGCCGGCCGGCACGGGGGTCGGGGGAGCGGATTTGGCCGCGCGGCTGATTGTGGCCGGGATGGCCTTGGCGCTGGTCGCCTTTGCCGCCTACCAGAGCGGGTCCATCGGCATCGATGACGCAATCGAGGGCGTGGAGCCCGACCTGCCTATCGTGGAGCTGCGCGTGGTGGACACGGTGGAGGAGGCCTGCCGCCGGGCCGTCGACCGCTACCAGCTCACGCCGCGCGAGGGCGAGGTCCTCGGCCTGCTCGCCCGCGGCAACACGCCCGGCCGCATCCAGGAGGAGCTCTCCATCTCGCGCAACACGGTCAAGTACCACTGCCGCAACATCTATGACAAGCTGGGTGTCCACTCCCAGCAGGACCTAATCGACCTGCTGGCGGGTGTGTGACGCAGGGACGCAGGCCCGTTACGCGCAACGGGCCTCCCCCGTCACGCCCTGCTACAATGGGCAGGACTGGGCTTCATCTCGGCGATTTTGTTGGGGGCGTGATGAGCATGGCAGCTAGGGGCGGCAATCAGACGACGACAATGACACGGGGCCGGCAGGGCAGGCAGGGCCGGCTTGGCAGGCTGGGTCTGGCGCTCGCGGCCGCGGTGGGGGCGATTGCGCTTTCAATCGCGGTCGGCCCGGCAGGGGC
>CAZEAF010000103.1:3139-5370 GCA_964510125.1 uncultured Coriobacteriaceae bacterium
CTCGGCGGACCAGGCGTCCTCCTCGCAGGTCCAGGCTCCCGCGGCTCAGGCGGCGACGTCGCAGGCAGCGGGCATGAGCGATTCCACCGGCGGGCTCAGCACGGCCGTGAGCGCCCAGACCGGCTGGACCAACTACATCCTCGTCATCGACAACTCGGGCTCCAACATCGGCTCCGAGGGGACCGACCCGGCCGGGCTGCGCTTCTCCGCGGCCAAGCTCATCTATGACACGCTCGAGAAGGAGTACAGCCGCATCGGCCTCATCATCTTCTCGGGCACCGACTTCTGCGAGACCTTCGGCCCTGTGGACTGCGCCTCGCCCGAGGCCGACCAGACCGTCCGCGGCACGCTCGAGGACCCGGTCGTGCTCGGCACCCGCGACGTCTACACCGACATCACCAACGCCCTTCGCCAGGCCGAGGCCTTGGCCGACACGCTGCCCGAGAACGACGAGACGGTCATCGTCCTGCTCTCCGACGGCATCAACGACCTCACCAACGACGGCACGCCCGAGGACGACCCGGTCAACATCGAGCAGAACCTTTTGACCCAGCAGGTGGCCAACGAGATTGCCGACAAGGGCTACCGTTTCGAGGTCGTCGCCCTCACCGCAGGCGGGACGGCCGCCAACCGCGACGCCCTCATGGAGTTCATGAACAAGGTGGGCGTGGCGGGCCACGGGGTCGAGGAGTGGGACGGCGACGGCGTCATCGAGCCCGACGACCAGATTAGCAACGTGCACGAGGCCCAGGCCCAGACCCTCTCCGAAGAGGTCCTCAAGATCGTCTACCCCCACGAGGTCGAGGACGGCCAGGAGCCCAAGGTCGATGTCTTCGAGCCCAAGACCCTGCCCATCGAGGAGACCCTCGAGGTTCCCTACGACGACATCACCGAGGCCAACATCACGGTCCAGTTCGCCCTGGACGACCGCGAGTCGGTCCACTCCATCACCCTGACCGACCCGGACGGCAACGTCTACCCGGTTTGGAACATCGACCCCAGCAAGGCTGAGTTCGTCCCCTCCATCAGCTATGCCGAGGACCAGAGCTACGTGACGGTCAAGATTGTCTCGCCCAAGGCCGGTACCTGGAAGATCTCGGTCGACGGCCAGGAGGGGGTGCAAATCCAGCAGCGCATCGCCTTCAACCGTAACGCGCGCCTGCGGGTCGAGGCGAGCTCCAACCTGACCGCGGGCGACGTGGCCCATTTCGCCGTCAAGTTCGAGAAGTTCGCCGACGGCTCCTACACCGACATCGAGGACACGCGCGTCTATGCCGACTCGGTGGCCACGCTCACGCTCACCTCGCCTGACGGGACGATTTCGACCTACGGCATGACCCCGTCCGACGAGGGCTTTGGCTGCGACGTCGCCATGCCTGCCGACGGGGCCGGGACCTGGGGCATCCGCATCGACGTGACCAACCCCTACCTGCGCGTGGACCCGGTCGCGGGCAGCATCGACGTGGTGAGCCCCATGAAGTCGAGCGGGGCCTCCTTCACCATCCCCTACAGCGCCATACTGGACGCCGCGGTGGCCATGGTCCTGCCCGCCGACCCCAGCTCTGTGGAGTCCGTGACCCTGACGGCGCCGGACGGCACGGTCTACCAGCTGTGGAAGGACGGGGCCCCGCTCGACACGGGCTCGCCGTCGGTCAGCGCCTCGGTGGAGGACGCCACCCTGGTCATCCTGGTCAAGGGCGCCCAGGCAGGCGAGTGGACCGTGGCGGCCGTGAGCACAGGCGAGCTCCAGACGAGCATGGCCACGGCGCTCTCCTCGACGACGGCGCGGCTGGTGACCGACGTCGCGGGCGATGCGGACAAGGTCACATCCGACGGCGAGGCCACGGCCGGCAGCGAGGTCACCTTCACCACCACCATCCAGGCGGGCGGCGAGGGGGACTTTGCCGACGTGACCGACCCGGCCGTCTACCAGGACTCCGCAGCCACGCTGGTCCTGACCGCCCCCGACGGGACCCAGACCAGCTACTCCATGATGAACGGGGAGACGGGCTTCAGCCTTGTGGTGCCCGTCGCAGCGGAGGGGACCTGGTCGGCGCAGGTCAGCGTCACCAACCCCAACTTCGCCGTGGCCGCCGTGGGCGACCCCTTCGCCTTTGAGGTGGCGCCCGCGCCTGCGCCCAAGCCCTCGTCTTCGGCCGCCGACGCCAGCAGCGCAAGCGACTCGGGGACGGACGGCGAGGTCAAGCAGCCTGGGACGACCACGGAGCCCG
>CAZEAF010000104.1:0-5347 GCA_964510125.1 uncultured Coriobacteriaceae bacterium
CCGAAATCCGGAAAACGTGCCAGCCGATTCGTTAATCCGGAATCCGTGCCACCAATCCTGGCGTGGATTCCGGATTTCGGACGGACTGGGGCTTTCGGCCTGGCATGTTCCTGATTTCGGGCGACCAAGACCCCCTGTCGGGAGGTTGTGCGTCCCGGTGGGCTCGCGCGCCCTACAGCGCCACGTCGCGCCCGAGCTCTTCGGCGCGCGCGAAGCGTCCCTCGTCAGAGAGCGCGTAGCGACCGTCGTCGCAGGTCAGCAGCCCTGCTGCCACCTGCTCTGCGAGCCACGCGAGTGTCTCGCCCTCAAGCTGCTCGGTCTCGCACTCGCGGGCCAGCTCGTCAGCGGTGAAGCCGCCCAACAGGTCGAGCGCCCCCTGCGCTCGGCGCGCCTGGCGTGCCGCCGCGCCCTCGCGGCGCGGGTTACGCACGATTGCCTCGAAGTCAGCTGCATGCTGCACGTAGTGGTCGAACTCGCCCGCGTTCTCGTACAAAAAGCCGTCGTAGCGGCTACGCGCCCCGGCGCCCAGCGCGAGCTGCCCCGCGTCTTTCCGCCGCGCGACCTCGAACGCGTCGCGCGCGTGGGGCGTGTCCGTCCGCACGAACGAGCCCACCAGGTACTCGACGTATCCCTCGCCGCACAGCACCTCGCGCGCCGTCCGGTACATGGCGCGCCGCTCAGCGACATCGGGGAGCAGGGCCGCCTTCTCGGCCGCGGGCTCCGCCAACGGCAGCGCTGTGATGTGCGGGCATGCCAGCGCGGCGACCGTCTTGAGGGTCTCGCGCCAGCTGCGCTGCGTCTGGCCCGGCAGGCCGTACAGCAGGCGCACGCCCACGTTGTTCAGGTGGAACTTCTCGAGGAAGAGCAGGGCGTTCTGCACGTGGTCGCGCCGATGGCTGGCGCCCAGCGCCGCGAGCTCCTCGTCATGCACGCTCCACGCGTCGAGGTTCACGCGGTTCACCCCGCAGCTCGTCCAGTTGGTGAGGCTCGGCGTGCCCACGGTCAGCGGGTTCGCGTCGACGGCCACCTGTGCGCGGGGGTCCACCGCGAGCGTCGCACGTAGGCGGCGCACCAGGTGGCACATCTTGTCGGCGTTCATGATGCTGGCCCCGCCCGAAAGGCGCACCGCCCGCACGGGCCGCGCGCGGAGGTCGTCCTCGAGCGCGCCCAGCTCGGCCTCGACGGCGTCCAGATAGGCGGCCTTCGCCGGGCTGTCCGCCACGTAGGGCTGTCCCTGGCCGAACGCCGGCGCGGCCAGCGTGCAGGGGAATGAGACGTTCACGACGAGGGCATCGGTGGCCATGGCAAGCGTCCAATCTAATCGGTCGGCCTGGGGCCGTGCGAGCGCGCAAAGCCCCGCCCGCCGGACGACCTGCGGGCGGGGCCAGATGAGCAAAAGCTCGAGAGCTGCGGGATTACAGCTGGCCGACGGTGTGGCCCGCGACCCAGCCGTGGGTCATGGCCATGCCTACCGAGTTGCCGGCGAACGGCGTGCTGTAGCCAAAGCCGTAGCGGCCGCCCAGGCAGTTGCCCGCGGCGTAGAGGCCCTTGATGGGCGTCCAGTCGGTGCGCAGCACGTTCTGGGAGCCGTCGGTGACCAGGCCGCTCATCGTGACCATGGCGGGGCTGGACGTGTGGCTGAGACGGCCGGTGCCACCGTAGAACGGCGGGGTGTCAATCGGCACCATGTAGGCCTTGTCTTTGCCGTAGTCGGTGTCGCCGTCTTCGGAGGCGCAGAGCTCGTTATAGTGGGCGATGCTGTCGAGGAAGGCCTGCTTGGCCTCGTCGGCGTAGCCCAGCATGTCGGCGAGCTCCTCGAGGGTCTCGGCCGCGTAGACGGTGCCGCCCATCATCTTGCGCTCGGCCAGGTTGGCGCCGATGACGAAACTGCCCTCAGGGTTGCCCACCTCGACCTCGTTCATCGACTTCTCGAGCACGTCCATGTAGTCGTCCATGCCGAAGTTGGGCGCGCCGTGGTCGAGCGGGGCGGAGCCCACGGTCTGCTTCCAGTTGGCGTCGGAGACCCAGCAGCACAGGCCGGCCGGCTGACGCAGCGAGACGGGTGAGAGCTGCGGGATGGAGCCCTCGTTGCAGAAGCGCTTGCCCTCGACGTTGCACTGGTAGAGCGGCGCGGTGCCCCAGGGGCCGCTCGCGGCGCCGCCCAGGCCCATCCAGCCGCGGGGGCTCGGCTCGATCATACCGCCCGCCCAGACGCCCATCTTGTGGCCGGCGCCGGAGCGCGAGCCGGCCATGGTCCAGTCGTCGGCGGTGGAGCCACTGCGCTCGGCCCACTCCATGCCCTCGTTGAGCAGGGCCCAGCACATCTTGGGGTCGCCGATGTAGTCACCGGCGCACAGGATGACGCCTTTGGCGGCGTTGAATTTAACGTAGGCGCCGTCAGGGTCGGTGGCAATGAGGCCGGTCACGTCGCCCGCCTCGTTCTGGACGAGCACCACGCCGATGTGCTCGAAGTACCAGGTCGCGCCGTGCTCCTGGGCGTACTTCACGATGTACTTGTGGATGAACTCGATGTCGTTGCCGTGGTAGCCGTAGAACTGGGCGTTGCAGGGCCAGGTCTTGTAGCCGCCGCACTCGATGGGGTACTCCATGTTGGCGCCCGACCACGCGGCCTGCGTGTTGCACAGCGGGTACTCGAACATGTTGGACATGTCGAAGTCACCCTCGTCGGGCACGGCCTCGCCGTCAATCATGACCAGCGTGCCAGTGAGGTGCACGTTGCTGTCGTTCTCCTTGCGCTCGGCCTCGTAGGAGTCGTAGACCTCCTTGTAGCGGTCGAACATGGGGCCGGAGTTCTGCACAAACGCCTTGATGATGTCGGGGTTTACACGGCCGCCAGCGCGCTTGGTGAACTCGGTGAGAATCTCGCCGGTGTTGTAGGGGCCGAAGCCGCGGTCGATAAGGAACTGCGAGTTGACGTGGCCAATGTCCTCGCCGTACCAGCCGCCCATGTTGGCGCCGGTACCCTCGAGGTCGACGAACGCGCTCCACGGCTGCTGCTCGACGACGGCCACGGTGCAGCCCTCGTCCACGGCGCCCAGGGCGGCCATCAGGCCCGAGTGCCCGCCGCCGAGCACCACGACATCGACGTCGTAGGTGGCGGTGATCTGGTCGTCGGCGACCTGCGGGGCCTCGCCCAGCCAGTCGCCCGGGCCGCAGTAGCCCTTCACGCGCCCGTCATCGGTGACCTCTGCCGCGTAGACGACCTCCTCGCTCGAGTCGGCCAGCGCGGCAGACGCGAAGGCGGAGGCAGCGGCGATGCCCGCCGTGGTGGTGGCTGCCGAGGTCAGAAACGAGCGGCGGCTCATGGTGCGTGTACTCGTCGTGCTCATGTGCGTTTCCTTTCGCTGGGGTACGCTGCACGTGCGCCCGAGGCGTCTGCGGCCCGTTCGTGACGGACGGGCTGTAGGGCACCGGGACAGGTACTATCGTATGAAGGCATTGGACATTTGTCTATCGAACAAAACGTTGAGCCGACGTTTAGGAGCGTTTAGACTAGCGAAATACCAGGTACATGGCTATGCCGAGGGTTGGGAAAAATGGCCGGGCAATCGGGGTCCCTTGTTGACGGGCGCACCGGGTGCCCCGGGCCCTCGGTGCGCCCGGCCGCCGCCCGCGCTCCTCCCCGCCCGGATGGCGGACGCAGGTCGCGCGGACACGAACGCTTGCACAGGCCCCGCGCAGGCACCTACCCGACGTCGACCGTGTCGAGGAACTGCAGCAGCTCGGCGCGCGAGTGGACGTCGAGCTTGGTGTAAATCGAGCGGATGTGGCTGCGGACCGTGTTCTTGGAGATTACCAGGTCCTCGGCAATCCAGTTGGCCGAGTGGCCTTGTGCGAACAGGAGCATAACCTGGGCCTCGCGCGACGAGACGCCCAGGCGCTCGGGAATGGCTGCGATGCGCTCCTCGAGGCTGCGTCCCTGGTCTGCGGGGCGCCCGGCGTCGTCGGCGTCGGCCCCGAAGCGCAGGCTGCCCTGGGGCGCGCTGGCTTCTCCGCGCTTCCAGGTGAAGATGAACTTGATGTCGGAGTCGGTGAAGACGAAGGCGAACACCACCACAATCAAGAGCACCATGACGGCGGTAACCACCATGCGCTCCGTGGGCCCGTCGAACAGCGGGGCGCACACGGCGCCAACCCACCACGCAACCGCGCTCGAGCCGAGGCAGGCGGCCTGGCCGATGCCGAAAGCCCGCACCGGCGAGAACCCGAACCTAAACGACGCGAACGCCATGATGCAGGTGAACATCATCCACAGCAGTTCCTTGCCGATGCTGATGTACACGAGGTTCAGGCCAAACAGCGAGACGAACACGATTGCCACGCCGTAGATGATGAGGGCGGTGTAGACGCGCCGCACCGCGTGCACGATATCGCCGGAGTTCACCATGATGCAGGCGACGACCGCCACCAGGGCGATTGCGAACGTTATGATAGTCCCCGTCTGGGCATAGTCCGCGTCGGCCATCGACGCCGAGGCGATGCCGCGCGCGAAACCCGCCGTCACCGAGATGACCGAGGCCGCCACCACGAGCCTCACGTACGAGCGCACGCCCGGCGAGCGCGAGCCCAGCGACTGCACGACGCAGTCGTCGGCCGGGAACGGGTCGTCGCCGGGCATTATGAACAAAAGGGCGCTCACCACCGGCATCGCGGCGATGAAGACCGGCTGCCAAAGCGTCGGCAGACCGACTCCCATAAAGTACAGAAAAGCCGCGATGACCAGCGACATCGTGCCGGCCGTGAGAACCTCGCGGCTGCCGAGCGTCCCGTAGATCTCGCCGGTCTTGAGCGCCAGGACCGAGGTCCCCACGCCCGTAAGGACGGCCCCCAGCCCAAAGGCCAGGTTTCCGCCCACGAACGGGCTCCACGCAATCGCCGCCACTCCCAGGGCAGCCAGGGCGCTCATGGCCACGGTGAACGAGCGCCGGGCCAGAAGCGGTGTGACGCGGCGCCACAGGGCAGCCGCCACCAAAAGCACCGTCACGATGGCGGGGGTCGAGTACAGGTACATGGCGCCCACCTGGCGCGCGAACGATCCCTCGGGCCAGAGTCCGTACAGACCGGTGCCGCTGTAGCACAGCCAAATCCACGCCCACCAGGCGCCCAGGCCCAGATAGCGCAGGTACGGCCACTGCTCGGCCAGCCGGTACATGCCCTCGACGTATTTCGACCCAACGTGCCCCATATACCGCTTCCTCTCCGTGCATCAGTGTATCAGAGGAGGTGCGATACATTCCCGTGGGCACGGGGCGGCCTGCGCGTCTCCCCGGGCAGCATTATAGCCGCAGGCGCGCGGGCGGCGAAATGCGCGGGCGGCGGAACTCGC
>CAZEAF010000105.1:0-1704 GCA_964510125.1 uncultured Coriobacteriaceae bacterium
TTCGACCAGACGCCCTTCTTCGAGGCTATCAAGCGCTCGGACGCCGCGGCCGAGGCCGACTACCTCTCCAGCCCCGCGGCCCGGTGGGAGCCCGGTCGGGGATAAGGGCGCACACCAGGGCGGAACCGGGGCCGTCGGCTTCTGGCTGCCGGCTGCTGGCTGCCGGCTCATGACCTGCGGCTCGGCCCTTTGCGTGTGCATGGCGTGTATGCGGCTCGTGACGCTTGAGCGGGCGGGGGCCGCATGGTATTCTTCACCGAGCAAAGCGGGGCGAGAGCCCCCACCTTGCGGTGCCGCTAGGTTGCCGTCTGGTTGAACATGATATTTCCGGGCCGCGAGGCCCCGTGTGTCATCTTCTCCCGGGCTGCCGCATGGCACCTGGGATTTTTATTGGCTGTCGCAGCTGCGACGACTCAGGAGGAGGTGATACGCATAGCTAAGCCTGATGAGCCGCGAATCAACGAAGAGATTCGCGCACCCAAGTGCCGCCTGATTGGCGTCGATGGGAGCCAGCTCGGATTCTTCGACATCCGCGACGCCCGCCGCGTTGCCGACGACCAGGGCCTCGACCTCGTGGAGATTGCCCCGAACGCCGACCCGCCCGTGTGCCGCGTCATGAACTACAGCAAGTACAAGTACGAGCAGGCAATCAAGGCCAAGGCCGCGCGTAAGAACCAGGTCAAGGTCGAGATTAAAGAGATGAAGTTCCGCCCCAAGATTGACGTGGGCGACTACGAGACCAAGAAGCGCCATATCGTCCGCTTCCTCGGTCAGGGGTGCAAGGTCAAGATCACGATTATGTTCCGCGGTCGCGAGATGGCCCACCCGGAGCTCGGCCTCAACATGCTTGAGAAGCTCGCGGCCGACCTCAAGGACGTTTGCACGGTTGAGGCCCCGCCTAAGCTTGAGGGACGCAACATGCACATGCAGGTTGCCCCCATCAGGGACCCCAAGACTGGCCAGCCAGTCGCCAAGACGCTGAGCTCGGCGGACACCGCCGACGAGGACGAAGAGAGCAAGGAGTAGCAGCAATGCCCAAGATGCGTACGAACAAGACGGTGGCCAAGCGCTTCCGCAAGTCCGGCACCGGCAAGCTCATGCACGCGAGCCGCAACAAGAGCCACATCCTCACCAAGAAGACCACCAAGCGTAAGCGTCAGCTGCGCGGCGAGAAGCCCTTGGTGAACAAGGCCCAGATTAAGTACGTCAATTCGGTCATCGACCACTAACCAGCAAAACCGCACCAAAGGTTTTCGTCGTCTGCAAGGAGTGACTTAATATGGCTCGTATCAAGCGCGCTGTTGCCGCCAAGAAGAAGCGTCGTCGCGTTCTCAAGCTCGCCCGTGGTTACTACGGAGCTCGCTCCCGTTCCTACCGCAAGGCCAAGGAGCAGGTCCAGCACTCCCTTATGTACGCCTACCGCGACCGCCGCGTCAAGAAGCGCGAGATCCGCAAGCTGTGGATTGTCCGCATCAACGCAGCCTGCCGTCTGAGCGACATCTCCTACTCCAAGTTCATGCACGGCATGAAGCTGGCCGGCATCGAGCTCGACCGCAAGGTCCTGTCTCAGATGGCCATCGAGGACCCCAAGTCCTTCGCCGACCTCTGCACCGTCGCCAAGAAGGCCCTCGCCGACGCCGCTGCCGCCCCCGCGGTCTAAGGCAGTCGAGGACCCGCAGGTCTCGGGTCTTTCGCATCGAACAA
>CAZEAF010000105.1:1804-4038 GCA_964510125.1 uncultured Coriobacteriaceae bacterium
GTCGTCCCCTGTCCCTTCGGCGTCGGCGCCGCCCTTTTCCCCCTGAGCAAAGCAGGGGTCGTCGACAGGCAGGATTTCGTCCTCGTGGGTCTTGGGGTCGTAGTAGTGGCGAAGGACCGGGTCAAAGAGGTGGAGGCGGGTGACGAAGAGGGCCGAGGTGGCGAGGAGGACAAAGAAGACCACGAAACGCCAGCCTATGGGGATGAGGGTGATGAGCACGGCGCCTAGGGCCAGGATGGCCGACCACGCGTAGATGAGCAGGCAGGTCTCGCGCTGGCCGAAGCCCTGCTTGATGAGGCGGTGCTGGATGTGGCCCCGGTCGGCATGGCCGATGGGCACATGGCCCCTCATGCGCCTCACGATGGCCGCAGCGGTGTCCATGATGGGAACACCGGCGATGATGAGGGGCAGGATGAGGGTGGTGACGGCGGCAAAGCGGCGCACGCTCAAAAGCGAGATGATGCCCAGCACAAAGCCTATGGTGAGCGACCCCGAGTCGCCCATGAAGATTGAGGCCGGGTGGAAGTTGTAGCGCAAGAAGCCAACGCAGGCCCCGGCCAGGGCGATGGAGAGGGCTGCCGCGTCGGTGCGCCCTGCCAAAAGGGAGGTCGTGAACATGGCCAGGCAGACGATGGTGGCGATACCCGCGGCCAAGCCGTCTAGCCCGTCAATCAGGTTGATGATGTTGGCAAAGGCCACCAGGTAGATGACCGTGATGGGGTAGCCGACCCAGCCTATGGACAGGTCGCCTGAGCCAAAGGTGTTGTTAATCACGTTGATGACCAGGCCCGAGGCGGCGGCGATGACACCGGCGATAATCTGGCCCAGGAACTTCTGCCAGGGCTTGAGCGAGTGGATGTCGTCGATGACACCGGTCATGAAGATGACCAGCACGGAGAACGCGATACCCCAGTAGCTCAGGTCGAGCGAGGGGTGGGGGATGAAGGCGCTGGGCCAATCCAGGGTCAACGTGCCCACGTACTGCACAACCATCGCGGCCACCAGCCCGCACAGGATGGCGATGCCGCCCATGCGGGGGATGGGCTTGGTGTTAATCCGGCGGGCGCTGGGGTAGTCGATGGCGTCGAACCGTATGGCGATTTTCCTCGCGAGGGGCGTGGCCATCATTGTGACGACCAGCGCCACCGCGAAGATAATCAGGTAAGGATACAGCAGCGTCAGCATCGGGCGCCACGCCCGTCCTTCATGCTATAGGTGCCTGCCTGCGGTTCCATGGGTGCTCCCGACCGGATGACCGGAACAGGTGCGCGGCCCGCCCTTTGCCGACTGCCGAGCAGGCCGCGCGCCACGTGCTAGTCCTGCTGGTCCCTCTTGTGCCGCCGCACGAGGACGAGGCCCGTGCCCACGGCGACCAGGGCCGCGCCGCCGGCTGCAATGGCGATGGGCAAGGCGGCGTTGGTGGCGTCACCCGTCTTGGGCAGCGTGGCAGTGGTGCCGGCGTCGCTTTCGGATGTCTGATTGGCCGACTCGATAATCGCGAACTTGGCGTTAATCGTGCCCGTGAAGTTGCCGATGCCCTGCAGGGTGGCGTAGGCCGTGCCGACGTTCACGTTGTCCGTGTAGGAGGCGACGATGTAGTCAAGGCCCTGGGCGAGCGCGTAGCCGTTGAACTGGACGCTCACGGGCACCGGGGTGAGGGCCTGGCCGTTGGCGTACTGGTTGGGCATGACGATGCTGGTCCCGGCGAGGTCGGCGGGGACGACGTTGAAGTTGGCCGTCAGCGTGCCCGAGTAGGCCGAGGAGTTGGTGGCCTGGGCTGTGACGGTGGCGACGCCCACAACCACGTTGTTCTCGTAGGAGACCACAGTGAAGTCCTGGCCTTCCGTGAGGATTGTGCCGTCGGCGCCCTTGATCTCAATACCGGGCTTGAGCTGCGAGCCCGTGAAGACCTGGTCGGCGATGGGAGAGATGGCGAAGCCGGCGTCCTTGAGCGAAATCTTGGTCGTCGCGGACTTGGTGATGTTGAAGTTCGAGGTGCGCTCGCCGGTGTAGTTTCCGATACCGGTAATCTTGATGGTGGCCAGGCCCTCCTCCACGTTGTTCTCGTAGGAGAGAGTGTAGTCGACGTCCCTCTGGAGCTCGGTGCCGTCGGCGAGCTTGACGGTCACGTCGGGCTCGACCGGCTGGCCGGTGTAGGGGACGTTGCTCGAGGCCGTCACCGAGACGCCCATCGTGGAGATGTCGACGGGCTCGACCACGGGCTGCTCGTCGTC
>CAZEAF010000105.1:4138-5300 GCA_964510125.1 uncultured Coriobacteriaceae bacterium
CCTCGGTGTCGTCAGACTGACCCTCGGTGTCCCCTGCCGGCGGGTTGGTGACCGGGATGTTGCTGTAGACCGCAGAGCCGCTGACCTCGGTGCTGCCTTCGACGGCGGTCACCGTGAGTGTGGCGGTCTGGGTCTCGGCATCATAGGCATAGGCGCCCGTGTACTCCTCGGGGAGGACGGTGGTCACGCCGTCGGGCAGCACGACCGCGAAGGGCCCGACCAGCTGACCGTTCTCGTCAAAGCTGGCCTCGGTGGCGCCAGTTATCGTGCATTCCCCGAGGTCGACGGGGGCGTTGCCCTCTGTCAGCGGGGTTGGGACCTGGTCTTGCGCGCCGTCGTCGGGCTGGTCAAGGACCGGCTGGGCCTCCTCGCTCGGGTCTTGGTCAGACGCGCCGACGTCCTGCCCGGTATCGCCGCTCTGGTCGGCAGGGTCGGATGCCGCGGCAGCGGGGTCATCCTCTGAGGTGACTGCGGGTACGGCGGCGTTGGGGTCGGTCACCTCGACCGTCCAGGTCTGGGGGGCGTTGACGAGATCCCAGCTGGCGGTGACCGTCGTTGTGCCGGCGGCATGGGCCGTGACCAGGCCGTTTGCGTCTACCGAGGCGACATCCGGGTGGGACGACGCGGAAACTATCGCGCCGGAGACCCCGGCGTCCAGGCCAATCTGCTGGACGGTGTCAAAGGGGTAGACGGCCTCTCCCACAATCAGCTCGCCCACGGCGGTCGTGGTCTGGAAGAGCAGCTGGGTGGTGCCAACATTCAGCGTCAGGGTCAGGTCCTGTCGGTTAGCAGGACCGGCCACGTTGTCGACCGGTAGAGCAAGCGAATAGGTTCGGGTCCCATCGGCCACGTCGGCCTGCGGCGCCATGACGGCAGGCGTGGCAGAGAGGAGGACGCACCAGTGGGTGGACCCGTCGGTCCCGGTCACCGCGCCCACGCCCACGCTGACGGCGTCAGCCGCGACCAGCCTGTCGAGCAGGGCGGGGTCGGCGGTCATCTGGGTGATGGCGGTGTCGGCAGAACCGTCGCGCTCGACGGTCAGGACCTCGCCGACCAGGACATAGTCAGGAGCGGCCGTGGCAACGTCGGAGCCGTCGGGGCGGATGTCCTGGGCCAGCACGGTCGACTCGGCGGCGCGCTGCCAGGCGGCCTGCTCGAGGGC
>CAZEAF010000106.1:0-3804 GCA_964510125.1 uncultured Coriobacteriaceae bacterium
ATCTGGTCAATCGCGCCAGCGACGTGCTTGCCGGCGACGCGGCCGCTCGTCATGGCGTTGCCCATGTTGTTGCCGGCGCTCGGGCAGTTGTAGGCGTTGCCGTAGCGCTCGCCCATGGTGTTGCCCACCGCGTACAGGCCGGGGATGACGGAGTCCTTGTTGGCGTTGAGGACCTGGTAGTAGCTGTTCACGCACAGGCCGGCCAGGGTGTTGAGGCCGGGGCCGTAGAGGCGCGTGGTGCCCTGGGTGGCCACGAAGAAGGGGGCCTCGTCAATCGGGATGAGCGCGTTGGCGCCCTTACCGAAGTCGGTGTCGACGCCGGCAGCGCACATCTCGTTGTACCTCTCGACGGTGGCCAGGGCGGTCTGCAGCGCATCGCCCTCGAGGCCGGCGTTGGTCAGCGCCTCCTCGACCGTGGTGCCCACGTAGATGGTGCTGCTGGGGTTGACGTTGTCGCGGCTGGCAATCTCGAGGCCGGGGACCTCGATGGTTCCCTCGGTGCCGTCGGCGGCCGACGCGATGGAGTCGTACATGTCGAACGCGGCCTGCCAGCCCCAGTTGGGCGCGCCGTGGTCGAGGCCGCCAGCCTGGAGGTACTGCATGTACTTCTTGTCCATGATGGCGAAATTACCGCTCATGGCAGCGTCGGGGTTGACGGGCTGGCGGATGGCCTGGGCCAGGATGAGGCCGGCGAAGTTCTCGTTCATGTAGCGCTCGCCGTTGCAGTTCATCCACAGGCAGGGAGCCGAGCCCCAAGGGCCGAAGGCGATGCTCGGGGCGTCGCCGGCGACGGGGCGCGGGTGGCTCTCGATGGCGCCGCCGGCCCAGCAGCCCATCTTGTGGCCGGAGCCGTCGCAGTCGGTCATGCCGCGCAGGCTCTCGCGGGCCACGCCGTGGCGCATGGCGTTCTCGGCGCACTCGGTGCAGAGCTCCCACACCATGTCGGAGTTGGCGCCGAAGTCGCCGGTCGCGAGGATGACGCCCTTCGCGGCGTTATACTGGGTGTAGGTGCCGTCCTCGGCCTGGGCGATGACTCCGGTCACGGCGCCGCTCTCGTCGAGCACGCACTCGACGCCGGTCTGGCCGCAGTGCCACTCGGCCCCCAGGTCCTCGGCGGCCTCGCGGCAGTAGACCTCAATCTCAGCCAGGCGGCTCAGGCCCTCCTGCTTGTCCTTGCCGACGGGCTCGGCGTTCTTGGTGCCCCAGGTCTGCAGCGTCGAGGCCCACATCTTGTAGCCGTCGATTTCGACGGGGTAGTCGGCGCCGTCGGGCTTGTTGTAGGCAATCTGGATGGTGCACTCGGTGCCCGGGTAGTCATACCAGTTCGAGGTGTCGGGGGTCACGGCCACGAGGTTGTCCATCATCTCGCCCGAGTTGTACACGAAGCGACGGACGACGGCGCTATTGCAGCGGCCGTTGGCGCGGCGCACGTACTCGTTGGTGATCTCGTTGAGGTCGTACGGGCCGAAGCCCCAGCCCTCGAGCAGCGCGGAGTTGTAGGAGCAGATGTCGTCGCCGCGGTAGACAATCTCGCCGTCCAGGTGCTTCTCGACGACGGCGACCTTGGCGCCGTTCTGGGCCGCGGCAAGGGCGGCCTGGGTGCCGGCATGGCCGCCGCCGACCACGACCACGTCGAAGTCGAGGGTCTCGGCGATGTCCCCGGCAGCAATCTCGGGCGCCGAGCCCAGCCAGTCCTCGTCGCACATGTAGTAGTCGGGGCGGGCGGTGCCAGTGGCGGCGGAGGTGGCTGCGGAGGACTGCTCGGCGGCGGGGGCGCCACCCTCGGCAGGGGCGTCACCCTCTGCGGGGGGCTGCTCGCCTGCGGGCGGCTGCTCGGCGGCGAGGGCCGTGGCGGAGGAGGCCAGGGCTACGGCGCCGGCGGTGGCGACGAACGAGCGACGGGAGAGTTCCATGATGCCGTTCTCACTTTCTCGTGTGGGAAAAACGGGGACGGGCCGGCTGGCACGTCCCTCTTAACCTCTCTATCATGGTCTATGGGCGTTTAGATGGCTTGATGCAAAGTGTTGAGATTTCTAAACGCTATAATCTACCTGCCGCTTTGTTATAAAGAGGGGACGGTATGCGCAAAAGGCGTGCTCAAGGGAAAAAACTGGGGACGAGGGCGGTCGCGGACGTGGTCGAGCGGGGCGCGGGCTTGGCCTGCCTGCTAGCGACCATGCCCCTCTACTCGGCCACGGTGACGCCCTTCCAGCGCTTTGAGGGCCTGAGCGCCTGGATTGGGTTCTGCGCCCCGCGCATGCACCTCTTTGCCCTTGCCGCGGTTGTCGGCGTTCTCATCTACCTGCTCGCGGGCACGCGGAAAAGGGGCGGGGGCCCGGGGGAGCAGGGGCGGTCGGGGGCGCACGCGAGGACCTGCCCCAGCCGGGCCCTGCTTGCAGGCGGCATCCCCGTCTACCTGCTCTCCGTGGCCGCCTTTGCCCTCTGCGCCCTGGGGGACGGGCTCCTGGCCACCTGGGTTATCTGGGTCCTCGCGGCGCTGGTGGGGGTGGGGGCGGTCCCCATGGTTCTGGCCTGGGGACGGGCCTTCGCCAGCATGAGGCGGGGGAGGGCGACGGTCGCGGTCGCCTTCGCCGGCCTGCTGCACGCGGCGATCGGCCTGGCCTTCTCGGTCATGCCCGCGGCCTTGTGCGGCTGGGCCTTTTTCCTCGTCGCCTGCCTGTGCGCCGGCCTGCTGGTCTGCGTGCTGGTGCGGGACGCGGGCGGGGACGAGGAGGGGCCCGCCTTCGAGGGGCCGGCCGGCGGGCCCTCGTCGAGGCGGGAGCGTCTGGCATCCTTTGCGCAGGTGAGCTGGCCTGCCTTTGCCGGTCTGCTCGCCTTCGCCTTTGTCACCGGCCTCCTTCGCGGGGCGGTCGTGGGCAGGTTCGACCTGCAGATGGGGGTCCTGGTCGTCTGCGCCCTCGGCCTCGGCCTGCTCGCCTGGGCCAGCACCCGGCGGGACCCGATCTCCCTCTCGAACGGCCTGGTCATACCCCTGTTGGCCATGGCGGCCCTGGCGGCGATGGGGGCCTTCTCGGCCCTGGGGGCGGGCTCCCTGGTGGGCACGGCCCTCACCTACACCCTCTACACCTACACCGCCCTGGCCACGCTGGCCATGCTGGCGGCCGTCGCACACGCGGGCGAGTTCGAGCCCGACGTCATCTTTGCGGTCGTGCTGGGAGCCTTTTGCCTGTCCTCCTTGCTGGGGCTCGAGTGCGGCACGGCCTTTTCCCAGTACGAGGGCCTGGTCACGGCGGCCGAGGCGATTGTGACCGCAGCCTACGCCGTCGCCCTGATCGCCCCCGCCCTGGTGCGGGCCTCTCTGGGCGACAGACATGAGAAGGGGGAGCTGGCCGGGGAGGCGTTGGGCCGGGGGGCCCAGGCAGCGGGCGAGCTCGGCGGGGATAGGGAACCTGACGCGCGTCCGGACGATGGCGGCGCGGCCTGGCATGCTTCGACCACGGCCGCCGTGCGGACCCGCTGCCAGGAGATTGCCGACCAGTACGGCCTCACCTCCCGGGAGCGGGAGATTCTGAGCTACGTGGCGCTGGGTCATAGCAGCCGCTATATCTCCGAGACCCTCTACATCTCGCCCAACACCGTGCGCACCCACATCCACAACATGTACGGCAAGCTGGGGATAGGTTCTCGCGAGGACGCCATCGCCCTCGTCTGCCTGCCCAAGGCCGCGCCGGGCGGCGAGCAGAACCCGACCTGATTTCCACCAGTGCCGGGGGCTCCCAGGCAACAACCCTCTTTTGGAACGGGCCATCCGCGCCTCGGGCCCCAAGCGCGCGGGGCGCCTAC
>CAZEAF010000106.1:3904-5286 GCA_964510125.1 uncultured Coriobacteriaceae bacterium
CGCGCGGGGCGCCTACCTCATCACGTCGAACTGGGCGACGTTGGGGGAGTCGTTGGTCCCGTTGACCCTGGCCGCGAAGTCGAGGTCCTGTGCGCCCTCGCCGTCGCCCAGGTCGGCCCGGGCGCCGCCCTCCACGACCCAGGTGCCCGAGTCGCTGTCGATGCTGGTGGCGCGGACGTAGGCCAGCTCGAAGCCCTCGCCGCAGTTGGCCGCCCCCCATTCCTGCAGGGCAGAGGCCACATGGTCGATGTCGATGGTGCGGGAGAGCTCCTCCTCCAGGGCACGGAAGCGCTCTTGGACGATGACGGTAATCTGCCCGGTCGTGGCGTCGGGTGAGGAGTGGCCGATGACGGTGTAGCGGTCGTCGTCGAGCGCGTAGTCGTTGTTGGCGGCCTCCTGCACCTGGTAGGTGACGTCAATCTGGGCGCTCACGCCGTGCGTGCCCGTGGTTGTGCCCACCCCCGTCCCGGCGGCGCCGTCGGCGGAGGAGGAGGCCTGACCGGCTGCGCCGTCGTCCTGGGCGGTCCAGGTGCCCAAGGGGTTGCCGTCGTCGGGCTCCACAAAGGTGACCGGGTAGCCGTTGAGCGACCAGTAGGCCGTGACCGCGCTGGTACCGACGAGGTAGTCGAGCTGGGACTCCACTTGCTGGCGGGAAGCTAGGCTGGTGCTGGTGCTGCGCATCATGAAGATGGAGAAGGCCACGATGGCCGCGATGAGGACCAGGGCGACGCAGACGATGGCAACCTGGTTCTTGGAGGCTTGGGGGAGGGGGGAGGGATGGCCGGTCCCGCCGGGCCCTGGGGCTGTTCCGGTAGCAGGAGCGGGAGTGTCCTGCGCAGGGGCGGGAGCGCCGGTGCCGGCAGGGGCGGGGACTTCGGCACCAGCAGGGGCCTGCCCCTGGCGCCTTCCGCCCTTCTGCCTGCGATGCTCCTCCATAGCCTGCGCCCTCCATGGCTGGTTTTACCTACCTGTGCATTATGCTTCACAGGATTGCAGATGCTGCGGCAGGCCCCGTATCAGGGAATTGGCGGTGCATTGCATCTCCATGCCGGCAGCGCCTGCGCCCTCGCGCCCGCATACGCGCGCTGCTCCGCCCCGGCAGCCGCCGCCCCCGAGCGGGAAAACTGCCGGGGCCCGGCAGGCAGCGCGGCTATCATGAGGGGCGTGACCCTCAGGCGAGAAAGGCGGGCGGCATGCTGACAGATGTGATGACCTACCGCGGGCGGGACGAGGCGGGCGGCCGCTCCTTTGAGCTCCTGCGCGCAGGCGCTGCCCGCGACCTTCTCCTCGCGGCGGGCTTCTCGCGTGCGACCTGCGCCCGCATCTTGGCAGACGGCCAGGTCAGACGGGGTGGGGAGGCGCTCGGACAGGCCAGCCTGCTC
>CAZEAF010000107.1:0-5156 GCA_964510125.1 uncultured Coriobacteriaceae bacterium
GGGACGATGGAACAGCTGACGGGCAGGCGAGCAAGCGTGCAGACCATGGTCATCTGCGCCCTGGGCTTTGCCTGCGCCCTCTCCTTTACCACCCTGCAGGCCGTGGGGCTCAGCCTCATGCCCAGCGACAGTTTGGGGAGCGCCTACGCGGGTGGTTTTGTCATCGCCTACCGCCTGGCCGAGTGTGCCCTGTTTGTGGCCGTCGCCTTGGCCTCCCCGCGCATCGTGAGGCTGGGCTCCCTCAAGCCTGTCCCGCCGCTGGCCGTGGCCCTCTGCGCGGGCCTGGGCCTCTTTGAGCTGGTCGGCACCGCCACAGGGGCGGGTGTGGGCGGCTTGTTCGGGCACATCCTCCTCTGCGTCCTGCAGGCGGCGGGGCCCTCCCTGCTCTGGCTCCTCTGGATTGAGCTCTACGCCCGGCTCGACGCCCGGCATGTGCTCGTCCTCTACCTGGGCGCCGTCACCCTGGCGGGCGGCATGTCGGTGCTTCTGGGCTTCCTGCCCCTGCTGGGGGCCGCTGTGGCGACGACGGTCCTGCCCCTGGTCTCCGGCGCCCTTTATGTGGTTGCTGGCCGCGGCCTGGCCGCCTTGCCATACGCCCAAGGCGAGGAGCCCGTCGCCGCCTGGGCCTTCCCGGTGGCCCCCGTGGTCCTTATGGCCGCCTTCACCTTTGTAAACGTGCTCGCCCGCGACGTCCTGCCGGCCAGCGAGCGCGGCTGGTCCACGCTGGGCGTCCTGGCCTGCCTGGTCTTTCTCGTGGTCATCCTCCTGCTCCCCCATGGCGGCCGCGTCCGGTCCTGGGTGCTTTACGGGGCAGCCTTTCCCCTCTCGTTGGCAGGCCTGCTGGGCCTTCTGCTGACCGGCTTCCCTTATGACCTGGTGGCCTCCGTCTGCGCCTACGCCGGCGACGCCCTCTTCACCGTCTTTATCGGCGTGACCCTGTGCAACATCTCCTTCCGCTACGGCGCGAACCCGCTTCTGCTCTTCGGTTTTGCCAAGGGCGCCAGCGCCATCGCCGGCCTGGCAGGTGGCGGGGTGGCCGCGGTCCTTCTGGCCGCCAGCGGCAACGACTTCGTCCTGCCAATCGTCCTCATCTCCGTGGGCCTGAGCCTGTGCTTCGTCGTCTTCTCCCAGGGTCGCGACCGCGAGGTCACCTGGGGCATCGCGCAGGCTGGTGAGGTCGACGCGGGCTTGATGGACCCCGCCTGGGGCGATTCTGCGGAAAACCAGCCCGGCGCCCGGCCGCGTGGCCTGACTTCCGACAGAGCCGCAGCTCAAGGCGGTGCGCCCGGCGAGGCCGACCCGACCTCCTACGCCCCCGTCGGCCGAACGGGCGCCGTCGTGTCCCTGGGGCTGCTGGTATCGGCCTGCACCCAGATGGCCTACGAGTTCGGCCTGACCCGCCGCGAGGAGCAGGTCCTGTCCCTTCTGGTCCAGGGGCGCACGGCTACGCAAATCTCCGACGAGCTCTGCGTCTCCTACTCCACCGCCAAGTCGCACACCCAGGCCATCTACAACAAGCTCGGCATCCACGACCGCGAGGAGGTCGTCCGCGCCTTCCAGGAGCATGTTGCCGGGCACACCGCCCGCGTGGCCAAGTAGGGCGGTCGGACGAGGACGACTGGGTGGGGATAACCGGGCGGCCGAGCGGGGCGGGGCGTAGCGCAAGGGGCAGGGCAGCCGGACGAGGCGGCTGCGAGGAGCGCGCGAAAATGTCACCCACCTCGATGGCCGACCTTTTCTGGGCGTTTCCCACCCGGGGCCCTGAGCAACTTGGCACGGATTCGAGAAAAAGTATTTCGGTGGCACGGATTCGAGATTTTGTATGTTCCGGAAGGCTTCCGACGGCCGTTTCGGCAGCCTGCTCAGCCCGACGGTTTTCCCAAAATTGTATATCATTTATGCCATATTTTATTATATTGAAGATTATTTTCTTATTATGACATTTTTCAGTTTTTTGAATATGGTCATAACCTGAAAGGGCATACGAAATCTCGAATCCATGCCAGGCAAATATTATTTCTCGAATCCGTGCCACTAGTTATGCCTCGAAGTTACCTGTTGTGTTGAATATCGCACGTAGAACCGGGGCGCGATCATGAAAGTGCGAGAGGCCATGCCATCACGGGCAAAAGTGCCGGCTTTCCCATGGCCTTCTTTCAAATACACGGCCGGGGGGTGACATTTTCGCTCGCGGACAGGATGACACCATCGCATGCTCCCGACAGCCCGCCCCCCTCGCGGGGGTCCACGTCAAATCGGGGAGCTTTCCCAGGTCGCTTTTCTCCATCGCATGGCCCGTCGAGAATCTCGCCCGACAAATGACGAGGTAGGAGGCCTGTCGGACATTCGCCTTCCACCCATCGCTGGCGGCGGCACCTGGGAAAGTTCCCCGATTTGGCACCGACCCCCTCCAGGGCAGCCCCTTCTCGTTGAAGCGTAACGCGTCCCCGTCCCCTGTTACGCCGAGCCACATTCACAAGGCCACCGTAGATGAGCCTGGGCGGCATGATAGTATGACAAGCATGAGAAAGATGACGAAAGCTCAGCTCAACTCACGTTTCTCCCAGCTCGCAGAGCCCATCTTGGCACACCCTGAGGTCGCGCGGATGGATGGCTACGTGCAGCATGGCAGCGTCTCCACGCTCGCCCATGTCTCGCACGTCGCCCGCACCAGCTATCGGTGGGCCTGCCGCCTCCCCTTTCGCTTTGATGAGCATGCCCTGGTGACCGGAGCCCTCCTCCACGACTTCTACCTCTACGACTGGCACGACCGCACCAGCTCGCGCCCCCACCACGCCACCCGCCACCCCCTCTACGCGGTCGAGAACGCCCGGGCCATCATGGGTGTGGACGAGAACGTGGCCAGCATCATCCGCACGCACATGTGGCCCCTGCCCATCTCGCGCGTCCCCGCCAGTCGCGAAGCTCTCCTGGTCTGCCTGGCCGACAAGTGGTGCGCCCTGCAGGAAACCCTCCTCACCTGCCCGGCCGTCGTGCAGGCCCGGGTCCTTTTCCGCAGGCTGGGCCCCTTATGGAGGTAAGCTCCCTTATCATCCTCTTCACCCTGTGCAGCCTGGCGGGGTGGGTATACGAGAGCATCTACGCCATTGTGACCACGGGCAAGTGGGACCGGCGCGGCTTTCTCTACGGCCCTGTCTGCCCCATCTACGGGGTGGGCGTCGTGGGCATTGTCCTTCTCGCCCAGGCCTTCAACATGCTGGTGGGCATCCCCTATGACTGGTGGCAGGTCTTCCTGATTTCCTTCTTGGGGAGCATGGGCCTGGAGTACCTGGTCTCCTGGCTCATGGAAAAGGCCTTCCACGCCTATTGGTGGGACTACTCCGCCATGCCCCTCAACATCAACGGGCGCACCTGCGTCCCCGCCGGCCTGCTCTTTGGCGCGGGCGGGGTCCTGGCCATCTACGTCATCTACCCGGCCTGGGCAGGCGCCGCGGCCCTCATCCCCGCCTGGCTGACCGAGCTCGTCTCCTACCTCATCGTCGTGGTAGTGACCGTGGACACGACCCTCACCGTGTGCGCCCTGACCGACGTGCAGCAGCAGGTGGCCGAGGCCGACCGCACCTTCAACGAGCACGCTGGCCAGCTCACCGACCTGTTGGCATCCAAGACGGCCGAGCAGGTCTCCAACGCCGGCAGAATCATCGCCGAGACCAAGGAGGGGCTCGGGCTGGACAGGCGGCCCCAGAAGCCCCGCTTCTCCCTGCGCGCCAGCTATCACGAGGGGATTGAGATCCTGCGGCGCAGCGCCCTTCGGCGTGTGGAGGGCTTCCGCGGCATGTCGAACCCCGAGGCCCAGGGCCGCCTGACCGCCATGCTGCAGAGCCTCCAGGAGTCGCGCGAGTCTCTCTTCGAGCTCCTCCCCTGGCACAACCGCAGGTAGGAGCTTCGGGTCCGCCTTACTCCAGGGTCTTGGCCGCCTCGGCCAAAAGGTCGATGATAGGCAGGTGCTGGGGGCAGGCGTCCTCGCACTGACCGCAGCCGATGCACGCGGAGGCGCGGGCGCCGCCTGGACGCCAGCCGTAGTCGCCGCGGGCACGGTCCAAGTTCTTGTAGAGCCGGTACTCGTTCAGAATCTGGAAGATTTCGGGGATGTGGATGCCCATGGGGCAGCCGGGCGTGCAGTAGTGGCAGGCCGTGCAGCCAATCTGGTCGATGCTGGCAAAGGCGCGGCGCGCCTGCCCTACGACCCTCTGCTCGGCCTCGGTCAGGGGCCTGAAGTCGCGCATGTATGAGAGGTTGTCCTGCATCTGCTCGGGCGTGGACATGCCGGAGAGGACCATCATCACCCCAGGCAGCGAGGCCGCAAAACGGATGGCCCACGAGGAGTAGGAGGCCGTGGGGTCGGCCGCGCGCAGGACCTGGGCCACCGGCTCGGGCGGGTTGGCCAGGGTACCACCCTTGACCGGCTCCATGACCACGATGGGCACCCCGTGCCTGCGGGCGACCTCGTAGTTGGCCCGGGCCTCCACGATGGGGTTGTCCCAGTCGGCGTAGTTGATCTGCAGCTGGACAAACTCGGCGTCGGGGTGGTCGGTCAGGATCTTGTCGAGCAGAGCAGGGTGATCGTGGAAGGAAAAGCCGTAGTGGCGGACCAGGCCCTGGTCTTTGAGGCCGCGCACGTAGTCCCAAATGCCGAACTCGTCGTAGCGGCCCACGTTGGCGCTCTCCAGGCTGTGGAGCAGGTAGAAGTCGAAGTAGCCCGCGCCCGACCGCTCCAGGCTGGTCCTGAACTCCTGCTTGGCTGCAGCCTCGTCCTTGGCGGCCCAAGCGGCGGCGTTAAGCTTGCTGGCCAGGTAAAAGGACGCGCGGGGGTGACGCTCGCAGAGGGCCTTGCGGGTGGCCTCCTCGGAGCCCTCGTAGACAAAGGCGGTGTCGAAGTAGCGGCCGCCCGCCTCGATGTAGGCGTCTACCATGCCCTTGGTCGTCTCGACGTCGATGGCGCCGTCGGCGGCCCTGGGCAGGCGCATAAGACCAAAGCCCAGCTTGAGGCAGTCGCTTACCAGTCCGCGGTCGTTTTCCGGTTCGCCCATGCTTTTCTCCTTGGATTCTCCTGCTCCTTATGCGGCAACCATCATACACAGCTTTATCGCCGCCTTTTCGTATTATAGGGGGCAGGCCACGTTTCCCGCACCTGA
>CAZEAF010000108.1:0-5062 GCA_964510125.1 uncultured Coriobacteriaceae bacterium
ACGATGTTGAAGTGGAAGGAAAAGCGGTACCAAAGGGCCATGAGAACCGTGGCCGAGATGGCGGATCCCAGCATGGAGGTCATGTTGACGATATGCCCGGTGTCCACGTCGACCAAGGCGAAGGCCCGCAGGGTCTCGGCCGCAAAACCGACGCCGCCTGCCACCAGGGCGCTCTTCCAGTTGTCCCGCATGGCGCCGGCATAGACCTTTCGCTGGGCTGTGGGCTGGTCGGTGAACATAGGCTGGTCCTGTTCAACCCCCTCCTCGGACAGCGTGAGCGCCACCCCGCACAGGGGCAGCAGGACCAAGGGGATGAGAAAGGCGACGACGGGCTCGGGCAAAAAGCTCAGCACCAGGTACACGAGGGCGGACAGACCCGTCCCCTCGATGATGAGCCGGTCGCCCTGTTCGCCTGGCCGAGCCGCAAATACGCAGAGCCACAGGGCGCAGATGAAGGTAGAGCCCAAGCCTAGCAAAAAGCCCGAGGCAACCAGCACGGCCATGGCCACAGAAGGCAGGTACATCATCGCGACGACGCCCACCGAACCCAAGAGAAAGGACGGCACCCCAACAAAGTCGAGGAGGCGCCGGCAGACTTTGGGCGCGTAAAAGGAGCTGACGAGCAGGACGGCAAAGGCTATCACGGTCGCCACGGTCTTGGCCAGATAAAAGGTAAGGGTTACATCGTCGGTTTGGAAGTCGCTGGGCAAAAAGGGAAAGACCCCGCCCCAGGACACGCAGACATCCATGGCCAGGTAGAAGGCAAAGCCCAAGGCGCCCAGGATGCCGTGGCCGTCCTCTGTCGTGGCCTTGGCCTGGACTGGGGTCTGTGCTGGGCTCATGACAGCCCCGCCGTCATATGGAAACAGTAGAAGGAGAAGCGCGCGGCAAAAGTAGCGGCAAAGGCCAGCAGGCAGCAGAGAAGGGGCAGGATGGCCGCGCGGACCCGGCAGGCAGACCTGTCATGCGCGCTCGCCTGGAGTGCCCCGGCCTTGTCCGCCTCGAGACGAGAGCAAACCCGCCTCATAGCAAACCAGCCGCCCGCAATTGCCATCGACATCCCAATCCCGTATCCCACTATATAGACAGGGAAGCTGGGCAGGAGGGCCTGGGCCGTCCCATAAGACCCGCGGATGCCGGGCAGGGCCTTCAGCTGGGCCACCAGCAAAACGAGAGCGACTGCCAACCCTGCCACAGACCCGGCCAGACTCGCCTTCCAAAGGGGCTTGCGGCCAGCCTGGCCAGCCAGAACCAGCACCAGGCAGCCCAGGGGCCCGCTGGCCGCCAGCCCCTCGAAGGGCAGGACGGCCCAAAAGACCGGGCTCGACCAGGTGAGCACGGTGGGTTCCCGGTAGACGACCGTGGTCGCCCAGAGAAAGGCCCCCGTCGCCAGAAGGCAGGCGATATACCAGGCGACGCGGACGGCGCGCGGCAGATGCAGGTAAAAGCCCGCCAACCAGTAAAAGCCGCCGAGCGCCAAAAAGACCGCCGTGCACAGGACCTCGGTGGAAAGACCGGCGCTGCCCGCGTGGGTAAAGACGAAGAGGGCGTTCGCCGCGTTGCCCAGATGGCTGGCCGCCACAACCAGGCCCGCCATCGCCACCAATAGGGGCAGGGCAAGCCAGCGCTCGAGCCGGGCGCGCGCCTCCTCGGTCTCAAAGCGCCCGAAGACAGCGAGCCCGAGCAGGACCAGGTAGGCAAGAGCCGCCGCGGGCGCCAGAGCCGTGAAGACAGCCAGCACCGCATCGTTGACGCCAAACGCGACCCCCCTCATGCCCCGCTCTCCTCCGTCCGCCCCTTACAACACCGACACCCGTCACCCTGGCGACGTAATACATCATCTACCTCGGCGTTTGCTCCTTGTCACCCGCTGTTGGCGACCGCCCCTCGCTTCACAAGCATAGCATGAAGCTCAGCAGCCGCAGAAGCGGTTTGCATAGCATCAAGGGGAGGAAACGACCATGGAGCACAATCTCACAAGGCGGGGGTTCGTCGGAGCGACCGGCGCGTTGGCAGGTCTCGCGCTGGCAGGCTCGGCACTGAACAAGCCAGGCTACGCCTTCGCCGCCGACGCCGCGTCCAAGGATGCGGGCGACGCCGAGGGCGAATCGGCCGCCCAGGACGCCGCCGGCTACGGCAACGGCACCGCAGGCAACGACCCGGCGGAGGAGGCCCAGGGCATCACGACCGTCTGGGGCCACTGCGCCATCAACTGCCCGGGCCGCTGCGCCCTTAAGTTCCACGTCAAGGACGACCAGGTCCTGTGGGTGGACACCTATTCCAACGACACGCTCGACCTCGACGACCCCCAACCCCGCGCCTGCCTGCGCGGCCGCAGCTACCGCCGTTGGATGTACGACCCCGACCGCATCTACTACCCGATGCGCCGTGTCCCCGGCACCAAGCGCGGCGACGGCCGCTACGAGCGCATCTCCTGGGACGAGGCCCTGACCGAAATCGCCGCCCAGCTCCAGGACGTCATCGACAACTATGGCAACGAGGCCGTCTATATCAACTACGCCACAGGCGTCTCCGCCACGACGTCCCGACCTTTTGGCCGCCTCATGAACATGCTCGGCGGCTCCCTGGGCTACTACGGCAGCTACTCGTCTGCCCAGTATTCCTGGATCGCCCCCTACATGTGGGGCGGCACGCCTGCCTCCAGCACCAGCTCGGCCGCCGACGCCGACCTGGTCTTGGTATTCGGCTCCAGCCCCGTCGAGACCCGTCAGGGCGGCGCCGGCTCCCACCACGACTGGGTCCGCGCCCGTGAGAACAACAAGGGCAAAATCCTCATCTTCGACCCGCGCCTGAGCGACTCCCTGCTCGGCCACTCCGACCAGTGGCAGCCCATCAACCCCGGCACAGACGCCGCCTTCGTCTCGGCCGTGGCCCACGAGCTCATCGCCAACGACCAGGTCGACCACGATTTCCTCGACACCTACTGCGTGGGCTTCGACGAGTCCACCATGCCCGAGAGCGCCCAGGGCCAGCACAAGAGCTACACCGACTACATCATGGGCACCGGCTACGACATGGTGGAGAAGACCCCCGAGTGGGCCGCCCCCATCTGCGGTATCCCGGCCGCCCGCATCCGCGAGATCGCCCAGATGGTCGCCGACGCCGAGAGCATGTACGTCGTCCAGGGCTGGGGCAACCAGCGCCACTGCAACGGCGAGATGAGCACCCTGTCCATCTGCATGCTGCCCATCCTGACCGGCAACATCGGCCTCCCCGGCACCAACACAGGCCTGCGCGAGAGCAGAAAGTCCACCAGCCTCAAGAGCCTGTCTGCCGGCGAGAACCCTGTCAAGACCCAGATCTCCGTCTTCTCCATGGTCGACGCCATCGAGCGCGGCCCCGAGATGACCGAGGTGGCCGACGGCGTCACAGGCAAAGAGCATCTGGACGTCCCCATCAAGTTCGTCTGGAACTATGCCGGCAACTGCATCACAAACCAGAACGCCGACATCAACCATGTCCACGACGTGATGGCCGACGAATCCCTCTGCCAGTTCGTGGTGGGCTCCGACATCGTCATGACCGACTCGCTCAAGTACTGCGACATCATCCTGCCCGACCTCTTCCGCTTCGAGCAGTATTCCATGATCTCCACGGGCGAAGACGACTCCTACATCATCAGCGGCACCCCGGCCGTCAAGCCCCACTTCGAGCAGAAGACCTGCTACGAGGCCACGGCCGAGCTTGCCGACAAGTTCGGCCTGCGCGACCAGTTCACCGAGGGCAAGTCCGAGCTCGATTGGATCAAGGACCTCTACGAGCAGAGCCGCGCCGACAACCCCGACCTGCCCACCTACGACGAGCTGACCGAGCAGGGCGTGCTGGTGCAGAAGTCCGAGGAGCACCGCGTTGGCTGCGAGGCCTTCCGCAAGGACCCGGCCGCCAACCCGCTGGGGACCCCGTCGGGCAAAATCGAGATTTACTCCGAGGCCCTGGACCAGTACATCCAGACCCACGAGTTTGCCGACGACGAATTCGTGGCCCCCGTGCCGGTCTACGCGCCCGAGTGGTACGGCGTTGAGACCACGACAGAGGACTTCCCCCTGGTCATGAGCGACTTCCACTACCGCGGGCGCCTGCACTCCAGCTGGGGCAACGTCGAGCTCCTCAAGGCCGCCAACCCCCAGGAAGTCTGGATCAACCCGGCCGACGCCGCCGAACGCGGCATCGCCCAGGGCGACCAGGTGCGCGTGACCAGCCCGGTCGGCACCATCCAGCTGCTGGCCAAGGTGACCCCGCGCGTGGTGCCCGGCGTCGTCGTGGCTGCCCAAGGCGCCTGGCACGACGCCAACATGGACGGAGACCGCGTGGACTACGGCGGATGCACCAACACGCTGGCCACCCTGCGCGGAAGCTCTCTCGCCAAGGGCAACTCCGAAAAGTCCGTCATCTGCCAGGTCTACAAGGCCTAACGTCAGCGCGAGTTAATAGAGGGAGGAATCACGATGTCTCAGTACGGCTTTTACTTTGATGGCACGCGCTGCACGGAATGCAAGACCTGCGAGCTGGCGTGCAAGGACCGCAAGGACCTGTCCGCCGACGTCAACTTCCGCAAGCTCTTCGAGGTAACTGGCGGCACTACCGATATGGCCGAGGATGGGACCTTTGTCACCAGCTGCGTCTCCTACGCCGTCTCGGCCGCCTGTATGCACTGCGACCACCCGGCCTGCATGGCGGCTTGCCCCGCGGGCGCCATCGTGAAGGACGAGCAGACCGGCCTGGTGTCCGTGGACGCCGCCATGTGCGACGGCTGCGGCACCTGCACGACCGTCTGCCCCTACCATGCCATAACGATCGACCCGGCCACGAGCCTGGCCGCCAAGTGCGACGGCTGCAAGGACCGCGTCGCCCAGGGCCTCAAGCCCGTGTGCGTCCTGGCCTGCCCGGCCCGCGCCCTTGACTTTGGCCTGGTGGACGACCTGGCCCAGATGGGCGGGCGCGTGGACATCCTGCCCTTTGGTGACCCCGAGATGACCGGCGCCAACATGTACATCGTGCCGAGCGCCGACGCCCAGAAGTTTGACTCCGGCGCCGACCTGGC
>CAZEAF010000109.1:0-2644 GCA_964510125.1 uncultured Coriobacteriaceae bacterium
GCCGTGAGTCCCCTTCGCGACCTGGCCAGCTTCGCGGTGTTCCCCTCGCTTGAGGAGACCCGGCGCCAGCTGGCAGCGCTTGCCGCCCCTGAGACCTGGGACCTGCCCGGAACGCCGGCCGGCAGCCTGGCGGCGCTTCACGAGTACCTGGCCCTCACCCTGCACCGCGTGCGTGCCCAGGGCCGGCTGGCTGTCAGCGCAGACGGGTCGCAAGCCGCTTTTGACTCGGGCCTCTTCACCCCTGCTGCCGACCCCATCTACCTGTGCTTTGAGGCTCACGAGGGCGACATTCCCTGGAAGTTCGCGTCCTTTGCGGCCACCCCTCAGGCAGTCGAGTGCCTAGCCCGGACCCTGGGGTCCCTGCCTGTCCCGGCGACCTATGTCGAGGGCCTGGCCGACGAGACCGTGCCGCCCGCGGCCGACGTGACCCTGTCCCCCGACCTGGCCCGGGCCGCCGGCCAAGCTTTGGAGCCCGCCCTGACCCGGGCCCTGCGCCTGGTGCGGGCCAACCACCGCCTGGCCACCGCCGCCTACGACCCCGCCGGCGACCGGCCCATGCTCTTGGTCCCCCTCACCCTGGAAGGTCAGACGGGGCCCGACCACGCCCTCGTCTTGGAAGGTCAGACGGGGCCCGACCATGCCCTGGCTCTGGCCCGCACCGGCGAGACGTCTTACACAGCCACGGCGGTCCTGTCCCTGGCCCGCGCCTACGCCTGCGCCCGCGTCGTGAGCGCCGATCAGCCCTCGTGGCTGGCAAAGTCCCTTGCCTGACGTCCGATTTTTGTAAGGCCTGTCCTGCGATGGCCTTCCACACTAGAACAGACGCCGGCCAAGCCATAGAATGAGAATCGTTTGCACCCCGCGCCTGCCGAGCAGCGGCGCTCAGGTCTTGAAGAGAGGTTACGATGAAGGTTCTGTACAACGACGGCCACGTGGACGAGTGCCCGGAAGAGGAGGAGCTCCACGTCATCCGCCACTCCGCGGCGCACATCATGGCGCAGGCGGTCAAGCGCCTCTACCCCCAGGCTCACTTTGCCTACGGCCCCGCGACCGACAACGGGTTCTACTACGACATCGACCTCGGCGAGACCAAAATCTCCAACGACGACCTGCCCGCCATCGAGGAGGAGATGCGCGCGATTGTCAAGGAGAACCTCAAGTTCCAGACCTATGAGAAGCCCCGCTCCGAGGCCATCGCCCTGATGGAGGAGCGCGGAGAGTCCTACAAGGTCGAGCACATAGGCGACCTGGAGGAGGACGCCCACATCACCTTCTTCCAGCAGGGTGAGTACATCGACATGTGCGTGGGCCCGCACCTGCTCTACACCAAGGCCCTCAAGGCCTTCAAGCTCACGGCTGTCTCCGGGGCCTACTGGAAGGGCGACTCCAACAACAAGATGCTCACCCGCATCCAGGGCGTCGCCTTCCACAGCAAGGAAGAGATGGACAGGTACTTCGAGCTGCTCGCCGAGGCTGAGAAGCGCGATCATCGCCGCATCGGCAAGGAGATGGACCTCTTCATGTTCTCGGACTTCGGCCCGGGCTTCCCCTTCTGGCTGCCCAACGGCATGAAGGTCTACAACGCCCTCAAGCAGTACTGGGTGGAGATGCAGGAGGCCTACGGCTACGAGCAGGTGGACACCCCCATCATCCTGTCGCGCAGGCTCTGGGAGACCTCCGGCCACTGGGACCACTACAAGGCCAACATGTACACGACCCAGATTGATGAGGAGGACTGCGCCATCAAGCCGATGAACTGCCCGGGCGCCTGCCTCATCTACAAGAGCCGTCCCCGCTCCTACCGCGACCTGCCCCTCAAGCTGGCCGAGGCCGGCAAGGACCATCGCCACGAGCTCAAGGGCGCCCTGCACGGCCTGTTCCGCGTGCGCGCCTTCACCCAGGACGACGCCCACCTCTTCATCCGCCGCGACCAGATTACCGAGCAGGTCACCGATGTCGCCCACCTGATTACGGCCTACTACCACCAGTTTGGCTTCCCCTACAGGGTGGAGCTGTCCACCCGTCCCGAGGACTCGATGGGCTCCGACGAGGACTGGGCCACCGCCGAGGAGGGCCTCAAGGAAGCCCTGGAATCCATGGGCATCGACTACACGCTCAACCCCGGCGACGGCGCCTTCTACGGCCCCAAGATCGACTTCCACCTGGAGGACTGCCTGGGCCGTACCTGGCAGTGCGGCACCATCCAGCTCGACTTCCAGCTGCCCGAGCGCTTTGAGCTCGAGTACACCGACGCCGACGGCTCCAAGAAGCGCCCAATCATGATTCACCGCGCCGGCTTTGGCTCCTTCGAGCGCTTCATCGGCATGCTCATCGAGCAGTACGAGGGCAAGTTCCCCACCTGGCTGGCCCCCTGCCAGGTCAAGATCCTGCCCGTGTCCGAGAAGCACCGCGACTACGCCAACGAGGTCGCGGCCAAGTTCCGCGCCCAGGGGGTCCGCGTCAAGGTAGACGAGCGCGACGAAAAGATTGGCTACAAGATTCGCGAGGCCATCGACGTCGACCGCGTGCCCTACATGCTCATCCTGGGCAACAAGGAGGTCGAGGCCGGCAACATCTCCGTCCGCGACCGCTCCAACAAGACGACCGAGTGGGCCACCGACGAGTTCTTGGCCTCCATCTGCGC
>CAZEAF010000109.1:2744-5026 GCA_964510125.1 uncultured Coriobacteriaceae bacterium
AATCAAAACGGAGAGCTTTTACCAGCTCAGAAGCTCGTAGCCGGTCTCGGTCACCACCAGCTGGACCTCCCACTGGGCGCTGTCCGAGTGGTCCTTGGTGCGCACAATCCAGCCGTTGTCCTCGTCGGTCGTGATGTCGGGCTGGCCGGCGTTGACCATGGGCTCGATGGTGAAGCACAGGCCCGGGGCCAGGATGGGGCCGGTGCCCGCCTTGGAGACGAAGCTCACGAAGGGGTCCTCGTGGAACTCCTTGCCGATGCCGTGGCCGCCGTACTCGCGCACCACGGTGAAGCCGGCCTCGGTGACCACCCTGTTGACCGCGGCGCCCACGTCGCCCAGATGGCCCCAGGGCTTGACGGCATCAAGGCCGGCCTGGACCGAGTCGCGGCAGACCTGGACCAGGCGCCTGCGCTCGGGCGAGACCTCGCCGATGCAGTACATGCGCGAGGAGTCGGAGAAGTAGCCCCCCTTGATGGTGGACATGTCCACGTTGATGATGTCGCCGTCCTTGAGTACGTCGCCCTCATTGGGAAAGCCGTGGCAGATGACGTCGTTGATGGAGGTGCAGACGCTGTAGGGGTAGCCCTCGTAGTTGAGGTCGGCCGAGACGGCGTCGTGGGCGGCCAGGTAGTCGTTCACCCAGCTGTTGATGTCGAGCGTGGACACGCCGGCTTTGATATGCTCGCCCACATAGTCGAGGATGCCCCGGTTGACCTCGGCGGACACCTTGATTCCCTCGATGTCGGCCGCGGACTTGATCAAGGAGCGGTAGGGCACCTGCTCGCCTGCGTCGTAAAGGACCTCCAGGTGGCGGTCGAACTCGTAATGGCACTTCTTGTATTTTTTGCCGCTGCCGCACCAGCACTCGTCATTGCGGCCGGGTACGGGAAGACCGTCGAACATGACTGCTCCTTTGGTTGCCTGTCGCTTCCGTTCAAACAAGATACCGGCTAACAATAGCGCTTCCCTGCCCGGCGTGCGCGCAGCCTTTGCCGCCTGTGTAAAGTCACCCCATGAAAACTCTTCTGCCGGACGGCTTGCCTCCTTTCCTCTTTTGCTAGTCGGTCCCGAAACTGACTGGCTATGTGGGTCGCCTATACTGGGCGAGTTAGCCTAGCAGCGCACCACCTCAGCAAGGGAGACCCGATGGCCAAAATCGCCATGACCACGCCGCTCGTCGAGATGGACGGCGACGAGATGACCCGCATCATGTGGCAGATGATTAAGGACGACCTGATCCTGCCATTCGTGGACCTCAAGACCGAGTACTTCGACCTGGGCCTGCGGCACCGCGACGAGACCGACGACCAGGTCACCACCGATGCCGCGCAGGCCAACCTGCGCCTGGGCGTGGCCGTGAAGTGCGCCACCATCACCCCCAACGCCCAGCGCGTGGAGGAGTACGGGCTCAAGAGGATGTGGAAGAGCCCCAACGGCACCATCCGCGCCATCCTCGACGGGACCTGCTTCCGCGCCCCCATCCAGGTCAAAGGCATCGAGCCCCAGGTCCGCTCCTGGAAAAAGCCCATCACTATCGCCCGCCATGCCTATGGCGACATCTACCGCGGCACCGAGCTGCGAGTCCCCGGCCCCGGCAAGGTCGAGCTGGTCTACACCCCGGCCGACGGCGGCCCCGAGCAGCGGGCCCTGGTCCACGACTTCGCAGGTCCCGGCGTCGCCCAGGGCATCCACAACCTGGACTCCTCCATCAAGAGCTACGCCACCGCCTGCTTTGACTACGCCCTGTCCAAGGGCCAGGACTTGTGGTTCGCCTCCAAGGACACCATCTCCAAAATCTACGACCATCGCTTCAAGGACATCTTCGCCGACCTCTACGAGCGCAGCTACAAGGAGAAGTTCGAGGCGGCGGGCATCAGCTACCTCTATACCCTCATCGACGACGCCGTGGCCCGCATCATGCGCTCCGAGGGCGGCTTTGTCTGGGCCTGCAAGAACTACGACGGCGACGTCATGAGCGACATGCTGTCCTCGGCCTTTGGATCCCTGGCCATGATGACGAGCGTGCTGGTGAGCCCCAAGGGGGCCTATGAGTACGAGGCCGCCCACGGGACGGTCACCCGCCACTACTACCGCCACCTCAAGGGCGAGAGGACCTCCACCAACTCGGTGGCCACAATCTTTGCCTGGTCGGGGGCCCTGCGCAAGCGCGGGGAGCTGGACGGCCTGCCTGAGCTCGCAGCCTTTGCCGACAAGCTCGAGGCGGCCACCCTGGGCACCATCGAGGACGGACAGATGACGGGCGACCTGGCCCGCATCACCAC
>CAZEAF010000110.1:0-1472 GCA_964510125.1 uncultured Coriobacteriaceae bacterium
CGCTATGGCCGCCAGCTCGCGGTCCGTCTCGGCAATCAGCGCATGGCCCTCGCTGCCGACCTTGAGCTGGTAGCGCTCGATATCGGACAAGCAGGCGTGGTAGTGGGCGTCGGCCAGGGCCCCTACCAGGCGGTTTGCCCAATAGAAGCTGTCGGTGCTGGCGTGCTTGCCGGTCGTGGCAAGGTAGGCCGGGGTGGTCTGGACGTTGGCGAAGAAGGGCACCAGAGCGTTGAAGGCGTTGCTGCCGAAGGCCACCCACTCCACAGCGCGGGCTCCAGTGGGCGCGTAGGGCCTCAGCTGGATGCAGGCCAGCTCGCTGTTGCGACTGATGCCGATGGGACGATACCTTCCCCGCTGGTCGGAGGGGCCGTGAATCCCGTAGGGGTCGTACGGCGTGCCCTGGTAGCGCAGGCTGAGCGCGTACTTGACGTCTTCAATCGTGACCTTGCGCTCGGGCACCCGGCACCAGGGGATGTCGTCAGACTCGGGGCCCAGGTTGCCGGCGGCGTCGCCCGCGCGGGTGGCGTCCCAGTCGCAGGCGTGGGGGTTGAGGAAGCGCTGCATGGCCCAGGCCCGCGGGGTGTTGTAGATGTGGTCGGCGTCGTCGTGTGAGCCAAAGGCCTCGCGGGGGTTGAAAACGTCGGCGACGTCGCCAGCCGCCGTCCCCAGCGTGAGGTCGAGGTGGTTGGCTGTCATCCATTCCCGCAGGTCAGCGCTGGCCATGTGGTCGGTCTGGGGCCCCTCGGCGTCAATCAGGTCAAAGGAGTCGATGCCCAGCTGGTTGGGCATGGTGACGTAGGCGTCGTCGGGCACGCGCTTGGCAATCCAGTGGTGGCCGCCCACGGTCTCCAGCCACCAAATCTCGTCTGCGTCCGAGAAGGCCACGCCGTTCATCTCGTAGGTCCCATAGCGCTCGAGCAGCCGGCCCAGGCGCTCCACACCCTCGCGGGCGCTGTGGATGTAGGGCAGGACGATGGTGAGGAGGTCCTCCTCACTGATGCCGCCGGGCCGCTCGGCCACATAGCCTGGCTCGCCCTCGACGCCCACGGCAGGTCGCAGCTCCACCAGGGGGTCGGCCCCCAGCACGCGCTCGTTGGTGGTGAGGGTCTCGGTCGCGCTCATGGCCACGTCGGACTCGTTGACACCCGCCTCTCCCCAGACCCCCTCGCCGGCCAGGGCGTTGGGCATGCAGGTATAGCGCTGGGGGTCGTCGGGCAGGTCGATATCCAGGTGAGCCAGCACGCTGCGATAATGGCGGGGCTGGTCGGCCGGCTGGATGACGACGAACCTCTTGGGCGTGAACTCCTTGGACGAGGAGTCCTCGTTGCGGGCGATGATGGTCGAGCCGTCGTAACTCGCGCGCTTGCCCACGAGCAGGGTGGTGCAGGGCATGCTGTCTCCTTGTTGCTCTCACGGTTTTTCACGATGCGCAGGTCAGGATGCCCGCGACGCTGCGCGCCCACCGACAGCCC
>CAZEAF010000110.1:1572-5003 GCA_964510125.1 uncultured Coriobacteriaceae bacterium
GCGCCCGGCTAGAACTCAAAGGCGCGGATGCCGTCCATGCTGACGTCCTTGGCGCCGAGGAAGGACTTGAGGCCCAGGTGCACGTCCTCGTCCACGCTGATTTCGCGAGAGAGAATCAGCAGCTCGAGGTCTTCCGTTTGGTACGCCTTGCGGGCGGTGGGTCGCAGCCTGTCAGCGTCGCACGGGGTCAGGAACCGGGCGTTGAGCTCGGTCATTCCCGCGCAGCAGCCCATGGGGTTGATTGCCTCCATCGCGATGCAGGAGTAGCCTTTCTTGGCCATGTAGTCCTTGAGGCGCTGGTCACAGACGATGGTCATGCGGTCCTCCTTTCGCCGGGGCGGCTGAGCGCGTCCTTCTGCCTTCGTCCTGTGTGTCCTGCCTATCTTATCCTGCTTCTTCTGCCGGGATGTGCGCTCTTGATGGGCGGGGCGCCTGCACGGCGTTTGCGTCCGTACGGTATGGGACAAAACGGTTTTGGTTGGCACGCGGCCCCTCGGCGGGCGGTAGATACCCAGCAACAATGGTATCCTTCGAGACGAAGAAATCGAAGGTGGGCTCGGCGGCGCGCGGCACGGGATTGGCAGCGCGCGACCAAGCACGGTCGGGCAGTAGTGCTCGACATGGGATTGGCGGCGCGCGGCACGAACGCATGGTCAGGTGGCAGCGCGCCAGCCTGCGGAGGGGAGCGACAAACATGGGAGTCATCCAAGCGGTCTGCATCAGCGAACACAAGGGTACACAGAAGCAGCCGGTCGATTCGATTGAGCTCGTCGAGGACTTTGGCGTCAAGGGCGACGCCCACGCCGGCAACTGGCACCGCCAGGTGAGCCTGCTGGCGGCCGAGAGTGCAAACGCCTTCAAGGCGGCCGGCGCCCCCATCCACGACGGCTCCTTTGGCGAGAACGTGGTCGTGCAGGGCTTTGACTTCAAGCGCATGCCCGTGGGCACCCGCTACCGCGTGGGTTCGCCCGACACCATCTTCGGCGACGACGCCATCGTCCTCGAGCAGACCCAGACCGGCAAGCACTGCCATTCCCGCTGCGAGATCTACCACATCATGGGCGACTGCATCATGCCCCGCGAGGGCGTCTTTGTGCGGGTCATCCACGGCGGCTCGGTCAAGCCCGGCGACATAATGATTATCGACTCGGTGCCCAACGCCAAGACCGAGGCCGAGATTTACGCCGGCTACGAGGAGAAGTGGCCCGACGCCATCGCCGCCGAGGAGCGCGCCCGCGCCCGTGACGCCGCCGCTGCCCAGAAGGCCCAGGAGGCAATGGCCAAGCGCATCGCCGACCATGTGAACGACGTGCTGGGCACCTCGCAGGCCGAGTCCTAGGAACGCGCCGCGAGGCCAGGATGCAAAAGGCAGGCATGCATGGGAGAGCACGGAAGGACCGACCACTGTGAGCAGCGAGAACGAGCAGACAACCAACGAGCGTGCGCGTGACGGCCTGACCCTCTTGGGCAACCAGCTCACCCGCTACGCCACCGACTACGACCCCAGCCTGCTCGAAACCTTTGCCAACAAGCATCCCGAGCGCGACTACATGGTGACCTTCCGCTGCCCGGAGTTCACGACCCTGTGCCCCATCACCGGCCAGCCCGACTTCGCTACCCTCTACATCAACTACATCCCCAACATGCGTATGGTGGAGAGCAAGTCGCTCAAGCTCTACCTCTTCTCCTTCCGCAATCACGGCGACTTCCACGAGGATGTCACCAACGTCATCTGCAACGACCTGGTCAAGCTCATGGAGCCAAAGTACATCGAAGTCCGCGGCATGTTCTACCCGCGCGGCGGCATCTCCATCTACCCCTTTGCCAACTGGGCCAACCCCGAGTTCGGGTACGAGAAAATCGCTCAGGAGCGGATGTTCGCCCAGCTGAGCGACCTCGACCGCGGGGATGGCGCCCGATGAGCGAGGAGGGGACGCAGGCTGGCCGGACCGTCCCGGGCCCGCGGCCACCGGCTAACCCCCAGGTCGCAGGGGGTGCCCCGAGCTTGCGGCCGGCGGCTGATTCCCAGGTCGCAGGGGGTGCCGAGGCTGCCCCGGCCGGCTGTCGCAAGCGGCGGGCCCTGGTCCTCTCCAGCGGCGGCGTCGACTCCACCACTTGCATCGCCCTGGCCGTCGACCGGCTTGGGGCCGAAAGCGTTGCCAGTGTGAGCTTCTTCTACGGCCAGCGCCACAGCCGCGAGCTCCAAGCCGCCCAGGCCGTGGCCGACCACTACGGCATCGCCCACCGGGTTCTCGACATCGCCGCCATCCTCAAGGACTCCGACAACGCCCTTATGGCGGGCAGCTCGCAAGCCGTCGACCACCGGACCTACGCCGAGCAGATTGCCGGGCGGGGCGAGGGGCCCGTGTCCACCTACGTCCCCTTCCGCAACGGCCTCATGCTGTCCGCCGCCGCGGCCCTGGCCCTGTCCCTTTGGCCCGACGACGACATCGACCTCTACCTGGGCGCCCATGCCGACGATGCCGCGGGCGACGCCTATCCCGACTGCACGCCCGAGTTCGCCCGCGCCATGGGTCTGGCCTTGTCCCTGGGCACCTATGGGCGGGTGCGGGTCGAGGCCCCCTTTGTGCACCAGAACAAGGCGGGGGTCGTGGCCTGCGGTCTTGAGCTGGGCGTCCCCTATGGGCTCACCTGGTCCTGCTACGAGGGCGGCGACCTGCCCTGCGGCACCTGCGCCACCTGCCGCGACCGCATCGCCGCCTTCCGCGCCAACGGTGTGGAGGACCCCGTGGAATACGCGAGATGCAATCAGAACGGGAAGTGCGAGAGGGACGAGAAGCACGAGGAGAGCGAGAAATGCGAGGGGCGGGTCCCATGAACATCGTCGTCTTCTGCGGGTCCAACTTCGGGGTCGACCCCGCCTACACCCAGGCAGCCGCCGAGCTGGGCCGCCTTATCGCTCGCCGCGGCCACCGGCTGGTCTACGGAGGCAGCTCCACCGGCCTCATGGACGTGGTCGCCGATGCGGTCCTGGCCGAGGGAGGCGAGGTCATCGGCGTCGAAACTTCCTTTTTCAAGGCCGACGGCGTGGCCAAGTCCGGGCTCACCGAGCTGGTCGTAGTCGACACCATGGAGGAGCGCAAGGAGCGCATGATTCAGCTGGGCGACCTCTTTGTGGCCCTGCCCGGCGGCATGGGCACGCTGGACGAGGTGACCGACGTGGCCTGCGCCAACCGGGTCGGCCGCGGTCAAGGCGGCCCCCTCGTCATGCTCAGCCTGGACGGCTACTACGACCCCCTGCGCGAGATGGTCGTGCGCATGGGCCGGGCGGGCTTTGTTCCCGTGACGACGAACGGCAACGGCGGGGGCGCGCTGCCGGGAGGCGCCGATTACGACCAGCTCTACCTCGACCGCTGCGGCCTGGTCTTCGTCGGCTCCGTCGCCGAGCTCGCCCAGTACATCCCCGCGGG
>CAZEAF010000111.1:0-4997 GCA_964510125.1 uncultured Coriobacteriaceae bacterium
GCCGTACGGCGAAATTCGAAGCCTTTCAGCCAAGATAACGCCGTACGGCGAAATCTGTAGTAAAATACCCGATATAACGCCGTACGGCGAAATTCTCTGGTCGGCCGTCGCCCAGGGCCCGTCTCCCGGGCGGGTCGTCTCCTAGGAGGCCGTTGCCCGAGGAGCGCCTGGGCGGGCACCGAGTCGGACTGCGAGAAAGGCGGCGCAACATGATTCTGCGTGGTGACTGTGTCTTTGACGCGGCGGATTTTGGCAAGCGGGTGCGCGCAAAGCGCAAGCAGCTCGGGCTCACGCAGGTCCAGCTGGCAGAGGCTTGTGGGGTCAGCACGACGTTCGTGTCCGACCTGGAGCGCGGCAAGCAAACCGCTGAGCTGGGCAAATCCATTATCCTCGCCAACATGCTCGGCCTCGATGTAGTAATTATCGATAGGGAGGCCGCACGATGAGAGAGCTGGCCATATCCCTCGAAATCCAAGGTTCGCAGACCCAGGTGGGCACAATCAAAGGCATAAACGGCGCAGACGCGTGCTTTGCCTACGACGACGAGTACCTGGCATCCGGCGCGGCACGGCCCATCTCGCTTTCGTTGTCCCTGCAGAGCGGTCCCTTTTCGCCAGGGAGGACCCAAGCTTTTTTCGACGGTCTTCTTCCCGAGGGCTTTACCCGGCGCTGCGTTGCTCAGGATATAGGCGTCGACGTGAACGACTACCTCTCCATCCTCTCTGAGCTGGGAAGCGAGTGCATCGGGGCGGTTCTGGTCCAAGACCTCGCCGACCAGGGAGCTCAGGCGGCTCCTGCGCAATATCAGCCGCTGGCAGTGGGCGACATACAGGCCTTGGCGGAGGAAGGGGCAAGCGAGTCCGCCCAGCTTGTCACGGAGGCCCACCTTTCTCTGGCGGGCGCGAGCGGCAAAGTTGGTCTGTACCGCGAGCGAGGGCAGGGCGGGCAAAATGGCAGCGGCTGGTTTCTCCCCAAAGGGCTGGCGCCGAGCACCCATATCGTCAAGCAGAGCCATGTCCGTCTCGACGACCTGGTTGTCAACGAGCAGCTTTGCCTTAAGACGGCGGCAGCGTGCGGGCTCGATGTCCCTGACACGTTCGTGATACATCTGGACGGGGTCGAGCCGCTCTTTGCCACGCGCCGGTTCGATCGAACCTTTGAGGGGGCAAAATCCCAGATCAGCGGCCATCTTATGCCCCTTCGCCTGCACCAAGAGGATTTTGCGCAGGCGATGGGCGTGCCGAGCTCCGCCAAGTACGAGCCTGCGGGTCAGAGCTACCTCCAGGCTTGTTTTGACCTGTTGAGGCATGCCAGTGCGCGCGCTTATGAGGATGCGTTTAAACTCTGGGACTTATTCATATTTGATATACTTATCGGAAATACAGATAATCATGTTAAGAATATCTCGTTGACATACAATCAAACGCTGGACTCTATACGCCTTTCGCCTGTCTATGACGTCGTAAGCACGACCATATACCCAAAGAGCAGCAAACAGCTTGCCTTTAGGATAGGTGGCGAGAAGGACGTGCGCCGTGTCTCCAAGGACGACCTGGCCCTTGCGGCTGATGAGGCTGGCATAGGGCGAAAGGCGGCCTTGCGCCATGCCGATGAGATGAGGGCAGCCCTTGAGCCAGCCCTGCGGGAGCAAGCGAATCTGATGTGCGAGAACGGCCTTCCGGCTGCTCAGGAGGTGTGCGAGTCGATTCTGCGCGAAGTCCGCGATTATGAGCTGTGGAAATAGCGCCTAGCCGAAGAACGGGAGCGGACCCCGATCGGTCTTGCCCTGGCCCTTGGTCCAGCCCAGCCCAGCCTTGGCCTTCGCCCCAGCCGCAGCCCCAGCCCAGCCTTGGCCCAGCTATCCCAGCCCCAGCTCCAGCCTTGGCCCAGCCTCAGGCCTAGCCCAGCCCCAGCCCAGCTATCCCAGCAGCTCGTCGAGGGTGGAGCCGTAGGAGGGGAGGAAGTCGCGCATGAAGTCGGCGACCTCGGGCAGCTCGGCGGCCATCTGGTCGAGCATGGCGCGGGTGGTGGCCCGGGCGCTCCTGAACTCGGTGTTGCCGGACGACTCCTCCTCGGCGCACTTGATGTAGGCGCTCAGTTTGTCGGCCGCCTTGACCAGGCGCAGCATGCGCTGGGTGGCGGGGTCGGGCTCGGACTCGGCGGGCGCCCCCTCGACACCGGCGTTGGTCGCCCCCTCGACACCGGCGGCCGCCCCAGCGCGTGCAGTCCCGTCCAACTCGCCATTTCCGCAGGTGTCAGGCGCGAGAACCCCGCGATAGGTGGGCTGCAAGTCGGCGGGCAGAGTCGACAGCAAGCGTTCGACGGCCGACCTCTCCACATCCTTGTAAGCGGTGCGGATATCCGCGTCGTGGTATTTGACGGGCGTGGGCATGTCGCCGGTGATGATCTCGGACACGTCGTGATACATGCCGATAAGGGCGGCCCGCTCGGCGTCGAGCTGCTGGCCGTAGCGGGTGTTGGCGATGACGCACAAGAGGTGGGCAATCATTGCCACGTCCAGCGAGTGCTCGCTCAGATTCTCGGGGCGCGAGTTGCGCATAAGCTGCCAGCGCCCGATGTAGCGCATGCGCGAGACGATGGCCAGGAAGTGGGATTCCGCGAGGTTGGCGGATTTGGCGGGCGCGACATCCCCAACTACCTCGGGCGACACGAAGGAGGCGCCACCCTCAACTACCTCAGGCGATGCCCCTGAGAGGACCTTATCGGCGGCGGTCTCATCCTGTGTTCTCATAGCAGCCTCCCGGCCCTCGTTCCCATTGCGTGTCGAAACTACATGCTAACTGACGAACCACCATCGCACTCAGAGGACACCATGGTACCCGTTTGAGCAGGGGCGGAGATGGAGGACCATTGCTCTGCGAGTTACCTCGCAGCATTTGGCCGTCCGGCCCTCCTTGCCTGAAATCCGGAGCGCGCGCCAAACCAGGGGTAGCTCCGCAAGCCGGCGATGTGGAAAAGCGGAGAGAAATTCGAAAACGCGGGGTTATATTCCGGTTGTACACAACTGGCGCGGGTCGCGCGCGCCCGGCGCCGCGCGCCTGGCCTCCCGGCGTTCGGGAGGCTTTAGCAAAACCGCAGGTAAGAGACTTGACCGGCTTACCGGGGGGAGGCGGCGCCGGGCCGGGGCGGGTCCCCGCGCCTCTTGGACGGCGTCCCGCCGGCCCCCTTGGGGGTCTCCGGATGTGTACAACTGGAATATAGCCCCCGAATTTCCAAAATCGCTCCGCTTTTTCTCGGCGGCGTGCCGGAGGGGGACGCTACCGGCGCGCGCCGCAGGGGGACAGGGACGCATCGCGTCCTCTGCTGGCACGGGCGGCCGGAGGCGGCCGGATGCGTCGCGTCCGCCGCCGGCGGTCAGGCGGCTGCGCGGCTGGTCCCGCCCCGTGGCGGCCGGGCGGCCCAGCGGACCGGCGCCGTCCTCTCGCAGCTGGGCGTTGGGCGCGCTACCCGCCACCCCACCGGCCGTCGCGAAGACCACCCAAAGGGCGTTTTGACAGCACTGACGCGAAAAACTGGCACAGATTTGCGATGAGGGACTGGATTGGAAGGCCAGAGGGCTCCTTCGGGCCGGAAGAAGGGCCGTCCGGGCCCCGCCCGGCCTAGGCGCTTCCGCCGGGCAAATTACCGTGATACCGATAATGCATATGAAACTAAATAATAATCAACTGATTATCAATAATTATGGATTGCCGCATTTTCGTCAAGTCCCTGAACGCAAATCTGTGTGCCAGAATTTCCCTATCGCCGTGTAATTTGCTCGCCACGGAGCGCCCGGGGCCGCCTAGGAGCATGCTCCTAGGCGGTCGCGCGAAAGGGCCGGGAGGTCATATTTGACACCCCTCAGGGCCCGCGGCCCAGGTCGCTCGGCGGAAGACGCCGAGCGGGAACGGTGGTGGGTTGGGTGCCGAGAGGGAGTGATGGCGGTGGGCAGGGCTGGGCCGGGCGCCGGGCCTACCGGCCGGCCCCGGGGTCCGCAGGGTTGGCAGGAGCAGCGCCGGCCTCGGGAGCTGCAGGGATGGCAGAACTGACGCCAACCTCGGGAGCTGCGGGTTTGTCGGCATCGTCCTGAAGTTGGACGTTGGCCTGGGGCTGGGCGGCCATGCCCTTCTGGGCTTGCGCGCTGACGGCGCGCATGCGGGCGATGGCCTTCTGCAGGGCCTTGACCTTGTCGTTCGCTATCTTGAGCTGGCTGGTCAGGTGCTGGTTTTGGGCCTCGAGGGCGCGTACTCGCCTGCGGGCTTCCTCGACGGCCTCGTTGCGGGTACGGAAATACTTGAGGATGGCCTCCTCGTCTATGCCAAAGTCGTCGAGGGGCTCGTCGGGGGCCGGCGTCCCATGCCCATGCTCGTGGTCATGACCGTGGTTGTGGGCCGCCTCGCCCGCGTTGTCTGCATCCTCGTCCTCGTCACCATCCTCGTCCGGGTCCACGATGCCCAGCTCGATGTCCCTGAGCCGCTGGGCCTCGCGGAAGGCCTTGAGGTTGGCGTCGTGCTCGGCCTTTCTCTCGTCGAGTAACTTCTGCTGCTCAGGTGTGAGCCCCGCGCCCATTCCGAACATCGCCGCACCCCTTCCTCGGCCGCGCAATTGGCGACCGGCCTCTATAGAGAGAAGACGGGCCCAGCCGTGCCCTCGTTCGGTGCAGGCTGGGTCCGCCATAAAGCATAGTTCAGTTTCGACGTGCGTGCCACCTGGGTTGGAGCGGCGCCCGCAAGCGTGTGCCACCTGGGTTGGAGCGGCGCCTGCCACCTGGGCGGAGTCCGCCCGCCGCCCGCCCCCAGGCCGCTCACTGCCCCGGGCCGCCCGCAGGCGCAAGCCTCCGGGCCGCTCTAGGCGGGGACAGCCTCGGCGTGCAGGGTGCCCTGGTTGGGCCCGGTGGCCGCCAGCACGCCGATGTTGTCGATACGGAACTCCATGCTGCTCTTGAGCCGGTAGTTCTTGGCTCCACACTTGCGGCAGGGCCAGGTCTTGTCGTCGTG
>CAZEAF010000112.1:0-4985 GCA_964510125.1 uncultured Coriobacteriaceae bacterium
GCCTGCCCGTCCCCAGCGCCTGCCCGCTCGGCTTCCTCGGCCTGCAGGCGAGCCTTATGAGCACGTCTCGGACCTGCGATGATGAGGTAGGAGACCCAGCAGACCAGCGCGAAAAGGGGCACGCCCAGCACAAGGGTCACCGTGCCCAGGATGTACACGTTGCCCATCAGCCACAGGGGGACCTGGAAGGCGTCGCGCAGCACGAACATGCCCACCCAGAGCCAGGTGGCCTTGGTGTAGGCGCGGCGCAGGTCGGCGTCGTCGTGCCAGTCGTGGTACCAGCCCTTCAGGTTCTCCGTGGGCGGGTTGGCGATGAGCTCGACAAAGTAGCCGATGCCGGGCCTTCGGGCCGCGAGCGAGATTCCCAGCGCAAGCGCCCAGACGGCGTTGATGATGCAGGCAGGCAGGTAGTAGTTGCGCGCGTCGTTGCTCTTGTAGGCGGCAAAGAGGCAGATGAGGACCATGATTGTGCCGGTGAGGGCCCCGGCTATTGTCTGCCGCTGGATTAGACGGGCTATGAACTCGATCGCGCAGATGACCAGCGAGGCCACGATGGTGACCATGAGGTCGCGCGTGACGATGAAGAGGACGAGGAAGGCGAGCTCGGGCAGGAGCGACTCGACGATGCCGCGCACCCCGCCCACCGACTGCAGCACGCTGAAGTTGTCCGAGGCCAGCGACGCGATGCCCGACGCGGCCTTGGGGGCTTGCGCCTGCTCGCCGGGTTCGGGGACCTGCTCGCCGGCCGGGGCCTCGTTCGCGTCGACGTTCGTCGTGGGATGGTTGGGCTCGTCTACCATGTGGCTTCCTCCTTGGGAAGGGTGTAACAGGGGGCGGGGGTGGGACGTAACAGGGGAGGCGCGCGTTAACAGGGGATGCGTTATGCGGAGACGCGTGCCAGACAGCCCCTGCTACCAGCGGGGACGGTAGGGGTCGTGCCTCCAGTTGCGATGGTAGATGATTTTGCCGGGCGCGGAGATCGAGGGGGCCTCCTCCACCTTCTTGAGCTCCAGGCGGCTTGAGGGATTGTCAGTGTCAGCGTTGACCCGGCAGATCCACCCGTCCTCGCCGTACTCCACCATGTTGACGACCACGGGGTAGCCGTCTTTGTCGTACTCCACCGAGGCGGACAGGGAGAACTCTTGGCCCGGGTGCTCCACGGTCTCCACGCGCAGGCGCATGAGGGGGATGGGGGCAGGGTGCGTGCCGGGCTTGATCTTGCCCTTGGGGCGGTCGTAGACGACGTCCTTGAGCGACTCCACGCGCGAGAAACCCCAGCCCTCGGGCTTGATGCCCACCTGGACCTGGTCAATATAGCCAAAGTCGTGCTGCGCTTGGCGGGCCGCCTTGTCCAACAGGTCGTTGAAGAGGTCGACCGCCTGGGTCAGCACGTCGATTGCGCAGGCCGCGTCCTTTGACGGCGCGTTGGCGATGGCGTCGTTGGGGTCGGCGCTCCCGTTGCAGGGCAGGGCGTAGACCAGCTTGTCGTTCGCCGGCTTGCCCGACTTGCCAGCCTTGCGCTTGGTGACCACGGGGATAAGGCCGCACACGTCGTAGGGCAGGGAGTCGCCCTCGGCCACAGCCGGCAGCACCGCGCGGTCCTCCGAGAGCTCGACGCGCTGGGCGCCGTATGCGCTGTTATCGCCGATGAGCTGCATGTCTGTTCCCTTCCTTGACCGCGTAGGCTGGCGTCGGCTCTGTGCGGGTGATATCGACTGTCCGCTCATAGGATAGCGCTACCGGCGTCCGGCGGGCGTCCGGGAACGCCGTCCCCTACCTCCCCGCGGGCAGGCGGACGGTGAAGCGGGTGCCGACATTGGCGGCGGACAGAACGTCGATATGGCCGTCGTGGGCGTCGACAATCCACTTGGCGATGGAAAGGCCCAGGCCAGACCCGCCGGTGCCCGACTGCTTGCTGGCCTGCCGCGCCTTGTCCGCCTGCCAGAAGCGCTCAAAAACATGGCGCGCCTCGTCGGCCGTCATCCCGATTCCCTCGTCTTGGACGGAGAAGCTGACCTCACCGGTCCGGGCGTTGCGCGCGACCGAGATGGTGATGCGGGTGCCGGCGGGGGAGTACTTGGCGGCGTTCTGGACCATGATTCTCATGCACTGCTTGATGAGGACGGCGTCGCCGATGAGGGCGTAAGGCGAGCTCAGGGTATTCGTTTCGGCAGTTGGGGCTGAGCCATCTGCCGCCGGGAAGCTGCCCGCCGTCGCGCAGCCCACCCCGGGGAGCCCGCCCGCCCTGCCTGCCGCTGCCGAGCTGCCCGCCGCCGGCACGACCAGCTCGTAGACATGGTCGGCGTCAATCATACGGGACTCCTCGCATACCTCGCGCGCAATCTGCCCCAGGTCGAGAGGGGCGCGGTCGAGGTGGGTGCGGCCGGCGTCGCCCCGGGCCAGGAAGAGCAGCTGGTCCACGAGTTCCTTCATGGACGCGGTTTCGCTTTTGAGGGCGGCGATGGACTCGTCGAGCACCTCGGGGTCGGTCTTGCCCCAGCGGTCCAGCATGCCCACGTAGCCCTGGATGACCGCGATGGGGGTCCTGAGCTCGTGCGACGCGTCGTCCACAAAGCGCATCTGCTGGAGCTTGGCCTGCTGCATGCGCATGAGGAGGCCGTTGAGGGCGACCTCTATGCTGCGCAGGTCCTCGTCACCGGTGCTGACCTGGGGCGAGTCGACCGTGGCCGAGCTGATGGCCCGCTCGAGGCTGTCAATCTTGTCGTCGGCGTCGCGCAAGCCCGCCATCCCGTCCGCGGCTGCCGCCATTCCCGCAGCTCCCACGCCTGCCTGGCCCGACACCCCCGGCTGCGCGGCGATGTTGCCCACGGCCTCGGCCGCCAGGGCCAGGTCGTTGAGGGGCTTGAGCTTGCGGCGGATGCGGCGGGTGAGGGCGCCCCCGTTGAGCAGGGAGAACAGTTCGCAGACCGCGGTGATGCCGAGCACGGGCACTGCGTAGGGCAGGGCGTCGGTCACAGGGTAGGTGCCGACCAGGTTCCCGTCGGCCTCGGCGCGCACGGCCAGGGTTGCGGGTTGGCGCACGTCCCCCTCGATGGAGATGGTCGCGCCGGGGACAGCACGCAGGATTGGCCCCTGGGCGACGAGCACGCCCGCCCGCAGGCCGCTCGACACGACGAAGGCGCCGAAGAGGGCGGCCACCAGCAGAATGTCAAAGAAGAGGAAGGCGAAGAAGCGGCGGGCGATAATCCCGTGCGAGATGGACTGTGCCGTCGACGCCGCCCGCCCGCGCCCCTGCGACCCCGTAGGCCGTGCGGCGTCGGCGTTTGGCGCCGGACCGTATGCCTCCCGCCCGCGCCCCCGCGCCTTCGTGGTCCCCTCACGCTGCGCGGACGACATATCCCACACCGCGCACAGTTGTGATGAGCTTGATGCCGAAGGGGTCGTCAATCTTGGCGCGGATGTGGCGCACGTACACGTCGATGATGTTGGTCTCGCCCACGTAGTCGTAGCCGCAGGCCATCTGGACCAGCTTGTCGCGCGAGAGAACGATGTCGCGGTTCTCCATGAGGCAGCGCAGGACCTCGAACTCCCGGTTGGTCAGCTCGACCCGCTGGCCGCGCGCGGTGACCGTGTGGCGGTCGATGTCGAGCACGACCTCGCCGGCGACCAGCACATGGCCTGGCTGGGCGATAGGAGCGCCGACCTGCCGGGATGCTGCCGAGGCGGTCCCGGCGCCACGCGACCCGGCAGCGCCCTCTGTCCCGCCAGCTCCCGGCGTTCCCGTGCTGCCCCCCGCGGTCCAGCCGGTTCCCGGCATCCCGCCAGCGCCCGGCGTCCCCTCGACCCCCGGTGCCGGCGCATGCTTGAGGGCCACCCGCACGCGGGCCAGGAGCTCCTCGATGGCAAAGGGCTTGGTGATGTAGTCGTCCGCGCCCGCGTCGAGCCCGGCGACCTTGTCCATCACGGCGTCGCGCGCGGTGAGCATGATGACGGGGGTGCTCTTCTCGCGCCGGACCCGCCGCAGGACCTCAAGGCCGTTGAGCTGGGGCAACATGACGTCGAGCAGGATAAGGTCGAAGTCGTCTGCCAGGGCCGCGTCAACGCCCGCGCGCCCGTCGGCGGCCTTCTCGACCTCGTAGCCCTCATGCGTCAGCTCGAGTTCGAGGAAGCGCGCAATCTTCGGCTCGTCCTCGACAATCAATATCCTGCTCATGCGCCTGCCTTTTTCACCTGGCCCTTGCTGCCGGCCCCCGCCCTGCCGACTCCCGTGCCGCTGGTTCTCGCGCTGACGGCCTCCTTACTGTTGGCCGCCGTTTGACCCATCTGAGCTCGCGGTTTTATCCGTGGCGTCCATGACGTCGCGCTTGATGGTCTCGGCACCCTGGGATATCTTGCTCGCCACGTCGTTCACGTCGATGGTCACCGAGCCCAGCCCGTCAAAATGATACTTGAAATCGAAGAAGAGGCCCACGATGAGCAGGGGCAGCACAATCCAGAAGGCAAAGAGAAGCAGGATAATGAGGAGCAAGAGGGGCACCGACAGGATGCGGCTGCCCTTGCGGTCGACAACGAAGGAGATCTCGACGCTGTCCTTGAGAATCTTCTTGCACCAGGTGAGGAAACGGTTCATGACCTTGGTGAACCCGTTTTCCTTGGTGGCCTGCTCGTAGGAGTTCTGCGCCTGTGCCATCTGGCTGGAGATTGTGTCGGCCTCGCTGGCGTCGGGCGAGGTGGTGTAGGTCGCCGCGCCTGGCGCGCCGGTCGTGGCCTTGCCATGCTGCTCTATCCACACGATGGCGTCGAGCACGTCGTACTCGCAGGCCTCGAGCGCGTCACGCGCATCCTCGAAGGAGGCTCCGGTCTTTTCCCGCACGAGCTCGGCTTTCTGCAGTTTGTCCATCTCCATGACGGCGTCCTTTCGTCTGGGCCGGGTTGCGGCTTGGCCTGCGCGGCCTCCGGGTCGTCTGGTCGCTCCCGCCGTTCCCCGGTTCGCCTTAGCTTATGGCACCATCATGCCTGCCGCA
>CAZEAF010000113.1:0-4881 GCA_964510125.1 uncultured Coriobacteriaceae bacterium
GCCTGCTTCATCTCGGACACGTACTGCCGGACCGCCGGGACGCTCTGGGCCCCATGCTCGGCAATGATGCGCACGATGGCGCTGCCCACGATGGCGCCGTCGCTGGCAGCGGCCATGGTGCGGGCCTGCTCGGGTGTGGAGATGCCGAAGCCGATAGCGCAGGGGATGTCGGGCAGGCCGGCGTCGGCGCGGGCGGCCTTGACCAGCCGGACCATCTGGGCCACGTCGGTGGTGATCTTGGAGCGCACGCCCGTCACGCCCAGGCTGGACACGCAGTAGACGAAGCCCTCGGCGGCGCGGGCGATCATGGCGATGCGGTCCTCGGAGGTGGGGGCGATCATGGAGACCAGCTCCATGCCGTGGGCGCGGCAGGGGGCGGCGAACTCCTCCTTCTCCTCAAAGGGCACGTCGGGCAGGATGAGGCCGTTCACGCCCACCTCGGCCGCCCGGGCGCAGAAGGGCTCGATGCCGCTGGCGGTGGCGTCGATGCGCTCGGCCCCGTCGCCGCTGGTGATATGGGTGGCGCGGCCGGCCGAGTCGACCAGGCCGTTGGGCAGCGGCGTCCCGGTGTGGTAGGAGTACACGACGTTGGCGTAGGTCATGAACACCAGCGGCACCTGGGTCTTGGTGCGCAGGCGGGCCACCATGTCCATGACGGCGTCGGTGGTGACCCCGCCGGCCAGGGCGCGCACGTTGGCCTGCTGGATGACCGGGCCCTCGGCCGTGGGGTCGGAGAAGGGCACGCCCAGCTCGATCAGGTCGGCGCCGGCCTCGGCCATGGCCAAAACCAGCTGCTCGGTGACCTCGAGCGAGGGGTCGCCGCAGGTGATGAAGGGGATGAAGGCCTTGCGGGGGGCGCCGTCGGGGCCCACGAACGCCCGGGCAATCTTGCTGTCGTTACTCATAGAGGTCCTCCCCACGGTAGCGGGCGATGGCCGCCACGTCCTTGTCGCCACGGCCCGAAAGCGTCACGACGATGATCTGGTCCTTGCCCATGGTGGGCGCAAGCTTGCGTGCGTAGGCCACGGCATGCGCGCTCTCGACGGCCGGGATGACGCCCTCCAGCCTCGAGAGGTACTCGAAGGCCTGGACGGCCTCCTCGTCGGTGACCGGCACGTACTCGGCGCGGCCTATGTCGTGCAGGTAGGAGTGCTCGGGGCCCACGCCGGGGTAGTCCAGGCCGGCCGAGATGGAGTAGACCGGGGCAATCTGGCCGTACTCGTCCTGGCAGAAGTAGCTCTTCATGCCGTGGAAGACGCCCAGGCGGCCGGTGGAGATGGTCGCCGCCGTCTCGAAGGTGTCGGTGCCGCGGCCGGCAGCCTCGCAGCCGATGAGCCGCACCTGCGGGTCGTCGATGAAGTGGTAGAAAGACCCGATGGCGTTGGAGCCGCCGCCCACGCAGGCGATGACGGCATCGGGCAGGCGGCCTTCGCGCTCCAGGACCTGCTGGCGGGTCTCCGACGAGATGACCGCCTGAAAGTCGCGCACGATGGTGGGGAAGGGGTGCGGGCCCATGCAGCTGCCCAGCACGTAGTGGGTGTCCTCGATGCGGCTGGTCCACTCGCGGAAGGTCTCGGACACGGCGTCCTTGAGCGTGCCGGTGCCGGTGTCCACGCCGTGCACCTTGGCGCCCAACAGGCGCATGCGGTAGACGTTCAGAGCCTGGCGCTCCATGTCCTCGACGCCCATGTAGATTTCGCACTCCAGGCCCATAAGCGCAGCTACCGTGGCCGTCGCCACACCGTGCTGGCCGGCGCCCGTCTCGGCGATGACGCGGGTCTTGCCCATGTACTTGGCCAGCAGGCACTGGCCCAGGGCGTTGTTAATCTTGTGCGCGCCGGTGTGGTTGAGGTCCTCGCGCTTGAGGTAAATCTTGGCGCCGCCCAGGTCGTCGGTCATGCGGCCTGCGTAGTAGAGAAGGCTCGGGCGGTTGGCGTAGTTGTCGAGCAGGTCGGTCAGCTCGGCCCGAAAGCCCGGGTCGTCCTTGTACTGGTCGTAAGCCTGCTCCAGCTCGTCCACCGCGTTCATCAGCGTCTCCGGGATGTACTGGCCGCCGTGGATGCCGAACCTTCCCCGGCTGTCGGGGCTGTTGCTCATCGTGCGCTCCTTACCGCGGCAACCGCCGCAATCATCTTGTCCTTGTCCTTGAGACCCCCGGTCTCGATGCCGCTGCTCATATCCACGCCCCACAGCTCGCCGGTGCCGAGGGCCTCTATAGCTTGCGCCACGTTGCCGGGCCCCAGGCCTCCTGCCAGAATGAAGGGCCTGCCGACGCCGGCCGCCAGCAGCGACCAGTCGAAGCCGGCCCCGCTGCCCTGCCCGTTGTCGAGCAGGACCAGGTCGGCCTGGCTGGCGCGGGCCGCGTCCAGGTCGGCCGGGGTGCGCACCCGGAAGGCCTGGATGATGGCGACGCCAGTCAGTTGGCGAAGGCCGGCCAGGTAGGCGGCGTCCTCGTGGCCGTGCAGCTGCACCACGTCTATGGCGCCGCTGTCCGCCAGGCCCGCCACGACCCGGGGCTGCTCGTCCACGAACACGCCCACCGCCGGGATTCCCTGGTCGAGAAGGCAGGTCAGGCCCGGCAGCCCGTCTGCCCCCACGCTGCGGTGCGACCGGGGGAAGTCGACGACGAACCCGCACAGGTCGGGCCGCGCCTGGTTGACGGCCTCCACGTCCTGGGGCCTGCTCATGCCGCAGAGCTTGACCCGGGCCCCGCGGGCCGCCGGGGCGGTCACGAGGGCGCGCGCCAGGCGCTGCCGCGGGGTCAGCCGGTCGAGAAGGGCCTGGGGGGCGCTCATCGCCCGCCTCCCGTCGGGCCGGCGGGGCTTGCAGGGCCGGCAGGGTCGGCAGGGCTCGCGAGGTCACCGGGGCCGGCAGCCCCGGCGGCGCCCGCAGCGCTCGCAGGTCCGGTCCCCCGCAGCTCGTCCAGCATAGCCCGGCGGTCGCCCGCCCTCATGAGGGTCTCGCCTATCAGCACGGCGTCGACCCCCGCCTGCTCCAGCCGCTCCACGTCGGCACGGGTGCGCACGCCGCTCTCGCTGACGAAGATGCGGTCGGGTCCCACCATGGGCCGCAGGTCGACGCTGCGCCCGAAGTCCACCTCGAAGGTGCGCAGGTCGCGGTTGTTGACGCCCACCACGCGGGCGCCGGCGGCCAGGGCGCGCGGCACCTCCTCGGGCTCGTAGGCCTCGACCAGGGCGGAAAGCCCCAGCTCGTGGCACAGGGCGACGCAGGAGGCCAGCTGCTCGTCGTCGAGGATGGAGCAGATGAGCAGCACCGCGGAGGCGCCCAGCAGCTTGGCCTGGGCCACCATGTACCTGTCCACGACAAAGTCCTTGCGCAGCACCGGGATGCCCACCGCCCGGCTGACCTGCTCCAGGTAGGCGTCGCTTCCCTGGAACCAGCGCGGCTCGGTGAGGCAGCTCACGGCCGCCGCCCCCGCATGCTCGTAGTCGGTGGCGATGGCCACGGGGTCAAAGTCGGGCTGGATCAGGCCCTTCGACGGGCTGGCCTTCTTGCACTCGCAGATGAAGGCCATGCCCGGCGCCCTGAGTGCGCGCTCAAAGGGGAAGGGGAGGGTCCCGCCGTTGAGCTCCCGCTCGGCCTGGGTCATCCGGCGGGCCCGGTCCAGCAGGGTCTGGTAGGGCACGTGGGCGCTCTGGTCTGCCACGCGCTGGCGGGTGGCCGCGGCGATGGTCTGCAGGATGTTCTCCCGCCTGTCCTGCCCGGCAGCATCGCCCTGCCCGGCCGCGCCGCTCCGCTCGGCAGCATCGCCCTGCCCGGCCGCGCCGCCCTGCTCGGCTGTCACCCTGTCCTGGCTCACGCGTTGCTCACCTTCACCAGGGCCTCCAGCGTGGCGGTTGCCGCACCGGAGTCGATTTGCGCCTGAGCCAGCTCCAGGCCCTCCTTGATGCCGGGCACCTTGTCGGCCGCGTACAGGCCGGCCGCTGCGTTCAGGATGGCGATGTCGTGCTTGGGGCCCTTCTCGACGCCGGCCAGGATGTCGCGGGTGATCTGGGCGTTCTCGGCGGGGGTGCCGCCCACCACGTCGGCCTTCTCGCAGCGGGTGAGACCGAGCTGCTCGGGCGTGATCTGGGTGGTGCGGTAAAAGCCGTCGCGCAGCTCGGTCACCTTGGTGGGCGCCGACAGGCTGACCTCGTCCATCTTGTCCTCGCCGTACACCACCAGGCCGCGCCTGACGCCCAGGCTGGAAAGGACGTTGGCCAGCGGCTCGCACAGGTAGCCGTCGTACACGCCCAGCACGAAGTAGGCGGGTTTGGCGGGGTTGGTCAGCGGGCCCAGGATGTTGAACACCGTGCGGAAGCCCAGCTCCTTGCGGATGGGGCCGACATAGCGCATGGCGGTGTGGTACTTCTGGGCAAAGAGGAAGGCCATGCCGACCTTGTCGAGCAGCTCGCGCACCTTGTCGGGGTCCTGGTCCAGGTTCACGCCCAGCGCCTCCAGGCAGTCGGCCGTGCCGGACTTGGAGCTGGCCGCGCGGTTGCCGTGCTTGGTGACCTTGGCGCCAGCCGCCGCGCAGATGATGGATGCCGTCGTGGAGATGTTGAAGGTGTTGGACCGGTCGCCGCCGGTGCCCACGATTTCCAGCGTGTCGACGCCGGGGTGCTCCACCGGGGTGGCCAGCTCGCGCATGGCGGTGGCGCAGCCGCGGATCTCGTCGATGGTCTCGGCCCGGGTGTTCTTGGTGGAGAGGGCTGCCAGGAAGGCCGCGTTCTGGGTGGGCGTGGTCTGCCCGCTCATAATCTCGCGCATGGTGGTGTAGGCCTCGTCGTAGGTGAGGTCCCCGTGCTGGACGATTTTGTCGATTGCTTCCTTGATCATCGGTGGTGCTCCTTTCGTTTTTGATGCATTTGGTTGGTTTTT
>CAZEAF010000114.1:0-1456 GCA_964510125.1 uncultured Coriobacteriaceae bacterium
GCGGGGCGGCAGGAGCTCCCTCGTCAGCGTGCACGCCCGCTTTCGCGACTGCGCGGCCCGGCATGGTGAACTCGCTGCCCAGCTCTATGTCGGCCACCTTGGTGTAGCCCCGGTTCTCGTAGTAGGTCCAGGAGCAGCTGGTGTCGGTCTGCAGCCAGTAGCTCTTGCAGCCGGCTTGGAGCAGCTTGCCCTCCCAGGCCTCGATAAGGGCGGTGCCTGCGCCTTTGCCGCGCGCGTCTTTGCCAACGACGAAGAGTACCAGCTCGTTGTCCTCGCCCTTGGCCTCGCCGGCCGCCTCGTCCAGCATCTGTCCCCGGTCAGCCAGCTGTATCTCGTAGGTCAGGGCCTTCTGGGCGCCCGCGCCGCCGTCCTCCAGGGTGGCTAGGCCCGCCTCCACCGAGGACTGCCAGGTCTGGGCGTCGGGGGCCTCGGGCAGGGAGGGCACACGGCCGAGCAAAAAGCCCACGGTCTCGGGGTCAAAGCAGGTCCCGTCGTCCACCGTGGCCACCAGGGCGACGTTGCACACGGTGAGGGAGCTGGCGATATCCAGCTGGGCCTGGGCGGCGCGCTCGCCGGGGCTCATGTGGGGGAAGTTCCACTCGGGCGGCATGAGGTCGACCATGGCCGAGAAATCAACCGAGCTGAAAGGCCGGACCTCCAGCACGGGCTCGTGGGGGCGCTGGACCTCCTCGCCGGTGACGCCGGTCTTGCGGGCGGTCGCCTTTTCCTTCATACGGTCGCGACGGGCCCTGCGGGCTGCGGCGACCTTGGCCGGCTGCGCGCTGGGGTGGTAGCCCTCGCGCTGCTTGAAGCTGTGCTTTTGGCCGTTGCGGGACTGCATGCTGCCGGAACCCGTCTCCTTGCCGGCCGTCCTGCCACCGGAGCCTGCCCCGTTTCCGGACGTCCTGCTGCCAGAACCCGCCCCGTTACCGGCTGCGCGGCCCTTGCCCGCCTGTCCCGGCTTACCGCCCCTGTCGATGGCCATGGTGCTTCCTCCCTGTCCCTATGCCCTTGCTATCTGGGCAATCGTTGCGGCGAAGGCCTCCTCGTCCTGCTCTCCGGCCAAAAGGCCCACCTGGGTCCCGTCGCGGAAGAGGGCGAAGCTAGGGTACTCCTCCACGCCGCAGCGCTCGCGGACGAGCTTGTTGCGGTCGGCGTTCATCTTGCAAAAACGCACAGCCCGCCGCCCGCCGCCCTCGTCTGCCTGGGCAAAGCGCTGGGCAAGCCGGTCGAGCACGGGCTCCATACGGACGCAGGGCTCGCAGAAGTTGGAGAAAAAGTCCACGACGACCACCCCGCCCGCCGCCGGGCCCTCCGTCTCGTAGTTTTTGAAGTCGAGCTCTTGTACCATGGAGAAGTCCTCTCGCTTCGGGAAGGTATATCCTCGGCCATTGTAATAGGATTTGGGGCTGGGCTAGTGTGGGGGCCTGGTGTGGGCGGAGGCGCCGCCGGGCAC
>CAZEAF010000114.1:1556-2988 GCA_964510125.1 uncultured Coriobacteriaceae bacterium
GGCGCGGGGTACGGGGACACGAGGGCGGGACCAAGGGAGAAACCAGCACGCATGAGCAAGCACAACAGAGGGCCCGCCTTGGGCAAACACCTGTCGATGCCGCAGCTCCTGGCCTATGCCGCGGCGCCCATAGCCATGATGATTTTCACGTCGGTCTACGGCGTGGTCGACGGCTTCTTCATCTCCAACTTTGCCGGCAAGACGGCCTTTGCCGCGGTCAACCTCATCATGCCCGCCGTGGAGATCCTGGGGACCGTGGGCTTCATGTTCGGCGCGGGCGGCAGCGCCATTGTGGCCCGGCTCCTGGGCGAGGGCAAGCCGGACGAGGCCAACCGGAGCTTCTCCCTCATCGTCTGCGTGGCGGCGGCCGTGGGCGTGGTCCTGGCCGTCGCGGGCGCAATCCTTATGGAGACCATCGCCCGGGCCCTAGGCGCCAACGAGGACATGCTGCCCGTCTGCGTGCTCTACGGCCGCATCAGCATGATTTCGCTGCCGGCCTTCGCCCTGCAGTTTTTCTTCCAGACCTTCATGGTGACGGCCGGCAAGCCCCGCCTGGGCCTGGGCATCACCGTGGCCGCGGGCCTGGCCAACATGGTGCTGGACTGGCTCTTCGTGGGCGTCCTTGGCTGGGGCGTGACCGGCGCTGCCGTGGCCACCAACGTGTCCGAGCTCGTGGGCGGTCTGGTGCCGCTGGCCTACTTTGCCCGCAGGAATACCAGCCTCCTGCGCCTGGTCCGGCCCGGTGGAGGCGCCCGCCTCATCGTCAGGGTCTGCACCAACGGCTCGTCCGAGCTGGTGAGCTCCATCGCCTCCTCTGTGGTGAGCATGGTCTACAACCTGCAGCTCATGGCACTCATCGGCCCGGATGGCGTCTCGGCCTACGGCGTCATCATGTACGTGTGGATGGTCTTTGGCGCGGTCTTCATCGGCTACACCCAGGGCGTGGCGCCCCTCATGAGCTATGCCTATGGCGCGCGCGACGTGGCCGAGATGCGCAGCCTTCTCAGGAGGAGCCTGGCCATCATGGTGGCGGCCGGCGTGGCCATGCTGGTCCTGTCCCACCTTCTGGCCCGCCCGCTGGCCATGGTCTTTACCGGCTACGACCAGGGCCTGTGCGACCTCACGGTTCATGCCTTCTCAATCTACTCGGTCATGTTCGTGTTCGCGGGTGTGGCCATCTACGCCTCCTCGCTCTTCACTTCGCTGGGCAACGGAGCGGTATCGGCGGTGGTCTCATTTCTGCGGACCTTCGTGTTCGAGATTGGCTCGGTCCTGCTTTTGCCGCTGGTGCTGGGGCCGGACGGAATCTGGTTCTCGGTCATCATCGCCGAGGCGGCGGCGGTCGTGGTGAGCGGTATCCTGTTGTGGTGGCTGGCGCCCGGCTACGGGCTGACCGACCGCAGGGACCGGAAGGACGGCGGGGACCGTGGGG
>CAZEAF010000114.1:3088-4857 GCA_964510125.1 uncultured Coriobacteriaceae bacterium
GCGGTGCGCCTGACGCCCGACCGGACCGCCCTCGACATCATCGACCAGACCCTGCTGCCAGGCCAGATTCGCCGCATCCGCCTGGAGGACGCCGGGCAGATTTGGGACGCCATCCGCCGCCTGCAGGTGAGGGGGGCGCCCGCCATCGGCGTCGCGGCTGGCTTGGGGCTGGCCCTGCTGGGCTCGCAAATCCAGACCGACGACTACGCCACCTTTGTCGGCGAGCTGCGCTCCCAGCGCGACTATCTGGCCAGCTCCCGCCCTACGGCCGTCAACCTCTTTTGGGCTCTCGACCGTGTGCTGGGGGTGGCTCTGGCCCATCCCGACCTGCCTGTCGCCCGGCTCAAGGAGGCCCTCTTTGCCGAGGCCGAGGCCATCCGCGACGAGGACGTGCAGATCAGTCGGTCCATCGGCGAGCTGGGCTTTTCCATCCTGGAGGGCATCCGGGCCACCAAGCCGGCGGGGCAGCCCGTGGGCGTGCTCACCCACTGCAACGCGGGGACCTTGGCCACGGCCCGCTACGGCACGGCCACGGCGCCCCTCTACACGGCCTTGACCCACGGCTGGAAGGGGTCTGACCTGCATGTTTACTGCGACGAGACCCGGCCCCTTCTCCAGGGTGCCCGCCTGACGGCCTTCGAGCTGGCAGGCGCGGGCATCGCCACGACCCTGCAGTGCGACGACATGGCCGCCTCCCTCATGGCCCGCGGCCTGGTGGACGTGGTTTTTGTGGGCTGCGACCGCGTGGCCAAGAACGGCGACGCCGCCAACAAGATTGGCACCAGCGGCGTGGCCATTCTGGCCCGACACTTCGACATCCCCTTCTTCGTCTGCGCCCCCAGCTCCACCATCGACCTGGCGTGCGAGACCGGTGCAGACATCCCCATCGAGATGCGCGACCCCCAAGAGGTGACGACGATGTGGTACCGTGAAAAGATAGCGCCGTCGGAGGTGGACGTGTACAACCCCGCCTTTGATGTGACGGACCACGGGCTTTTGACGGGCATCATTTGCGAGCGGGGGATTCTGCTGGCACCCTTTGACCAGGCGTTCGAGCAGGTGGGCATCGGCTCTCGATAAGGGAGTGGGCATATGGCCAAGAAGCTGGGCAAAAAGCACGACCGTATGGACGACGAGGCCCGCGTCGCGCTGGTACAGGTGGCAAAAAAGGCCGATGAGCTAGGACTTTGTCGGCATAGGTCCGGCAACTTTAGCGTGGTTGACCACAAGACGGGCCACGTGCTGATTACCCCCAGCGGGATGGCGCGCAAGGAGCTGGATCCCAGCCATATCTGCGAGATGGACTTGGCCGGAAACGTGGTCCGCGCCGCCGAGGGCGCCCGTCCCTCCAGCGAGACCCTCATGCATCTGGCTGTCTACGAGGCCAGGCCTGACGTGGGCGCCATCGTCCACACCCACTCGCCCTACGCCACGGCCTTTGCCTGCATTCCCAAGCCGATTCCCGCGATGGTGTACGAGTTTGTGTACCTGGGCTGCGAGGATGCGGTCAAGGTGGTCCCCTACGCCCGGCCCGGCACTCCTGAGCTGGCCTATCGTGCGGCAGCTGCCCTCACTGCCAACAGCTGCTGCCTGCTGGAGAGCCACGGGGCCGTCTGCCTGGGCTCCAACCTGGAAGAGGCCTTCTTGAGGGCCCAGTACCTGGAGGAAATCGCCCACGTGTACCACATAGCCCTCACGGCCACAGGCGGTGCCGAGCCTAGAATCCTGCCCAGCGAGGAGCTCCAGAACTGGGCCTACCCCGAGGGAAT
>CAZEAF010000115.1:0-1951 GCA_964510125.1 uncultured Coriobacteriaceae bacterium
CCACACGCGACACAATTGCGCTACCACGAGGGCAAGGCCTTGGCGTAAGGTAGAGGGCTGCCAAATGCTGCCAATCCGGCGCCCCCGCGGACGCCCTCGACCCCACACTCGCAAAGGAGTCCCTGTGGACCTCAACCAAGCCATCCAGCGCGCCACCACCGTCGGGCTGCCGGGCCTGTTCTCCGACGAGTCCACCAAGAACGCCGACCGCGAGGACAACGAGGAGGCCATCAAGGTCCTCATAACCGCCTGGCGCGAGGCCCCCGCAGGTCAAGAGCCTTTTCCCTTCGACATCATCCGCGAGCTGGCCGACCGAAACCGCGCCCTGTGCGACGAGCTCGGCACCGAGGCCCTGCGCGACGTTCCCAGCAGCGGCAACCTGTCCCGCAGCCTTTCCGACGACGACCGCATCAACTCCGTCGCCGTCATGCAGCACCGCCCGCCCGAGGAGGTCAGGCGCAGCGCCGGCGCCAAGCTGCAAAGCCTGGGCAACGCCTTTGTCGAGGCGCCCGTCTGGGGGATGGTCTGCGGCATCGACCTCGAGACGACCGACCGCTACCCCGACCGCGGCTACATCGTCAACGTCGGCCTGCAGTTCATGCAGCTCACGCCCACCGCCAAGCCAGACACGGGCTACACGGCCTTCTGCGGAATCCCGCCCATGTACAAGGAGAGGGGTATCCCCCTGTCCGAAATCCACAAGATTACCTGGGCCGACCTGGACGGCAAAAAGCCCTTCCGCACCAACGCCAAGCTGCAGAAAGCCATCCTGACGGCCCTTGAGACCTACCCCTTCATGGCCCACAACGCCGCCTTCGAGGACTCCTGGCTCGCCCTCCATCTCAACGGCTACGCCGAGGCCCGCAAGGCCGGCCGCATCGTGCCCATCGACACGCGCGACATCTGTCGCAGCCTGGACCCCGAGTACAGCGCCCTGCCCCACGACTCCCGCCCGGGCGCCCTGGAGAACTGGGCTCTGCGCCGCGGCACCCTCAAGCCCGGCGAGACGGAGCGCCACCTCGGTTTGGAGGACGTCGACCTCATGTTCCGCACCGTGCAGGCCGAGTTCAAGGCCCGCAACGTCTTTGGCGCCTAGCCCAGCGGGGGGCTCGCCAACCGCCAGCGCCTAGCCCGGCAAGACCTCGCCAACCGCCAACACCTAGCTCAGCAGAGCCTCGTCGCTCACCAGCTCGGTGCCAGTCGAGGCCCGGTAGAGCTCCAGCAGGTCGGGCACCGTCATGCCGGCCCGCTGCTCGCGCGAGACGTCGGCCGCAATCTTCCCCTCGTTCATGACCAGGGTCCGGTCGCCCACCGAGAGGGCCAAGGCCATGTTGTGAGTCACCATGATGGTGGCGATGTGGCGCTCGGACGTCACGAGCTGGGTGAGCTCCATGACGCGCTGGGCCGCCAAGGGGTCGAGGGCCGCGGTGTGCTCGTCGAGCAGGAGCAGGTCGGGCTCGCCGATGGTACACATGAGCAGGGAGACCGCCTGGCGCTGGCCGCCCGAGAGCAGGCCCACCTTGGTGTCCATGCGGTCCTCAAGGCCAAAGCCCAGGCTGGCCAGCTGGTCGTGGAAGAACTCCCGCCGGGCGCGGGTCATAGTGAAGTGGAGGCTGCCGCCGTGGTCGCTGCGCATGTAGGCCAGGGCCACGTTCTCGGCCACCGTGAGCCCGGGCGCTGTACCCCGCATGGGGTCCTGGAAGACCCGTGAGACCTTGCGGGCCCGCTTGTACTCGGGCACAAAGGTGACGTCGCGCCCGGCGATGGTGATGGTGCCCGCGTCGGTGAGAAACTCGCCCGCGATGGCGTTGAGCAGGGTCGACTTGCCCGCGCCGTTGGACCCGATGAGGCAGGCGAACTCCCCCTGAGCTAGGTCGAGGTCCACACCCTGCAAAACCTCGTGCTCAAGGGGGGTGCCTGGCGAGAAGGTCTTGCGCAGGCCCTTGACCGA
>CAZEAF010000115.1:2051-4721 GCA_964510125.1 uncultured Coriobacteriaceae bacterium
CTGGACGGCCACCTTGTCCGCCTGCATCACTTTGCCTCCTCGGCTGCCGTGACCGCCTGCTGCGGCGAGGACGTCCGCCGCGCCGCCTTCGCCCTGCGCGTGCGAATCCAAGCCTGCAGGGCCGGGATGGACAGGAAGACCGCCACGATGACAGCGCTCACCAGCTTGAGCGAGTTGGCGGACAGAACGTCTAGGGACAGGGCCACCTGCATGATGACGCGGTAAACGACCGAGCCGGCCACCGCGCAGACCAGGCCGGCCGTGATGGACTTCCGCCCGCCGAATATCTCGCCGATGATGACGCTGGCCAGGCCGATGACAATCATGCCCGAGCCCGAGCTCACGTCGGCAAAGCCCTGGTACTGGGTCAGAAGGGCGCCGGAGAGCCCCACCAGGGCGTTGGACAGGGCCAGGGCCCCCACCTTCATGACGTCGACGTTGATGGAGGAGGCGCGCACCATGGCCTCGTTGTCGCCGGTCGCCCGGATAGCCAGGCCCAGCTCGCAGCGGAAGAGCAGCATGAGCAGGACCAGGCAGATAACGACGACCACCGCCGCCACGATGAAGCGGGCCATGTCCTTGTCCAGGGTCAGGCCCAGCACCGACGAGGCGAGCTCCTGCAGGCCCACGTAGGCCTTGCTGGCGGTGATGAGCGAGACGTTGGGCCCGCCCAGCACAGTGATGTTGACCGTGTAGAGGCCGGTCATGGTGATGATGCCCGCCAGCAGGGGGTGGATCTTGCACCGGGTCATAAGCAGGCCAGTCACCACGCCCGCCAGCGCACCCGCAGCCGCGCCAGCCACAAGGCCCAGGATTGGGTGGCCCGCCACACAGAGTACAGCCGCCACGCTCATGCCCAGACAAAAGCTCCCGTCGACGGTGAGGTCGGGGATGTCGAGGATGCGGAAGGACAGGAACACGCCCACGGCGAGCAGGGCGTATTGCAGTCCCAGGTTGGCTGCGTCGAGCAAAAGGGCGATGGTCATCGTGCGGTCCTTCGGTCTGTCTCTCGGTCCCTACACGCGGGCAGCCGCGCCGACACGTACAGCCGCCCGTCACGCGATACGGGCGCGCCGGCAGGTCAGCCCCACCAGCGCGCCCGTCCATTTTAGCTGTTGGTCCGCTTAGGCGTCTATGATCTGGAAGGAGGGGTCGTCGGGAATCGTGATGCCCAGGGAGTCAGCGGCGGCCTTGCTCACGACGGGCGTGAAGGTGTCAAAGACCACGCAGGGCACATCCTCGACCGGTGTGCCGTTGGTAATCTTGACGGCGAGGGCCGCGCTGGTCCGGCCAAGGGCGTCGTTGGAGACGGAGATACAGGCCAGGGCGCCCGACTGGACCATGACCGGGTCGCTGCCGTACACAGGGATACCGGCGTCGGTCGCGGCCTCGACGACCTGGGGCATGGCGCTCTGCACCGTGGAGTCCACGGGGATGTAGATAATGTCCGCCTTGGAGGCCAGCTGGGCTGCGGCCTGGGCGACCTCGGAGGAGTTGGCCACGGTGGCCTCGGCGTACTTCTTGCCCTCCCCGTCCAGGTACTCCTTGGCCTTCTCGATGGTGGACACGGCGTTGGACTCGCCCGTGCAGTAGAGCAGGCCGTAGGTGGAGATGGTCTCATCGCCGGCAAAGCGGTCGGCCAGCTTGAAGATTTCGTCGACCGGGATGACGTTGCTGGTGCCCGTGGCGCCCTTGTCGGGCTTGTCCAGGGACTCCATGATGCCGGCGGCCACGGGGCTGGTGACGGAGATGAAGACGACCGGGACGTCGAGCTCGGCGTTCACGACGGCCTGGGTGGCGGGCGTCACGATGGGGACCACGACGTCGTAGTCGGTGGAGTTGGCCAGCTCGGCGGCGATGGTGTTGAGGGTGGAGGCGTCGCCCTGGGCGTTCTTCACGTCGTAGGTGGCGTTGACGCCCTCCTTGTAGCCGGCCTCCTCCATGCCGGCCTTGAAGCCGTCCATCATCTTGGTGAAGGCGTCGTTGTCGACGAGCTGGACGAAGGCCACATGGATGGAGTCGAGCTTGCCCTCCTCAATCTCGACGGGCAGGTCGGAGGTGGCGGAGTCAGCGGCGGCGTCCTTGTCGGCAGCGGCAGAGCCGGCGGCAGCGTCCTTGTCGGCAGCGTCGGAATCGGCGGCAAAGGCGCTGGTGGAGCCGGTCAGGCCCAGGGTGGCGAGGACACCGGCGGCGGCCAGCGTGCCGGTCAGGAAGGCACGACGGGACAGGCCGTCAGCGGCGATAGAGTTGACGTTGGCAGATTTCATGGCAGTGCCCTTTCTCTTTGCGGGCGGGCACAAAAAGGCGCCCGTCCTTGGTTGATTTGCTCAAGGACAGGCGCTTGTGCGTCTGCGGTGCCACCTTGATTGACGCCTTGCGGCGCCCTCTCGACGGATGCGAACACATCCCACCTCGTAACGTGAGGCAACGTCGCGGCTTCCGCTCCTGCGAGCATCTCCGCGCCCTCCGCGGTCCATTGTGCCAATCAGCTACCGCTGGGATTTCAGCCGCCCCAGCTCTCTGTGTGCGCCTCGAATGGCTTTACTTCCGCTTCATCGGTTTAGGTGCTTATTCAATTGGAATGCATCCTAGCTCTCGGCCAAACACCTTGTCAAAGGGCGACGTGTTAAAGGTTGTCGACAGGTCGCTGAAACCGGCGGGCGGTGCCGG
>CAZEAF010000116.1:0-3315 GCA_964510125.1 uncultured Coriobacteriaceae bacterium
CGAGACGGACGACGACGTCTACCTGGGCATCGCCTGCGGGGGAGACTCCCGGGGCTATGTTCGCGAGGCCCTAGCCAAGCTGGCAGACGCCGCCCGCGACCAGGGCGTGGAGCTTCCGGCCGTGCGCCTTTTGCAGGTGGGGACCCCCTTCCCCTTCCCGGACGGCTTGGGGCGCGCCTTCCTGTCCGGCCTAGCCGACGTCTTGGCGGTGGAGGAGCTTGAGCCGGTCATCGAGCGGAGCCTGACCGGCCTCACGGGGCCCATGACCGTGGAGTCCCACCCCCTCATGTGCCCGCCCGCCATCCACGGCCGCCTCGACGGGACCACCCCCGTGGCTGGCGAGTACGGCAGCGACCTGCTCCTGCCTATCCTGGCCGACTTCCTCGGCATGCCCGGGCTCGCCGCTGGGACCGGGGGGCTTGCGGGCGGCGAGGCCGGCGACGCCCCCGAGGACGCCCTGGTTGGGGCGGCCCCTTCGGCCCCTGAAGACCCCACGACCCCGCCGGCCGACCTGGTCCCGCCCCGTCCGCCCGTCCTCTGTGCCGGCTGCCCCCACCGCGCCTCCTTCCTCATCATGAAAGAAGCCGCAGGTGGCAGGCCCTGTGTCTTCTCAGGCGACATCGGCTGCTACACCCTGGGCTGCAACAGGCCCCTCGACGCCACGGATACCTGCCTTTGCATGGGGGCCGGCGTGACCATCGCCCAGGGCCTGCAGACGGCGGCCCACCTGGCGGGCGACGACCAGACCCTGCACGTGGGCTTTGTGGGCGACTCCACCTTCTTCGCCTCGGCCATGACCGGCATTGCCAACGCTGTCTACAACGGCCACCGCATGTGCCTGTGTGTGCTGGACAACGCCACCACGGCCATGACCGGCTCGCAGCCCCATCCCGGTACGGGCGTCACCCTCATGGGAACCCGGCGCGAGCCTATCTCTATTCCCGAGGTCTGCCGGGCCCTGGGCTGCGACCTCGTCGAGGTCGTCGACCCCCTCGACCGGCCGGCGGCCCTCGCGGCGGCCGAGGCGGCTCTGGACTGCCCGGGAGTCTCGGTCGTCGTCTTCCGCTCGCCCTGCGTCCAGCTCTTCCGGGCCCTGCCCGCGGTGGAGGTCGACGGGGGCGCCTGCGTGGGCTGCGGGGCCTGTGTGCGCAGGACGGGATGCCCGGCCCTGTCCATGGGCGGCCCCGCCGGTGGCGACGGTGGCCCTACCAGCGGCGGTGGCGGCGGCCCTGCCAGCGGCGATGGCGGCCCCACCGGTTCCCACGGCGCCCGTCCCCACGCCCAGGTGGATGCCTCCCAGTGCACAGGCTGCGACCTCTGCCTAGCCTATTGCCGCTTCGGCGCCATCAAGACTCCGCGCGCGGGCACGACCGCTCAGGAGCGCGACGCCATGAGAAGGGAGGCCGGCCGTGGCTAGCTCCTTTAACTGCCAGGTGGTGGGCGTGGGCGGCCAGGGGGTCGTGCTGGCCAGCCGCCTGATCGCCGCGGCCTGCATGGCTGCCGGCTCCTTCGTCCGCACAGCCGAGACCATCGGCATGTCCCAGCGGGGCGGGTCCGTGGCCAGCCATGTCCGCGTGGCGCCGACCGCCGCAGACCTTCCCTCCAGCCTGATTCCCCGTCATGGGGCCGACCTGGTCCTGGCTTTTGAGCCCGGCGAGGCTGTCCGGGCCTTCCCCCAGCTGGCGCCCGCCGGGTCGCTCGTCTGCGCCACCGGCCCCATCGTGCCCTCCGCGGCGGCTGCCAGCGGCTATGACGGCCGGGCCCAGCTCGCCTGGCTGGCAGACCGCCTGCCTGCCGGCCGCTTCTCCCCCGTGGACCCCGGCGACCTGGCGCGGGAGGGTCTCTCGCCCAAGTGCCTGAACGTTCTCCTCCTGGGCTGCGCCTGTGGCATGGGGGCCCTGCCCTTTGGGGCTGAGGACCTGCGCGCGGCCCTGCATCAGCTCATGAGGCCCAAGCTGGTTCCCATGAACGAGCAGGCCCTGGAGCTGGGCCTCTCCCTCGTGTAAGCTTTTACTAGTCCCACTGCCAAGACTCCGCCGCAAAGAGAAAGCAGGCATGCCATGAAGATGAAGCCCGGACAGCTCGAGGCCATCCTCAAGGAGCTGGCCACCATCAAGGAGCGCAGCCCCTTCTACGCCAAGAAGTTCGCCGACGTGGATATCTCCCAAATCACCGACCAGGAGTCCTTCGAGCGCCTGCCCTTCTCCGAGAAGGCCGACCTGCGCGAAGCCTACCCGCTGGGCATCCAGGCCGTGCCCGACGAGGAGGTCGTCCGCATCCACTCCTCCTCCGGCACCACCGGCACGCCCGTCATCATCCCCTACACCCAGAAGGACGTGGACGACTGGGCCATCCAGTTCGCCCGCTGCTACGAGGTCATCGGCTGCACCAAGCTGGACCGCATCCACATCACCCCGGGTTACGGCCTGTGGACGGCGGGCATCGGCTTCCAGCTGGGGGCAGAGCGCTTTGGCGCCATGGCCATCCCCATGGGTCCGGGCAACACCGAAAAGCAGCTCAAGATGATGGTCGACCTGCAGTCCACTGTCCTGTGCGCCACCTCGAGCTACGCCCTTCTGCTGGCCGAGCGCATCGCCAAGGAGGGCATCCGCGACCAGCTGGCCCTGCGCAAAGGCCTCATCGGCAGCGAGCGCTGGGGCAAGAAGATGCGCGAGCGCATTGCCGACCAGCTGGGCGTGGAGCTCTACGACATCTACGGGCTCACGGAGATCTACGGGCCGGGGGTGGGTGTGAACTGCAGGTACAACACGGGCATCCACTGCTGGGACGACTATATCTACCTGGAGGTCATCGACCCCAAGACCGGCCGCAACCTGCCCGACGGCGAGGTGGGCGAGCTGGTCATCACCACCCTGCAGAAAGAGGGGGCGCCCCTCATCCGCTACCGCACCCACGACCTGTCCAGCATCGTGCCCGGCGACGACTGCCCCTGCGGAAGCAAGCACACCCGCATCACCCCGCTGGTGGGCCGCACGGACGACATGTTCAAGGTCAAGGGCGTCAACATGTTCCCGGCCCAGGTCGAGGAGGTCATGGCCTCCATCGACGGCGTGTCCAGCGAGTACCAGGTCATGATTGACCACCTGAACGGCAAGGACATCATGACCGTCTACTTTGAGTGCGCCACCGACGACCCCCTGCGCCGCCACGAGATCGAGGAGGCCATGCAGGAGACCTTCAAGAACCGTATCGGCGTCACCATCGTGCCCAAGGCCGAGGGCGTCGGCGACCTGCCCCGGAGCGAGAAGAAGTCCACCCGCATCCTGGACAACCGCTACTAGCTGGGATTGCCTG
>CAZEAF010000116.1:3415-4630 GCA_964510125.1 uncultured Coriobacteriaceae bacterium
AACGACGCAAAGCGGCAGCTCACGGATGCTGGCGCGCGGGCCTGCCGGGCGGGTATGGCAAGGATGGGCCTGCTTTTGGGGCAGGACGTCGACACTAAGGACGCGCTGGTCTGGGCGAGCCCGGCGACGCGCACCATGCAGACGGCCTGCCTGGCGGCCAAGGCGCTGGGCGTGGAATCCGACGACGTGACCCCCATGCTCTGCCTGGCTGAGGGCAACGCGAGGGTCTTGCTGGAGTCACTCGGGCGCATCCCCGCGGACGCGACCGTGGTGCTCGTGGGCCACAACCCCTTCCTCGAGGACTTTGCCAAGCTCCTGAGCGGGATCCGTGTCCACTTGGGCAAGAGCGCTTGCGTCTGCCTGGTCGAGCAGCCCGGCGGGCAGCGGCGTCCGGCGGATGGGCCGGCCGAGGCCGATGGGGCCGGGGCGGGCGGGGCCGGCGAGCCTGGGGCGAGCAAGGCAGGCGTCCCCGCCTGCGAGCTGGCCTGGTTCTTGCGGGGTCCCCACAGCTCCCGCTGGGAGACGCTCGAGACCCTCGAGGCCGCCTATGCCAAGGCCGCCTCGGAAGCCTCGGTTGCCTGCTGGTGCCTGCTCGACCATCCCGACGACCCGGAGACCCTCCACCGCTATCGCATCTCTTTGCGCGTAGCCCGGTCCCTTCTGGATTTTGCCAGTCCCTACCAGCGCAAAGGCCAATGGGGGCAGACTCGCGGCCTGCTCAAGCGCCTGCAGGCGCCTACCTCGCACGTGCGCGAGCTCGACGTCATGTGCGGCCGGCTGGACACCGACGAGGCCCAGCAGGCCTACACCGACGCCGCTGACTTGCTGGAAGCCTGCGAGCGCGAGCGAGCACTCGTCCGCAAGGCCTTCTTTAACAACCTGGCCGCTTCCAAGACCCAGCGAGACCTCCACCAGGCCGTCCGCCTCATGCGCGGGGTCCGGTGGCGCAAGGAGGTGGAGACCCACGGCCTGAGCGCCGACGAGCTGCGCGCCCACTACCTGAGCCTCGTGGCCTCCTACCTGGCCGACCTCAACGCCTGCGACTTTACCGACCCCGAGGCCACCCACGCCATCCGCAAGCGGTCCAAGCAGACGCGCTATGTGGCCCGCGAGCTGGCCGAGCTCATGGACGACACGTGCCTTGAGGCTGGCCAGGGCGCCCGCGACATGCAGGACCTGCTGGGCGAGCTCTGCGACGCCCGCGTGAACCTGGCC
>CAZEAF010000117.1:0-4618 GCA_964510125.1 uncultured Coriobacteriaceae bacterium
TTTCCAAGATTCAGAACAGCGGCAAGTCCTCATAGCCAAGACTCGGGGATATTGCAGGGTGTGAGGAGCCCGCGGGGGTCCCACTCCGTGCCGGAAAGTCCCGCACCCACAGGTCCGAGACGGAACAGGCCCGCGGCAGGGGATGCCGCGGGCCTGTTGGTATGCCGCTGCGGTGGGGGGCCGCAGGGTCGGGCAGGCCTGGTGGCAATGGGGCCAGGTCCTGCCGGGGGAAGGGTGCGGGGCTGCCGCGAGACTAGAGCAGCTTGCCGGCGCGGTAGCCGGTGTGGATGCAGACCGTCAGGCAGTCGCCCGTCCAGTGGGCGCGGCCCTCGAACCCGTTGACGGTGGCGCCGGCGGCGTACAGGCCGGGGATGGGCTCGCCGGCGGTGGTCAGGACATGGGAGTCCTCGTCGATCACGAGGCCGCCGAAGGTGAAGGTGAAGGCCACCTGCGAGGTGATGGCCAGGATGAAGGGCGAGTTCTCCATCTTGCCGGCGAACTCGGTGCGGCCGAACTTGTCCTCGGCGCCGTCGGCGGCGGCGTTGTACTCGTTGACCGTCTGCCGCAAGACGATGGGGGACATGCCGGCCTTCTCGGCGACCTCCTCGATGGTGTCGCCCTGGAAGAGCCAGCCGTTCTTCTCGTATTGGTCAAGGCAGCCGGGGTTGGCGGTCTCGAGCGCGGCGGCCATGGCAAGGTCGCCCGCGGCGATGCCGATTGTGTCGGGCTGGTTCACCACGAACTCGTCGATGTTGCTGGCCTTGGTGTCGTCGCAGAAGCGCTGGCCGTTCTTGTTGACGAAGAAGAGGGCCTGTTCGTTGACGCTCGAGGCGGCCTCGTCTGACAGGGACTTGTAGTAATCGCTCGGGCCGCCCTGGACGAACTGGAGGTCGCGGACCTCGGCGCCCAGACGCTGGGCCATGGTGATGCCGTCGCCGCGGAGGGTGTGGGAGTACTGGTTGTGGCCGCACGTCTCGTTGCAGGCAGGGGCGACCTGCTGGTACTTGGAGATGAAGCCGCCGTCGGAGCAGTACCAGCCGGTGGCCAGCACGACGCCCTTGTTGGCGTGGTAGTCGATGACCTGGCCGTCGGTGGTGATGGCGCGGACGCCGGTCACGCGGCCGTCCTCGAGCAGCAGCTGCACGCCGCGGGTGTTGGGCTGGATGGAGCCCCCGAGGCGACGGCACCTGCTGCGCAGGGCGTTCATGAGGCCCAGGCCGTTGTTGACGGGACCGCGGCAGTGGGAGATGCAGGTGTACCAGGTGCGCATCGCGACCATGGAGTCGCCCAGGGCCAGGCCGTCCTCCTCCATCCAGTCGGCCAGGGCCTTGCTGTTCTCGAGGGAGGCGCGGATGAGGTCGTGGTCGAGGTGACAGCGGACGCCCTGCTGGTCGACGCCGTCGCAGGCGCGGAAGTGGTCGACCAGGGCGGCCTCGATGGAGTCAAAGCGCCCGGCATTGGGATTGGCCTGCCACTCGGCGACCTGGCTCTTCACGGTCGCCAGGTCCTCGGCCCAGGCGCCGTCGAACTCGGACTCGTCGATGTCCAGATAGGCGGCCGCCTCCTCCTCGTTGCGGGGGAGCGAGTTGTTCCAGTCGTCGTCGATATAGGCGATGTTGCCGCCGGACTGGACGGCCACGCTGCCCTTGTTGATGTGCTCGGCGGCCTCGATGATGATGGCGGAGTAGCCCTCGTCCATGGCGGAGTCGAGGGCGGCAAAGCCGGCGGCGCCACCGCCGACGACCACGACGTCGGCCACGGTGGGCAGCCCGTCGTCCGTCTCGGCGACCTGCTGCTGGGGCTGGGCCTCGGTCTCGGCCTCGGACTCGGCGTTGTCGTCTTTCTCCTCCTCGGTCTTGGAGGCCTCGGCGGCGCCGGCAGTGGCACCCAGGGTGCCGAGGAGAGCGGCGGAGGCGGCGGCGGTGGCGACGAAGCTCCTGCGGGTGAGATTCAGATCCGACATGGTGGTTCCTCCTTGCGGTAGGTGTTTGTCCGGCCCCTAAGCGCGCCGCCTGTTGCGATGCGCCTTCCGGACTGGTTGCAGTCTCGCAAAAGAGGAAATCCCGCGGCGACAATCTGCCCCACTGGTCGTTGGGGTGCCCCACTGGCAAAGAAAGCCCCGAACGGCCGCCCTGCCAGGGGCCCCTTCCCGGTGGGCTACACTGCCCGAACAGCCGTCCTACCCGGTGGGCCGCCCTGCCCGACGGCCGCCCTAATCGGAGACGACAGGCCGCTTGAAGAGCATGGTGAGCTCGAAGACCCCGCCCTCTGCCTTGTATTGCAGCCTTCCCTCATAGTGGGAGAGGCTGTAGCGGATGCTGGCCATGCCTATGCCGTGGCCCGGCTCAGCCTTGGTCGTGGCCAGACCGTCCCCGTGCGCGCGGACCTGGCCCGAATAATGGTTGCTCACCTTGACGGCCAGATAGCCGCCCACGTCGGCGCTGCTGACCTTGATGACGCGCTTGTCCGCATCGGCCACCTTCTCGGTTGCCTCGATGGCGTTGGCCAGGGCGTTGCCCATGGTGGAGCAGATGTCCACCGGGCTCACAAAGGAGAGCCTGGACAGGTCGGCGACGACGCTCAGGGTGATGCCCTTGTCCCGCGCCTGCCTGGCCTTTTCGGACAGCACCGCGTCGAGCACCTCGTTGCCGGTGTGGTAAAGGCTCTCGTAGTCTTCGATGCCCCGGGAGAGCTGTCTTATAGAGGACTGGAGCCTGTCGGAGTCGCCCAAGGCGGCCAGGCCCGTCATCTGGAACTTGAGGTCGTGGTAGAGCCGGGCCATCTCGCGGCTGGCCTCCGTGCGCTGCTCAAAGAGGGTGTAGCGCTGGTCGACGGCCCTCTTGACCTCGTCGAGCTCGCGGGCCCGGTCCTCGGAGTCGATGCGCCAGAGGGCGGCCCACAGCGCGCAGAGGGCACCCAGGTAGATGACGCTCTCGACGAAGCTGGAGACGGAGATGGCGGCCAGGTTGGGGACCATGAGGTGGACGAAGACGACCTGGGCTGCGCAGGCGGCCAGCAAAAGCCAGTCGGGCGCGGTCTTGCGCGTGGAGGCGACGCGGCCCATGTAGCGGGAGAAGAGGAAAAAGAGGGCCAGCCTGACCACCGCGCCCAAGGCAAAGACGGCCAGGTTGGAGCGGGAGGCAAAGAAGAGCAGGCCCATGAGGAGGGACCGCCCTATGCGGCAGAGCACCGCGTAGACAAGGGCCAGGTAGAGGCGGTTGCGGCGGGAGCGGACCTCAAAGACCGCGCTCAGGGCGCAGTAACCGAAGAGGGCGTGGGGGAGGATCACCAGCTCATAGGCCCTCGTAAGGCAGGCCAGGACCAGGCAGCCGGCAAGGGCGGCCCAGCCTGCGGGGCCGGGCTTGTGGTGGGGGAAGGCCCGGTAGAGGATGAACAGGCCCGCCAGGTCCACGAGCATGCCGACCCAAAAGCGAACCTGTGAGAAGTTTCCGAGCTCATGGGCCAGGATCTCCTGGAGGGAGAAGGCCGTCACAGAAGGTCGCCCACATAGGTTGCGAAGGCGTCGAGGAGCTCGGCGTGGCGGTGACGGCTCACGGGGACCTTTTCCCCTTCGGCAAGCTCGACCTCCTCGCGGCCGATCGTAGCCACTGCCTGCAGGTTTATGAGGAAGGACTTGTGGCAGCGGAAAAAGGCGCTGTCCGCGAGCTCGGACTCCAGGGCGGCGATGGTCTTGGTGCTGCGCAGGGTCCCCCTTGCGGTATGGGCCTGCACCAGGTGGCGGTCGGAGGAGAAATACCGGACCTGGGAGAGGGGGACCGAGACGAGGCCGTCGTCGCCTTGCAGGGCCACAACCCGGGAGCGCGAGCGGTCGAGACGGGCCAGCTCGCCGGAAAGCTCGTCGCGCAGCTGGGCTACGGTCACCGGTTTGAGCAGGTAGCGGTAGGCGCCCACCTTGTAGCCATCCAGGGCGTACTTGACGTAGTTGGTCACCAGGATAATCGAGACGTCCGGGCCCTAGTTCCTGCGCACCTTTGTCGCCAGCTCGAGGCCTCCAACCTGGGGCATCTCTATGTCGGTGACCAGCATATCCAGGCGCTCGGGCGGGGAGAAGAAGAACTCCTGGGCATTTTTGAACGTGCGGATGGTAGCCGGGACTCCTGCCTCGACGGCAATGAGCTCGATGCCTTTTCGCTCTTGCTCGAGCATGTCGACGTCGTCATCGCAAAGGGCGATACTGACCATGTACCACCTCGTCCCCACGGCGTGGTTGCCTGCTTGCATGGGGCAAGGATACCATGTCGCGTGCGATGGCCGGAAAGACCCGGTCGGGCTAGGATGCGCCGGCTTCCCACTGGCAGGCGGCCATGTCCACGCGGCCGTCGGGCAGGAAGGCTATCCCCTCGGCCTCGAGCATGCGGCGCTGCTCGTCGGGGCCGCCGAACGCAAAGCCGGGCGCCAGCCTCCCGTCCTTGAAGACCACCCGGTGGCAGGGGACGCCCCCTGCCATGCCCGGGCTGGCATGCATGGCAAAGCCGACGAAGCGGGCCCTGCGCGGCGAGCCCAAAAGGCCGGCGACCTGCCCGTAAGTGGCCACCCTGCCTGCGGGTATCTGCCTGACGATCCCGTAGCAGCGGTCGAAGAACCCCTCGTCTGCCAT
>CAZEAF010000118.1:0-4579 GCA_964510125.1 uncultured Coriobacteriaceae bacterium
AAATCGTCTGCGCGTGCTATGGTGCGGGAAATAGTTACGTGCCTGCAATCATCCGTCCCGTAGAATACAGACTGACCTTTAACGTCGGTACCGTGATACCGAGAAGGACTCATCTGCAGCGCTCGGCTCGCGCGTCTCTCTGGCGTCCGCTCCTCGGGGTGGGCGTTTTTCATGGACAGGGGCCAGCGCACGCCACCGATGCCGCGGGCGAGGGTGCTGCGATGGGGAGACGGACAGGAGGAGACCATGAACCTGCTTGCCGGTGCGGACAAGCTGCCCAAGGCGCTGCTGGCGCTCGAGGACGGCGCCACCTTTGAGGGAAGGTGCTGCGGAGCCGCTGGCGAGACCTTCGGCGAGATTGTCTTCAACACCTCGATGGTGGGCTACCAGGAAATCGTCAGCGACCCCAGCTATGCCGGGCAGATCGTCACGTTCACTTACCCCCAGGTGGGCAACTACGGCATCAACGACATCGACATGCAGGACTCCGAGCTTGCCCTGCGCGGCGTCGTTGTGCATGACATGTGCTTCGAGCCCAGCAACTGGCAAAGCGTCATGAGCTTCCCCGACCTCCTGCGCCAGCGCGGAATCGTGGCCATCCAGGGCGTGGACACCCGCGCCCTCACCCTGCGCATCCGCGAGGGGGGCGCCATGAGGGCGGCCATCTCCACCGAGGACCTGGACCCGGTCAGCCTGGTCGCGCGCGTGCGGGCCAGCGAGCCCATCTCCGACCACAACTTCGTGGCCGATGTGTCCTGCAAGGAAATCGAGGAGGTCCCCGCCAAGGACGAGCCCCGCGCCCACGTCGTGGCCTATGACTGCGGCGAGAAGGCAGGCATCGTCAAGCGCCTGGCCGAGGTAGGCCTCTCCATCACCGTCGTACCCTGGGACACTCCGGCCGAGAAGGTCCTGGAGATGCATCCCGACGGCGTCTTCTTCTCCAACGGCCCCGGCGACCCCGAGAGCGTGGGCGCCACGGCCGAGGCAGCCCGTGCCATCCTGGGCAAGCTGCCGGTCTTTGGCATCTGCCTGGGCAACCAGATTCTTACCATCGCCGCGGGCGGCCGGATTGAGAAGCTGCCCTACGGCCATCATGGCGGAAACGAGCCGGTCATGAACCTGCTCACCGGCAAGGTGGAGATCACGGCCCAGAACCACAACTACGGCCCCGTCTTCCCGACGCTGGGCGAGCTTGTCCCCCAGGAGTCGGGCGGCATAGGCGAGCACGCCAGCGACCTGCGCTTTTGGAGCCAGCGTCACATAGCGCCCGTCGTCCGCAACGAGCGCTACGGCCGCATCCGCCTCACGCACGTCAACCTCAACGATGGCACGCCCGAGGGCATGCAGTTCCTCGACATCCCCGCCTTCTCCATGCAGTACCACCCCGAGGCCAAGCCCGGCCCCAACGACTCCACGTACGCCTTTGAGGCCTTCGCCCGCCTCATCGAGGGTCGCTCGGACTACCTGGCCATCGACGTTCGCGAGGGGAGGGCGCACTAATGCCCAAGAGGGACGACATCCACAAGATTCTGATCATCGGGAGCGGCCCCATCGTCATCGGCCAGGCCTGCGAGTTCGACTACTCCGGCACCCAGGCCTGCAAGGCCCTGCGCCGCGAGGGCTACGAGGTCGTGCTGGTCAACTCCAACCCGGCCACCATCATGACCGACCCGGACACGGCCGACCGCACCTACATCGAGCCCATCACGGTGGACGCGGTGTCCAAGGTCATCGAGAAGGAGCGCCCCGACGCCCTTCTACCCAACATGGGCGGCCAGACGGCTCTCAACTGCGCGGTTGCCCTGGCCCAGGCTGGCGTGCTGGACAAGTACCAGGTCGAGGTCATCGGCTGCGACATCGACTCCATCGAGGTGGGCGAGGACCGCGAGAAGTTCGCCGCGGCCATGAGGGACATCGGCCTGGAGGTGGCCAAGTCCGGCGTCGCCCGGTCGCTCGAGGAGTGCGAGGCCATCGCCTCCGAGCTGGGCTATCCCGTGGTCATCCGCCCCGCCTTCACCCTGGGCGGCGCCGGCGGCGGCATGGCCCACGACCACGACGAGCTCCTGCATATCTGCCGCGAAGGCCTGGAGCTCTCGGCCAACGGCGAGGTCCTGGTCGAGCAGTCCGTCGAGGGCTGGAAAGAGATTGAGATGGAGGTCATGCGCGACATCGCCGGCAACGGGATTGTCGTCTGCTCCATCGAGAACCTCGACCCCATGGGCGTCCACACGGGCGACTCCATCACCGTGGCTCCCTGCCAGACCCTCAACGACTTCGAGCTGCAGCGCCTGCGCGACTACTCGCTGGCCGTCCTGGAGCGCGTGGGCGTCGCCTGCGGTGGCTCCAATGTCCAGTTCGCCGTCAACCCAAATGACGGGCGCGTCATCATCATCGAGATGAACCCCCGGGTGAGCCGGTCCTCCGCCCTGGCCTCCAAGGCGACCGGCTTCCCCATAGCCAAGATGGCCGCCCTGCTCTCCGTTGGTTACACGCTTGACGAGATTACCAACGACATAACCGGCGCCACGCCCGCCTGCTTCGAGCCTTCCATCGACTACTGCGTGGTCAAAATTCCGCGCTTTGCCTTTGAGAAGTTCAAGGGCGCAAGCGAGACCTTGACGACCCGCATGAAGGCCGTGGGCGAGGTCATGGCCATCGGCTCCACCTTCGAGGAGGCCCTGCAAAAGGCCTGCCGCTCCCTGGAGCAGGGCCACATGGGCCTGGGCGCCGACGGCAAGACCAAGTACGACGAGGCCGGTTTCGAGGACCTGGTGAGCCGCCCCACGCCCGGGCGCATCTTCTATGTGGCGGAGGCCATGCGGCGCGGCTGGTCGATTGAAAGGCTCCATGAGGCCACAGGCATCGACCCCTGGTTCCTCAACCGCATCGCCGACATCGTCGCAGCTGAGAAGGCCATCCGCGAGGGCGGTACGGCGCAGCTCACGGCCGAGCGCCTGGCTGCCGCCAAACAGATGGGCTTCTCCGACGCCCAGATTGGCTACCTGACCGGCCAGACCGAGGACACCATCCGGGCCCTACGCGCGGTCCTGGGCGTCCACCCGGTTGTCAAGACGGTGGACACCTGCGCCGGCGAGTTCGCCTCCCACACCAACTACCACTACTTCACCTACGAGCAGAACGGTGTGGACGAGCGCACCGAGGCCGACAAGCCCCGCGTGGTCATCCTCTCCGCAGGTCCCAACCGCATCGGCCAGGGCATCGAGTTCGACTACTGCTGCGTGCACGCGGCCATGGCCTTGTCGGCCGAGGGCTTTGAGACCGTTATGGTCAACTGCAACCCCGAGACCGTCTCCACCGACTACGACACGAGCGACCGCCTCTACTTTGAGCCGCTGACCTTTGAGGACGTCATGAACGTCATCGAGGCTGAGCAGCCCCGCGGCGTCATCGTCACCCTCGGCGGCCAGACCCCCATCAACCTGGCCCGCCGCCTCAAGGACGCCGGCGTCCCCATCATGGGCACCCAGCCCGGCGCTATCGATTTGGCCGAGGACCGCGACCGCTTCGCCGCCCTGCTCGACCAGCTCAGAATAGCCTACCCGCCCAGCGCCGTCGCCTCCACGTTGGCCGAGGCCCGGCAGGTGGCCAGGCACGTGGGCTACCCGCTGCTGGTCCGCCCCTCCTACGTGCTGGGAGGCCGCGGCATGGCCATCGTCTACGGCGAGGACGACCTGGCGACCTACATGGAGGAGGCCACGCGCGTCTCACCCGACCACCCCGTCTACCTGGACTCCTTCCTGGAAGACGCCATCGAGCTGGACGTCGACGCCCTGGCCGACGGGCAGCAGTGCTATGTGGGATCGGTCCTGGAGCACATCGAGGAGTGCGGCGTCCACTCGGGCGACTCCGCCTGCTGCTACCCGCCCTTCTCCCTATCCGACGCCATTGTCGACCGCATCCGCGAGACCACACGCGCCCTGGCCCTGGCGGTGGGCGTCAAGGGCCTGCTCAACATCCAGTACGCCGTCAAGGACGAGCAGGTCCTGGTCATCGAGATGAACCCCCGCGCCTCCCGCACCGTGCCCTTCTCCTCCAAGGCGACCGGCGTGGCCCTGGCCAAGTTCGCCTCCCGCATCATGGCGGGGGAGACCATCCAGTCCCTGCTCGACCGCGGGCTCCTGCCTCCCGAGGGCCGTCCCACCGGCTACTTCGCGGTCAAGGAGGCCGTCATGCCCTGGTCGCGCTTCCCCGGCGCCGACACCGTGCTGGGCCCCGAGATGAAGTCGACGGGCGAGGTCATGGGCATCGACGAGACCTTCCCCAAGGCCTACGCCAAGTCCCAGCTGGCCATCGACTACCAGCTCAAGACCGATGGCAAGATTTTCGTTTCCGTGTGCGACCGCGACAAGCGCTCCATCTCCCCGGTCGCCATGTCCCTGGTCGCCATGGGCTACGGCCTGCTGGCCACTGCCGGTACCGCCAAGACCCTGCGCGCCGCGGGCATCGACTGTGAGGTCATCAAGCGCGTGAGCGAGGGGCACCCCAACGTCGTGGACGAGATTCAGGCCGACAAGGTGGCCTTCATCATCAACACGCCCCACGGCCACGTATCCCGCGG
>CAZEAF010000119.1:0-2764 GCA_964510125.1 uncultured Coriobacteriaceae bacterium
ACTGCTCGCGGCACCAGGGCAGCTGACGGTGCTCGGAGTGGAAGTAGACCGGGATGCGGCGGCCGGTCGTGGCCGTGAGCGGGTACTCCTCGGCCTGGTCGGACTTGGGGCCGTGGGGCGGCTCCTCCCAGCTGGGCAGGAAGTACTCGGGGTGGTCGGGCATGTAGGACTCGATGACCGTGGACCAGATCTCCTGCTTCATGGTCGGGGTGAAGAAGCCGGGCTTCCAGTCGGCGACGCCGGGGACGCCGCAGGTGGAGTCCAGACGCGCCCACACCTTGTCGCGGCCGCGGAAGCCGCCGGTCTGGTAGCGGCGGTAGGTGCCCCACATCTCGGGCTCAATCTCCTTGGCCTGCCACCAACCGTGGGTCTGGAAGTCCTGGATGTACTCGGCCCAGGTCGCGTACTTGGGCGTGAGCTCGTCGAAGGGCTTGCCCACGACCTTATCCTCGACGATCTGGCCGTTCTCGACCTTGTAGGAGTGCTTCATGTACTCGTCGTCGGACAGGAGCTTGATGGCGTCGGCGAGCTGCCAGTTGATGTCGGGCCACTCGTTGCCCTCCTCCTGCGTCCACGGCACGCCCATGTGCTTGAAGACGTCCATGACGATCTCGGGGTCGTAGCGGGCCTCGGCAGGGGGCTCGACGCACTTGACCGTGGCGCCCATTGCGCCGGCGGAACCCTGGGAGGCACGCGGGCTGGAGAGCTCGATCCAGTGGGCGACGGGCAGGATGATGTCGGCGGCGTCGGTGGACGGGGTGTGCCACAGGTTGAGGTCGACGAAGAAGTCGAGGCTGTTCAGGGCCTCCCAGGCAAAGGTGCTGTTGCAGGCGCACATGAAGTTGCCGGACTCGTTCCACATGGCGCGCACGGGGTAGGGGTCGCCGGTGAGCATGGCGTTGAAGGTCGAGTTCATGTCGGCCCAATAACCCCACCAGTCGAGCAGCGGGAAGTTGGCGATGCCCAGCTGCTTCTCGTTGACCTCGCGGGGAGGCAGGGAGGCGCCAGGGACCCAGGCCGAGAAGCCCTGCAGGTCGCCGTCGATGGGGACGATGGTCGTGGAGCGGTTGCCGCCAGGGGTGTCGATGTTGCCGGTGATAGCGACCAGGCTGTCCATGATGCGGCAGTTCTGGATGGCGTTGCAGGCGTGCTCGATGGCCAGCATGTACTGGATGCCGCCGTTGCCGTAGCCGGTGGACGGGTCGAGGCGGGTGCCGTAGGCCTTGGCCGCGGCCTCGATCTCCTCGGCGGGGATGCCGGTGATTTCGGCGGCCTTGTCCGGGGCGAACTCGGCGGCGCGCTCGCGGTAGAGGGCGAAGACGGGACGGACCTTGTGCTCCTTGCCGTCCTTGAGTGTGATGGTGAACTCGCCGTCCAGGGCCGGGTCGATGGCCGGGTCGAAGGGCAGCAGGTCGGGGACGATGCCCTGAATCTGGTCCTTCAGCAGGTTGGCCTGCTGGGCTTCCTTGCCGGCGCGGGCCTTGGCGGAGTCGTAGTTCTCGCCCTCCCAGAAGCCGCCGGTGTTGTCGATGACGGCCTCCTGGTCTGCGTTGAACCAGGTGAACTCCCCGTACTGGTGCTCGATGCCCTGCTTCTTGAGCTCCTCCCAGTTGTCGTCGTGGACGAGGAACTTGTAGGGGGAGCCGCCCTCGACGACGTCGGACTCCTTGAGCAGGCAGGTCTTCATGTCGTAGTAGGTGCCGTCGTTGCGCTGGACCGGGAAGCCGGTGGGCTCGATGTCGTCGCAGACCAGGAAGGGCGCATTGGTCCACTTCTTGGTGTAGAGCTCGTCGACCAGGCCGTTCTCGATGATGACGTTGGTCCAGGCCAGGCCCAGGGCGCCGTCGGTGCCGGTGCGCAGGTGCTGCCAGTAGTCGGCCTCCTTGCCCAGGTTGGCCATGCGGGGGTCGACGGAGATGTGCACGTCGGCGCGGCTGGCGACGTCGACGGTGGTACGGCAGGAGTCGTCGTAGTTGGACAGCTCCGAGGCGCCGCCCCACTGGACGTAGACGCGCGGACGGGTCACGGTCTCCATCCAGGACATGGCGAACGTGGAGACCATCTCGGTGGCAAAGTGGCGCGGGCCCTTGCAAATCTGCCAGGCCTCGAGGTTGTTCGGGGTGCCGAACAGGGTCTTGAGGACGGACTCGCAGTGCATGCACCAGACACGCGAGGTGCCGACCTCCAGGGCGATGGCCTCGCCGCCGTACTGGTCGATAATCTCCTGCATCTTGGAGCAGACCGTCTCGATGGCCTCGTCCCAGCTGATACGCACCCAACCCGGGTCGTTGTCGCCCTTGGGGTTGGTGCGCTTCATGGGATAGTGCAGGCGATCGGGGTGATAGGCCGCCTGGATGGACGACTGCGACTTGGTGCAGCAGTTGCCCATGGACTGGTAGGCTCCCTCGTCGCCCTCGACGCGGATGGCACGGCCGTTCTTGACGATGACCTTGACGCCGCACTCCATCTTGCCGCAGCCACGGCAGCAGGTCTTAACCGCCAGCTCGTCCTCGCCCATGATGGTAGACGCCGTCTCGCCGACGGTGCTCGCATCATACGCAAGTGCCCTCGGAGCGTTAGCCGCAAAAGCAGCCGCCGCGGCGGTAATCGCCGCCGTCTTGACGAAGCTCCGACGCGTGAGATTGAGCTGTCCCATACTCCCTCCCTTTCATTCAGTTTCGCTTGCCTTCTCCGGCGCCCGCCGGTCCCATGTGGGCGCCGCACGGGTCGGATAGTGGCAGGAGGGGGCTTTCCGCACATCGCT
>CAZEAF010000119.1:2864-4562 GCA_964510125.1 uncultured Coriobacteriaceae bacterium
GTTTGTAAAATTGCCGACTGTGACGGTCTCCATAGCCTGCCTGGGAGGGGGAGGTGCGGATGCGGTTTGCCAAAGGCGTCGACCGCGCCGTGGCGCAGCGGGTCGGCGGCTACGCGCTCTACTGCTCGTGGATGCTCGCCACCTTTTACAACACCTTCCTCTTCGACGCGGCCACCGACTTCCGCGCCACCCTCTACCTCAACACGCTCGTATCCCTCGGCGTGCTCTCGGCCACGCTGGCCCTCGTCCCCCTTTTGGTGCGCAAGGCCGACAAGTGGGTCCTCTCCAAGCGCTTCACGCTCAGTGCCAGCATCGTCATGGCCCTCTCGACCGTCCTGCTCTACTTCGCCAACGCGGGTACGGGGTCCGGCCTGGTCGCCACCCTGCTGAGCGCCGTCCTGACCGGCCTGTCCTCGGGCCTGCTCTTCCTCGGCTGGTGCCGCGTCTACGCCGACGTGGGGCCCCGACCCACCATAATCGAGATGGGCGTGGCCTGGACCGGAGCCGCCCTCGTCGACATCGCCTTGAGCCTGTTGCCGAACGCCCTGTCCTTCGGCCTTGTCGTGGTCGTCGCCCTGGTGAGCGGGGTGCTGCTGCGGTCGAGCGCCTTCTCCCGCCCCGAGCGGCCCGTCCCCGCCCACGAGCACCGGCTCCACCGCCGCACCCGCCGTATATTCCTGCGGGGCTTGGCCGCCTGCGCGCTGATAGGCCTCACCTGCGGCTTTTCCGACGTGCTGGCGGGTTTTCGCTATGTGCGGGTGCCCGACCGCTACGAAATCTTCCTCGCAGTCAGCCTGGTCGTGGCCTGCGCTATCTTCGTGATTGTGGCCAAGCTCGGCCACCAGGAGTACATGCGCAACGCACGGCGCCTGGTCGTGCTCGCCATAGCGGTGGGCTGCCTGCTCACCCTCTTCTCGCGCCAGGCGCCGGCCCTGGGCAACATCGTCCTCTTCGGCGCCTACCAGGGGGCCTTCGGCATCATGCTGGCCGCGGTCTGCATCGACGTGAGCAACTACTTCGACCAGCCGGCCACGCGCACCTTCGGCTTTGCCTTCTTCGCCCTCTACATGGGCGAGTTCGTGGGCAACTGCCTGGGCCACGGTCTGGTGCTGGGCCTGGGGACGGCCGTGCTCGACCTCGACGCCATCGTCACGATCATGACCCTGACCATCCTGGTCGCATCCCTCTTCCTCTTCACCGAGAGCGACCTCATCGAGACCAGCGTGGGCGAGATGGTCGACGAGGAGACCTCCGACGAGGCGCTCGAAGTCTCGCTGACCCAGGGCGTGTTCGCGCGGGTGAGCACGAAGGCCGAGGACGGCGGGGTCGGCGCGCAGGCCAGCGACGTCGCGGGGAGCTCGGGCTCGGATGCGGCGCCCGACCGGACGGCCGCCTCTGCCGAGGGGTCCCTGACCATCGAGCAGGTCGCCGACCGCCTGTCCGAGCGCTTCGACCTCACCGCGCGGGAGGCCCAGGTCCTCCCCCTGGTCCTGCGCGGCCGCACCATCGCCCGCATCCAGGACGAGCTGCACATCTCCCAGGGCACGGTGAGCACCCATATCCGCCACATCTACCAAAAGGCCCAGGTCCACAACCGCCAGGACCTGCTCGACCTGCTCGAGAAGGAGCGCCAAGGCTAGGGCCTCCCGCCCGCCGGTCGGCCGGGCGGCGGGAGCGCCGGGCGCTCCGGCCGCGGCG
>CAZEAF010000120.1:0-4552 GCA_964510125.1 uncultured Coriobacteriaceae bacterium
ATGAGCAGGGGCAGCGTGAACCCCGCCATGCAGCCGTGGGAGGCGATGACGGACTTTGGCCGGGAGATCAACCGGTTGGCCTGGCTGGAGCGGCCGGCGCAGACGGCGAGCGTGACGATGAGGGCGAACGACGAGACGACGTAGGTCACCTGGGACAGGTTTATACCAAGGAAGTCGTATGCGTCCGGCCCGACGATGCGGATGCCGAAGAAGTTCGCGTTAACCCAGGAAAGGTAGAGGCCGAATCCCACACCTACAAGCGTCTCCAGAGACGTCGGTAGCCAGCTCTGGCGCGGCCCTGCGAAATCCTCGGCGATGCCGGGGCCCGCCTCAGCGTGGTTTGGCAAAACCGCTCTCATGCCCGGCTCCTCTATGTCCTCTCCCCACGGACATGACGCGTCATGTCCGTCTCATCTCCCCGACCCCATGTTCGCAATGCCGGAAAAACGCGCATCGTGTCACCGACACGATTTTCCCCCTGAGACCCCTGACCAGGACAAACGTGCATCCGACTTGATTATCTCACGGTGGTTTTACGCGACACTTCAAAGTGGTGGATGGCGGCGTTATGCGCGGGCCTGCGGGAGCTTCTTTGCAGGTGCCCGACGTGGGGCGCGCGCCATTGGCTAAGAAAGAGGAAGGAAAGGGAGGAAGGTATGGGAAAGCTCTGCATGACACGGCGGTCGTTCGTAAAGACCGCGGCCGTCGCCGGGGCGGCAACCGCACTCTCCAGCAGCGTGGTCGGGTCCGCGCTTGCCAACGAGGCGCAGAGCGCTGCCTCCGAGAGCGCCGGCGAGATCAAGCGCATCAGGAGCTGCTGCCGCGGTTGCGGCAAGATGGAGTGCGGCGTCTGGGTCGTCGTCAAGGACGGCAAGGTCATCCGCACCGAAGGCGACACCAGCTGCTTCGGATCCATGGGCAGCCACTGCGCCAAGGGCCAGGCGTCGCTTCAGGCGGCCTATCACCCCGACCGTCTCAAGTACCCCATGAAGCGCACCAACCCCAAGGGGGACGACGACCCCGGCTGGGAGCGCATCAGCTGGGACGAGGCCATGGAGACCATCGGCGTCAAGTTCAAGGAGCTCCAGGACAAGTACGGCTACGAGACCTTCTTTGGCATGGGCGGCACCTCGCGCATCTGGGCCATGGGCCCCTACTCTGCCTATAAACAGTGCTTCCACTCGCCCAACGCCATCCAGGCCAACGAGATCTGCAAGGGCCCGCGCTTCTACGCGACGAGCCTCGACGCCTCCAATGCCTACTCCTGGATGGAGACGGTCGGCCGTCCGCGCGTCTATGTCCAGTGGGGTGGTGCCTCCGAGCTGTCCAACTACGACGACTCCTGCCGCACCACCGTTGACGTCGCCACGCGTGCCGACACGCACATCCTCGTGGACCCGCGCATGACCAACCTGGGCAAGGAAGCCGACATCTGGCTGCCCCTGCGCCCCGGCACCGACGCCGCCATGGCTCTGAGCTGGATCAACGTCGTCATCAGCCACGAGCTCTACGACGACCTCTATGTCCGCAAGTGGATGAACGCGCCCATGCTGATCGTGGAGGACGAGGACTTCGAGCCCTCCCTCAACGAGTCTACGACGGGCCACGGCACGACGCATACCCGCATGCTCAAGGAGTCCGACCTCAAGGAAGACGGCCGCAACTCCCGCTTTATGGTGCTCAACGAGCTCACGGGCGAGCTCTCCTACTTTGACGCCGAGGACGACACGGACGAGGACGGCAACCGCGTCCCGCCCCACTGGGAGGGCGAGAGCTGGGAGCCGGCCACGGAGGGCAAGGAGGCCAACCAGCCCGGCCTGGACTTCACCGGCCAGACCCAGGGCTTCGTGCTCGACCTCGTCCCCTTCCCCGACGGCCTCTACCCGGCTCTGCACACTGATGAAGGCGGCATTGAGGTCACGCTTAAGGACGGCAAGAAGGTACATTGCCGCACCGTCTGGGAGCACCTCATCGACCATGTGGCCGACTACACCCCGGAGAAGGCGGCCGAGATTTGTGAGGTGCCTGCCGAGGACATCGAGAAGGCGGCTGTGACCTACGCCACGCGCGTCGACCCCTCGACCGGCTACGGCAACGGCGGCATCCAGTACATGCTGGCCAACGAGCACTCCTGCAACGCCATGCAGACCTGCCGCGCCCTCGATTTGCTCTGCGGCATCACGGGTAACATGGACATCCCCGGCGGCATGCGCGGCTCGACCCCCGGCTGGCCCTTCATGGACCTGGGTATGTGCATACCGAGCGCGAGCAGCGAGATTGCCACGGACAACAGCGTCATCCTCGGCTCCGAGAACTTCTACTGCATCGGAAAGACCTGCAGCCCCGGCTGGGCTGACTGCACCAGCATCTACAAGGCCATCGACACTGGTGAGCCGTACCCCGTGACCTGCGGAATCGGCGAGACCGGCGACCACATGAACCAGGGCAACTCCACCTACAACTACGAGCAGCTCAAGAAGCTCGACTTCTGGGTGTCCATCGACCTGTGGCAGACCCCGACGGTCGGCGTGGCCGACATCGTGCTGCCCGCGGCCCACTGGCTCGAGGTCGACTGCATCCGCAAGGCCCAGGGTTGCTCCGGTGACTTCGGCGCCACCTGCCGTGCAATCGAGCCTCCGGGCGAGGCGGAGAGCGACCTCAAGATCCACATCCGCGTCTTCAAGGCGATGAACGAGCCCTATGCGGCCGGCGACGACCCCTGGCCCATCGACGACGCGGACAACGTGTGCAACGGTATCGCCCTGTCCGGCTTCCGCTTCGACAACTGGCAGGACTACAAGGAGGAGTTCCAGAAGAACGGATGGTTCGACTCCAAGGTTGAGAAGCCCGAGGCCTGGGGCGTTTACCGCCGCTACCAGACCGGTTGGGCCACCAAGGCCGACTCCCCCTGGCCTGCGGCTAAGGAGATGCCCAAGTCCCAGGGCTGGAACACCTCGACCCGCCTACAGGAAATCTGGTCCCTGTGCCTGGAGGACTACGTGGGACCCGAGGAGGCGCTCCCGACCTTCCGCGAGGCGCCGCACGGCCCTGTCGCCGACCCCGACCGCTTCACCGAGGACAACGACTTCCTGGCCACGACCGGCCGCCGTCAGCCCACCTACTTCCACTCCGAGCACCGTCAGCTGCCCTGGTGCCGCGAGCTGTGGCCCGTCCCCCGCATGGAGATCAACCCCGAGGATGCCGAGCGCCTGGGCATCGAGGCGGGCGACTGGTGCTGGATTGAGACCGAGTGGGGCAAGATCCGCGAGGTCGCCGACCTCTACTGGGGCATCGCGCCTGGCGTGGTGAACCTGGAGCACCAGTGGTGGTACCCGGAGCTCAACCAGGCTGACAAGGGCTTCGAGCTCTCCGGCGTCAACTGCCTCATCGACAAGGACGCTCAGGACCCCTTCATCGGCTCGTCCAACCTGCGCGCCTACGCCGTCAAGGTCTACAAGGCAACCGCCGACAACAGCCCCTTCGGCAACCCGGTTCCCTGCGGCAACGACGGCACCGAGATTATCCACTCCTCCGACGACCCGCGCCTGCTCGAGTGGATGCCTGATTACGAGGGGAGGGCATAAGGATGCATTACGCGATTCTGACTGACCTGAACAAATGCGTCGGCTGCTATGCCTGCACTGTTTCCTGCAAGGCTATGAATGACGTGCCCATCGGCCACTACTGGGAGAAGGTGCTACGCGTCGGTCCGACGCCACGGACCGGCGGCACAGGCGCTTTCCCGGACGTGGAGATGTACTTCCTGCCCATGCAGTGCCAGCATTGCATCAACCCGCCCTGCGTGTCGGTCTGCCCCACCGGCGCTTCGGCGGTGGCCGAGGACGGCACCGTCCAGATTGACGTGGAGAAGTGCATCGGCTGCCAGACCTGCATCCCCGCCTGCCCCTACGGCGTGCGCTACCTGAACCTGGACAAGAATGTGGTCGAGAAGTGCACCATGTGCGAGCAGCAGATTAAGGACGGCAACCGTCCCCAGTGCGTCGAGCAGTGCGCCGGCCTGGCCCGCTTCTTCGGCGACCTCGACGGGGACATCGAGGACTTCAAGGGCCCGTACGACCGCACCCTGGCCGAGTACATGGAGTCCGGCAACGTGGAGCCCTTTGACGACGCGCAGATTTACCACCTGCCTGACGAGGGCAACAACCCCTCGCTCATGTACGTGCTGCGCAAGACCGAGTGGAAGGGCGTCTACGCATAATGGGCAGCCTCGCGATCCAGATTCCGTCAATCCTTTCGTGTCTGTCCGTGTGCCTCGCAGCGGGGGCGCTGGGTGCCGCCGCTGTCACTGAGCTGCGCGGACGGGGCAGGAGGGCCCAGATGCCTCTCGCGGTTATCGCGTTGGTGTTCGGGCTGGCGAGCTTGGTCGCCATGGCGTTTCGGTTCCATAGCGTCCTGCGGATGTTCGGGATGTTCGCTCAGATTGGCACCCCGATTGCCCAGACGCTCATCGCAAGCCTCGTGCTTGCGCTCGCGGCCCTTGTCGCCGTGGTCCTGCTCGCTCAGGGCCACGGCCTGGGCCGCCCCCTGGCGG
>CAZEAF010000121.1:0-3099 GCA_964510125.1 uncultured Coriobacteriaceae bacterium
GCGGGGGGCTTGTTCGTGCGGCCTTGCCCTAGTCGAGCTGGTACTTGTCGACCTCGTCGAGCTTGTCGAGGATGAGCAGGGTGGCATGCCGGGCCTCGGTCATCCCTCGGCCGCAGGCGACGCCGGGCACGAGCTCGGGATAGTTGCCGCTGAAGAAGGAGCCCGAGTTGTTGCCGCAGGCATACAGGCCGGGGATGGGCTCGCCGGTCTGCTCGTTCAGCACGCGGCAGTCCTCGTCGATCTGCAGGCCGTCGAGCGTGCAGAGCACCCAGGAGGCGACGCGCACGCCGTAGTAGGGCGGGTTGTCAAGGGCGAACAGGTCCTTGGCCGGCTTGCCGAACTCGTCGTCGACCCCGGCCTTCGCCGCGGCGTTGTAGCGCTCCACAGAGGCCACCGTGGCGTCGACGGGAATCTGCAGGTCCTCGGCCAGCTTCTCGATGGTGTCCTCCTTGAACACCAGGCCCATCTCGATGCCTTCCTGGACCCAGCCGTCGAAGACGTCCTCGCCCACGCCCTCGCCCGTAGGCGGTTCGGTCGGCGACTCGACGAGGCGCGAGCAGGAAATCGTGTTGAAGGCCTCGACCTCGCTCCAGGCGTTCGCGTCGAACAGGATCACCTCGATATGGTCCTTGCGCTGGCCGAGGGCGTGCAGGGAGATGTCGTAGGGCGCGGACTCGTTGCAGAAGCGCTTGCCGTCGAGGTCGAGCTTGAGCCAGGGCTGGCTGGCATACCACACGGGATAGCCTGTATAGTCGCCGGTCTCGGGGTCGATGCCCGTCTTGGCGCCCGGAACCACACCGCCGCGGTCGAACAGCATGGCCGCGGGCACGGGGTCTTGAGCCGCACCCGCCCACAGGCCCGCGCGGATGCCGTCGCCCGTGCAGCCGGACTGGACGAAGGCCCACGAGGTGCCGGCATAGTCGGCGTAGTCGAGGTGGGAGTAGGCCACGGGGTCGGCCGCATAGCCGCCGCAGCACAGGATGACGCCCTTGGACGCGTTCACCTTGAGGTAGCTGCCGTCCTCCTTCTGGGCGATGGCCCCGGTCACACCGTTCTCGTCCCCCACCAGCTGCACGAGCGGGGTGGAGAAGTGGAAGTCGGCGCCGTTGTCCTGGGCAATCTCGACGAGCGCGTTGTTGAGCTCGGTCTGGTCGAGCTTCTTGACCCAGTAGGTGACGGTGCTCATCGCGCCGGTGTCGCTGAAGTCGGGCTTGCGGTCGAAGGTGTCGGAGAGGATCGGGCGATGGTGGGTGGCCCAGCGGGCGAACACGCCTTCGGTCTCGTCGCAGCCGGCGGGCTCGGCGCGCATCTCGATCCCATAGCCTTTGACCTGGTCCTCGAGCCAGTTGAGCGCGGCGCCAGACTCGTTGGCCCACAGGTTGATGAGGTTCGCGTTGCAGCGGCCGGAGGCGTAGCGGACGAGGTCGTTGACGACACCCTGCTTGTCGACCTCGACGCCCAGCTCCTTCTGGGCACGCGAGCCGATGGCGCCGATGTAGGAGCGGGTGGTGCCCTGGACGCCGTTCTTCTCGAGCACGACGACCTTGGCGCCCTCGGTAGCTGCGGAGACAGCGGCAATCATGCCCGAGTGGCCGGCACCGCAGATGAGGATCTCGGTGTCGATGGTCTCGGAGATGTCGGCATCCTCGATCTCGGGTTTGTCGCCGGGCCAGGCGAAGTCGCGTGCGTCGGCCTGGGAGGTGGCGACGGTTGCCTGCTTCTGGTCCTCCCCGGCCTGGGCAGACTGGTCGGAGCCGGCCTCCCCTGCCATGGCAGTCGCGGCGCAGGCGCCCGCGGCGACGAGACCGGACGTGACGACGAAATTGCGACGGGTGAGTTCCATGATGATGCTCCTTTTGTTGAAATAGCATCTTTCGTTGAACTGATTGTTCAACTCGGCATTTGCAACATCACTTTCGTTGCGTTGCTATGGTAATTCTATAAAGGCCATTTCAATAAGTAAACTGAATGATTCTAATGCAGCCATAATTATGGTTTATGGTATGGTGGGCCGGGCGCCGGCGGGCAGAGCGCCGATGGGCAGGACGCCGGGCAGCGGGAACCCGACGGGCCGGGCGCCGGCGGGCAGGGCGGACGTCATGCGAGGTCGGGAGGCCACCCTGTGCGCCGGGCGCCCACAAGCAGGGCCGTCGTTACGCGAGACTGGGAGGCCAAATGGACCTGTTCAGGATGCAGTGCTTCATCAGCGTGGGCCGCCACCTCAACCTCACGCGCGCCGCGGAGGAGATGGGCATCACCCAGCCGGCCATGTCGGTACAGATGAAGTCCCTCGAGCGCGAGGTCGGCCTGGCCGTGTTCGACAGGAAGGCCGGCCGCCTCGCCCTCACCGACGCCGGGAAGGAGCTGCTCGAGGGCTTCGCCGGCATAGTCAGCATGTACGAGAACGTGCTCAACCGCGCCGCCGCGGCGGGCAGGTCGGGCAAGCGGCGGCTCATCCACATCGGCTACCATGGCTCCATCACCGCCTTCAGCCTGCTGTTCTCGGGTTTTTCCGCCGCATATGGCGACGTGGACGAGACCATATCCGTCGAGGAATGGGCCGACCTTGCCAACGCGGTGGCCTCGGGCGAGCTCGATGTCGCCATCGTCGAGCGGCACGAGGCCGAGCTCCGCCCCCAGCTGCGCACAACCCCGCTGGTAAACGAGCGTTTCTTTTGCGTCGGCGTCAGTACGGGCGACCCCTTGTCCAGGCGGGCGAGCATCGACGTCTCCGAGCTCGCCGGCCGGCGCGTCGTCATGAACGGCCATCGCTCGTCCAGCATGGACTCCATGTACCGCCAGCTCGTCTCCAACGGCATCCCGCGCGAGAACATCCACCTGGTCGGCGGCATCAACAGCCAGATCTCGATGGCCGCCGCGGGCATGGGCATCGCCCCGATGCCGAGGTTCCTTGCCGTCGAGGGCAACCCAGACATCGTGTGGGTCCCCGTGACGGGACTCTCGTTTTCCTGCGAGCTGGTGCTTGCCTGGCGTCCCGACAACGCCTGCCCTGCCTTGGGCGATTTTGTCGCCTACTGCAGCCAGCCCGAGGTCGTGCGGGCCCAGGTCGACCGCTGGCTCCCCGGGCCGGAGGGGGCG
>CAZEAF010000121.1:3199-4508 GCA_964510125.1 uncultured Coriobacteriaceae bacterium
CTCCCCTGTTACACTGATACACTGTACCCACGACAGATCAGAGGCACCGCGCAGTCAGGAGGTCAACTATGTCCGAGGCAATCGAGAAGGCGCGCCTGGCCCGCGAGGCGTCCAAAACGCTGCGCCAGTCGACAAACAGCCAGCGCGTGGCGGCCATCCGTGCTGCGGCCGACCACATCCTCGCAGCTCAGGGCCCCATCCTCGAGGCCAACGCCGCCGACATGGCCCGCGCCGAGAAGGCCGGCATGAGCAAGCCCCTGCTCGACCGCCTCAGCCTCACAGACGCCCGGCTCCAGGACATCGTGGGCTCCATGCGCCAGATCGCCGACCAGGCCGACCCCCTCGGACGCGTGCTGGCCGGACGGACCCTCGACAGCGGCCTGCGGATGGAGAAGGTCACCGTGCCGCTGGGCGTCGTGGCCATGGTGTACGAGGCCCGGCCCAACGTCACCGCCGACGCCTTTGCCCTGGCCATGCGCGCGGGCAACGCCGTCGTGCTGCGCGGCGGTTCGGCCGCCCACGACTCCTGCGCCGCCATCGCCGCAGCTTGCAGGGCCGGTGTGGCCGAGGCCGGGCTTCCTGGGGACAGCGTCCAGCTCATCGACGCCGTGGGCGAGGCCGGACACGCCGAGACGCGCGAGCTCATGCACGCCAACGGCCTGGTCGACGTGCTCATCCCCCGCGGCGGCGCCTCGCTCATCCGGGCCTGCGTGGAGGGGGCCACGGTCCCGGTCATCGAGACCGGCACGGGCAACTGCCATATCTACCTGCATAAATCCGCCGACCCCCTCATGGCCCAGCGCATCGTGGCCAACGCCAAGACATCCCGGCCCGGCACCTGCAACGCCGCCGAGTCCCTGCTGGTGGACGACGAGGCGGCCGACCTCCTGCTGCCCGGCGTGCTGACGGCCCTCGCCGACCGCGGGGTGGAGCTGGTGGGAGACGCTCATGCGCGCGAGGTGGCGGCCTCCTGCGGCGTGCCCATGGGCGAGGCAACCGAGGACGACTGGGGCCGCGAGTATCTCGACCTCAAGATGAGCGTGCGCTGCGTGAGCGGGCCCGAGGAGGCCGTAAACCACATCAACCGCTACGGCACCGGCCACTCGGAGGCCATCGTGACCGGCGATTATGCTGCCGGGGAGTACTTCCTGGCCGGGGTGGACGCGGCCGCCGTGTACGTGAACGCCTCCACCCGCTTCACCGACGGCGGGGTCTTTGGCCTGGGCGGCGAGATCGGCATCTCCACCCAGAAGCTCCACGCCCGCGGGCCCATGGGCACCGAGGCCCTCACCACCGTCAAGTACCTCCT
>CAZEAF010000122.1:0-4486 GCA_964510125.1 uncultured Coriobacteriaceae bacterium
GTGCCCCAGCCCACGCGAAAATAGTAAGATATACGCTACATATAAGTAAGAGATGGTGTACACTTGCCCCGTTTACGGGATTGCGCGCAGGCGCATGGGAGAATGGAGACAAGCTGTGAAGAAGCCGAGCAAGCGCGACTTCGGGTTCCTGGTGGGCGGCGTGGCCTTGGGCACCGTGGGTTGGAAGGCCCTCAAGAGCGCGCCTGCCAAGAAGCTCTACGTGCAGGGCATCGCCGCAGGCATGCGCGCCAAGGCCAGCTACCAGGACATGGTAGAGCAGGCCAAGGTCCAGGTCGACGACATGGTGAGCGAGGCCACCTACGTCAACGCCAAGGCGGCGACCGAGGCTCCCGCCCAGGCATAGGGGACCCGCCACCGTGCGCCCCGGGGCTGCCGACATGAGCGCGGCCCCGGGGCGTTTTCACGTTCATCTCGTCTTGAAAGCCTGAGGCCCATGCAGTATCGCATAGAACACGAGACGCCCGGCCGCATCCGTGTCCACCTGAACGGGCGCGTGGCCGACCGCGACGTCGACCCCCTCATCAAGGCGGTGAGCAACTGCCCCGCCATCACAAAAGTGCAGGTCTATCCCCGTGTAGGTCAGCTGGCTGTCTGTTATGAGCCGGACAGCCAGGCCCGCCGGGCCATCCTGGACCACCTGGCGGCGCTCGACCGGACCCAGCTGGAGCTAGCGCGTTCCGACTACTCCTATGACCTGGCCCCCCGGTCCCACTCGCTGCTCCTGGACATAGCCACCCTGGTGGGCTCCCACTTTGCCCGCAAGTGGTTTCTGCCCATGTGGGCCCGGACGTTCTACATCGTTTGGCACTACCGGGCTTTCCTGGCGGCCGCCCTCAAGTCCCTACTCTCGGGCAAGCTGGACGTGCCGGTGCTTGACGCCGCGGCCATCGGCATCTCCTTCATCCAGCGCGACCCGGCAACCGCCGCTAGCACCATGTTCCTGCTCGACCTGGGCAGCATCCTGGAGGACTACACCCGCGCCCGCTCGGAGAACGAGCTCATCTACTCCCTGCTCAACGCGCCCGAGAAGGCCCATCTCATCGAGGACGGCCAGGAGCGCGATGTCCCCTCGACCGACCTGGCCGCTGGCGACCTGATTGTTGTGCGCGACGGCATGCCCATCAGCATCGACGGGGTCGTGGAGCGGGGGAGCGCCATGGTCAACCAAGCCTCCCTCACAGGCGAGCCGCTGGCTGTGGAGCGCACGGTGGGCGACGACGTCTTCGCGGGCACGGCGGTTGAGCGGGGCGAGATATTCGTCCGCGTGTCCAAGACGGCCGACGCTACCAAGCTGCGGTCCATCGTCTCTTTGGTGGAGCAGGCCGAGGGGCTCAAGGCCCAGGTCCAGGCCCGCCGCGAGCGTTTTGCCGACGCCATTGTCCCCTGGAACTTCCTGCTTGCCCTGGTCGTGGCGGTCTCCACCCGCAACCTCACCAAGATTGCGGCCTCCCTCATGGTCGACTACTCCTGCGCCCTCAAGCTCACGGGCTCGGTCTCGGTCCTGTCGGCTATGAGTCAGGCGGCCAAGGCGGGCTTCACGGTCAAGGGATCCAAGCATTTTGAGGCCATGGCCTTGGCCGATACCATCGTTTTCGACAAGACCGGCACTCTCACGGCGGCAACCCCGCAGGTGGCCACGGTCATCGCCTTCGACGGTTGGGACCGCACCCAGGTCCTTCGCCTGTCGGCCTGCCTGGAGGAGCACTTCCCGCACCCGGTGGCCCGCGCCGTGGTCAACGCCGCCGCCGCGCGCAACCTCAAGCACCGCGAGCGCCACGCGGCTGTGGAGTACATCGTGGCCCACGGTATCGCCTCCTCGCTGGACGGGGAGCGGGTGGTCATCGGCTCTCGCCACTTCGTCGTGGAGGACGAGCATGTGACCATCACGCCTGAGCAGCAGGCCCGCGTGGACGAGGAGAACGCGGGCATGAGCTCGCTCTACCTGGCGGTGAACGGCGAGCTCAAGGGCGTCCTGGGCATCGAGGACCCCATCAAGCCCGGCGCCGCCCTAGCTGTAGCCAAGCTGCGGGCGCTGGGCTTCGACCACATCGTCATGCTCACCGGCGACAACGAGGCGGCGGCTGAGCGGGCGGCCGTGGAGGCGGGCATCACCGAGTTCCGCTCCAACCTCCTGCCCGAGGACAAGCACCGTATCGTGGACGAGTTCAAGGCTCAGGGCCGCCGGGTGGTCATGGTTGGCGACGGTGTCAACGACTCCCCGGCCTTGGCCACTGCCGATGTGGGCGTCGCCATGGCCAACGGCACGGCCATCGCCAAGGAGGTGGCCGACATTACACTCACGACGGGCGAGCTGGACGCCATCGTGCGCCTGCGGGCGATGAGCCAAGGCCTGATGGGCAGGCTGGACGGGTCGCTCAAGTTCATCATGGCCTACAACTCGGCCTTGCTGGCCCTGGGCATCAGCGGCGTCATCACGCCCCAGACCTCGTCGCTGCTCCACAACGCCTCGACGGTGGCCCTGGGCCTGCTCTCCACGCGAGCTTACGACACCGACGTCGTGGCGCCAGCAAGGCTTTTGCAGGGGGCCGATGCCGAGGGATAAGGCCTAGCGGCTCAAAAAGCCCAGCTGGCGGGCTTGGGTGAGCGAGGGGCCCCGGCGGGCGCCCATGCCGCAGCAGCAATATGCGGCGCAGTGGGCGGCGAAGGCCAGGGACTCCTCCCAGCCCATCCCGCCCAGCCCATAGGCCCAGATTAGGGCGCCGGTGAAGGAGTCGCCGGCGCCCGTCGTGTCCACCAGGGACATGCCGGTGGGCAGGGGTGCGGCGAGGGTCCGGAGGCGATTGCCGTCGGCGCAGGTCAGAATGGCTCCCTGGTCGCCCCGAGTCTCCACGACCGCCCGAGCGCCAGCAGCTAGAAAGGCCTGGGTCCCGCCCAGGTCGCGCGCCATGAGGGAACAGGGGAGGACCACGTCGGCCAAGGCCAGGGCCTCCAACAAGGCTTCCCGCGTCCAGCCCAAACCCTCCATGGTGGCGAGCCCCACCTCCAGTCCCATCCAACAGGGGATGCCGAGCTCGCTGGCGCGACGCACCAGGTCCAAGCAGCCCGGGCGGGGAACCAGGTCAGTGTAGAGCAGACGATAGCCGGCCAGCCTGGCCAGGGCGTCCTCATCCGGCTGGAAGGTCTGGAAGGCGTCACCCATGTCCAGCAGGATGGACCGGGCGCCACCCTGGTCCACCAGCACAGTCGTCTGTGTGGTCGCCATGCCGGGCCGCTCGGCGAGCAGGGACCCGCCCACGTCGACGCCCTCGGCTTCCATGCCCGTCCTGAAGTCTCTGCCACAGGCGTCGTCGCCCACCGCGGCGGCAAAGGCCACGGGGGCGCCGAGGCGGGCCAGCTGGACGGCCACGTTGGCGGCGCTGCCCCCGCCCGACCGGGTCCGGCCGAGCACCCGGGCAAAGCCGTCGGGGACGGGCAGGGCGTCCACCTGCACCACGTTGTCGCAGGCCAGGGTACCTGCAACGAGAACGCCTCCCGTGCCTGCCGCGGACACCGCAGGCCCGAGGGGGACATCCTTCCCATGACAAGGGGAGTCCTCGGCCGTCAAGGCCGCGTCCCACCCTTTCTCGTCCATGCAAGAGCCCCCGTTCCCTTGGCGCCTGCGTCCGCATGCGGTCCCAGCCCACCCGCGAGCGCTTCGATAAGTCGTCTGATACACCTTTCCATAGCCGAGTGGCGTTCTTGTCGAGAAGTGTTTCAAGGTTGTATAGTTGCAGCATATCTGCTCAATTTAGGGCGCAGGGAGAGTGCGGGTGACAACGGGATGAGGTATTCGCAGGGGGACTTTTTGGTACATCCAGGGCAGGGCGTGTGTCGGGTCACGGGCGTCCAGGAGCGGCCTACAATCGTGGGAGCCACGGCCGACAACCCCGAGGGCAGGCACGTGACGCGACTCGAGTACGACCTGGCAGCGCTTGCCGGCAAAGTAATCATCCATTACCCGGTCGAGAAGGAAGACGAGCTCAGGCCCATCATCGACCCGGAGGAGGCTCGCGAGCTCATCGAGACGGCCCCCATGCTGGACGACGACACTTTTGACAAGCCTCAGTCCTGGACCCTGCGCGAGCACTTCATCGGACGCTTGCGCGAGGGCGACTGCCGCGAGGCCATGCGGGTGGTCAAGACTATGCACAGCCGCATCGACGCTGCCACCGCGCACGGCCGCAAGCCCAAGGCCTGCTACACCCGCGTCTATGAGGAAGCCAGCGCCCGCCTCTACGCCGAGCTGTGCCTGTCGCTGGGCAAGAGCCAGGAGGAAGTCGCGGCCCTTCTGCGCGACTCCTTTGCCCGCGCGGGGGTTTAGCGCGGGCCCGGGTTCGGATGCTCGCCAAACATAGAGCGTGGTTCGGCACGAGCATGCTACGGCCAAGCATGCAGCGAACAAGATTGCCGCGGTACAAGCATGCTGCGGGGCCTTGAGGTGTACGGGCCCGGCGGCATGCTCGTG
>CAZEAF010000123.1:0-2340 GCA_964510125.1 uncultured Coriobacteriaceae bacterium
TTCTCGGCGCTGGACCCCACCACCAAGAAGCACATGTATGCCATGCTGCGCGAGATACACGCCGGCAACGACTGCACCATCCTCTTTGTCACGCACGACTTCAACGAGGCGCAGGAGCTGGCCGACCGCGTAGCCATCATCTTGGGCGGCCAGCTCAAGACCGTGGTGGATGCGGACAAGATGTTCCAGCTCGAGCACGACCCGGACGTGGGGCGTTTCTTGGGCATGCAGGCGTGAGGGCCCGGCCCTTTTCTCACGAGCAACGAAGGAGCGAGGATGATTCGGATTTCGGACGCGCGCATCGACCAGCTGATTGCGGAGGACGTGCCCTATATCGACCTGACCACGGAAATCCTGGGCATCGGCGGCGGGCGCGGCCGCATGGAGTACTTCACGCGCGAAGACTGTGTCGTGGCCGGCAGCTCCGTCGTCTGCCGCATCGCCCAGCGCCTGGGGCTCTCGGTCGCGCAGGCGCTGGAGGACGGCCGGCGGGCGGGCGCGGGCGACGTCCTGGTCACCCTCGAGGGGGAGGCCGCCGGCCTGCATATGGCCTGGAAGGTGGGGCAGAACATGCTGGACCACCTGTCCGCTGTGGCGACGAAGACGCGCGCCATGGTGGACGCCGTCCGGGCGGAGAACCCCCGCTGCGAGATCCTGACCACGCGCAAGAGCCAGCCCGGGGCAAAAGACCTGCTCACATTGGCCGTCATGGCGGGCGGGGCCTGGCCGCACCGCCTGGGCACCTCCGAGACGGTCCTGGTCTTTGCCCAGCACCAGGCCTTTTTGGGTGGCTTCGAGGGACTGCTGGCCGCCCTTCCCCAGGTGCGCAGCCGCTGCGTGGAGAAGAAGCTGTTTGTGGAAGCCGACGCGGAGCAGGCCTTGGTCCTAGCGCGTGGCGCCGACGGCCGGCCCCTCGTGGATGGCATCCAGTTTGACAAGGTCCCCGTGGACCAACTCCGCACCCTGGTGCCCCAGCTGCGCGCCATCGACCCGCGGCTGACCCTGATAGCGTCCGGCGGCATCAACGAGGCCAACGCCGCCGCCTTTGCCGCCACCGGCGTGGATGGCCTCGCCACAACGGCTCCCTTCAACGCAAAGCCCCTGGATGTCGGTGTCCGGATGTATCAGGAGACGGAAGCGCGATGCGTCTAACAGGGGATGCGTTACACTCCGAGCGCCCCGGCGTAACAGGGGACGGGGGCGTAACAGGGGACGGGGGTGCGTTGCGCCCCGAGCACCTCGAGCGTCCCGAGCGCCCCGGGCAGGATGGCCGGGGCGCCCCGCGTCCGGGCAGGCTGCCTGTCAGGATAGGGGTGTACGTTCTGCCGTTCGCTCTGATGTTCGCCACCCTGTTCATCGGCCGCTATGCCATCGGGCCGCAGGACGTGCTCATGTCGTTCGCGAACGCCCTGGGCTTTGGCAGCTACACGGTCTCGCGCCAGATATACACCATAGTCGTCGTCGTGAGGTTCCCGCGCGCGGTCGCGGCGGCTGCCGTGGGGGCCGCCCTCGCCATGAGCGGCGCGGCCTTCCAGGGGGTGTTCCGCAACCCGCTGGTCAGCTCGGACCTCCTGGGCGTCTCGTCCGGCGCGGGCTTTGGGGCAGGGCTCGCCATCGTCTTATTCTCGTCGTCGGCGGCCATATACCCCCTCGCCTTCGTCTTCGGGATTGTCGCGGTGGTGGCCAGCTATGCAATCGCCCGCGTCTACAAGAGCACACCCACCATCATGCTCATCCTGGGCGGCACCATCGTGTCCTCGGTGTTCTCGGCCCTGGTCTCGCTCATGAAATACCTGGCCGACCCCGTGACGCAGCTCCCCAACCTCGTCTACTGGCTCATGGGCAGCCTCGGCTCGGTGGGCTTTGAGGAGCTGGTGGCGCTCATACCGATGCTGGCGGGGGCCGTCCTGCTCCTCCTCATGTCGTGGCGCATCAACGTCTTGTCGATGGGGGACAAGGAGGCCCGTTCCATGGGGGTGGACACCCAGCGCGACAAGGTCCTGGTCATCGCCGGGGCCACGCTCTGCACCGCCTCGGCCGTGTGCATATCCGGCATAGTCGGCTGGGTCGGCCTCATCATCCCGCACATCGGCCGCATGATTGTGGGGTCCGACAACCGCAGGCTCCTGCCGGTGTCCGCCGCCGTGGGCGCGTCATTCATGATTGTGATTGACGTACTCAGCCGCATGATAACCGCCAGCGAGGTCCCCCTGGGGGTCCTCACGGCCATCGTCGGCGCGCCTTTCTTCGTGTACCTGCTCAAGCGCACCAAGGGCAGGAACTGGTGATGGCCATGTGGAAAAGGACAGGCCGCCGGGCCGACGACGCCGCAGGCCGCGA
>CAZEAF010000123.1:2440-4483 GCA_964510125.1 uncultured Coriobacteriaceae bacterium
GAGGGCGTCAGCTTTTCCTACGGGGAGGCGGACGGGCCCGAGGACGGGCGGCGGTCGGTGCTCAGCGGCATCGACCTTGCGCTCGACAGGGGGCATATCTGCTGCCTCATGGGCGTGAACGGCTGCGGCAAATCAACCCTCATCGACTGCATCCTGGGAGTCAACCGCGTCTCGGCCGGCAGCATCGCCATAGGCGGGGTCCCCCAGCAGAGGCTGAGGCCGCACGAGCTGGCGAGGCTGGTCTCCTACGTCCCCCAGGTGCACGAGCGCGCCTTCCCCTACCTGGTGAGGGACGTCGTGCTCATGGGCCGCACGGCCTACCAGGCGCAGTTCGCCAGCCCCAGCCGCGAGGACGAGGACATCGTCACGCAGGCGCTGGAGCAGTGCGGGGTGGGGCGCCTCGCCGACAGGCCCTACACCCACCTGTCGGGCGGCGAGATGCAGATGGTGCTGCTGGCCCGGGCGCTCGCGCAGGAGGCCCCCTTCATCATCATGGACGAGCCCACCGCCCATCTGGACTTCAAGAACGAGCTCATGTTCATGGAGACGGTGACGCGGCTGGTCGCCGACTCGGGCATCGGGGTGCTGGTGGCCACCCACTCGCCCAACCAGTCCTTCTTCTTCGAGTCGTACGGGCTGGATGTCACGGCGGCGCTGATGGCGGATGGCAGGATTTGCACGCGGGGAAGACCGTCGCAGGTGCTCACACCCGAGTCGCTGCGCGATGTATATGGCATTCAGGCCAGGGTGCTGCAGGCTGATCTGGACGACGGCAGGCACCTGAGCCAGATTGCGCTGGTTGCCACGGCAAGAGGCGGCGCCGGCGGATAGGTCGGACGGGAGGAAGGAGGAAGAAGACAGAATACGGAAGATAGGTCAGGAACGGCTCTACCCAGGGAAGGTACGTTGAACGGAGGAATCCAGATGGAAAGAACAAGCTCGCTCGCAAGCGGGCGGACGGGCAGGGCCGCACGGGGCCTGCTGGCACTCGCGGTCTCGCTCACCGTCTGCGCCGGCCTTGCGGCCCCGCTGTACGGATGGCAGAACACCGCCTGGGCCGCGGACTCGGACGCCGCGGACTCGGCCCAGACCAAGCAGGTCACAGACTGCGTCGGCCGTACCGTGGAGATACCGGCGGACTGCCAGCGCATCGCCGCGCTCGACTCCTTCTCGGGCGAGCTGCTCGTGATGGTCGGCGCCAGCGACAGGGTCTGCGCGGTCCCCGGGGGAGTCGCCTCCGATGTGATCCTGCAGCAGATTGACCCCGGCCTGCAGGACCTCCCGGTGCCCATGTCCTCCGGGACCATCAACATCGAGACGCTGGCGTCGCTCGAGCCCGACGTCGTCCTGCTCAAGTCCACGATGGCCGACACCGAGGAGTCCGAGAAGCTCGACAAGCTGGGCGTCCCCTATCTGGTCGTGGAATATGACACTATCGACGACCAGATCCAGGCCATGCAGGTCCTGAGCAGCGTGCTTTCGGGCGACGCGCTCGACAACATCGACGCGCTCGTCGCCTACTACCAGGACACGGTGGCCCAGGCCGAGCAGATCGCGGGGCAGATCTCCGATGAGGAGAGGGTCACGGTCTACCACGCGATCGACACCGAGCTGACCACCGACGGCGCGGGCTCGTTGGGCGCCGACTGGATCGGCAGGGTCGGGGCCGTCGACGTCTCGGCCGAGGAGACCCTGGAGTCCGGCCAGAACGACTACACCGCCACGCTCGAGCAGGTGTACGTGTGGGATCCCGACGTGATTATCTGCAATGACCCGGACACGACCCAGACCTTCCTGACGGACAGCAAGTGGTCGGGCCTGGCCGCCGTCGAGAGCGGCAACGTGTACACAATCCCCATCGGCGCCACGAGGTGGGGGCAGCGCGGCGACGTCGAGACCTACTTTGCCATGCTGTGGCTCGGCCAGACCGTCTACCCCGACTACTACGCCGACGTCGACCTGCAGCAGGAGGTCACAGACATCTACCGCGACATCCTGGGCGTGGACGTGGACGACGACCTCTACCAGCAGATGCTGACCGGC
>CAZEAF010000124.1:0-4423 GCA_964510125.1 uncultured Coriobacteriaceae bacterium
GTGCGGGCCTTGCTGATTCAATCAAAGGCAGCTTCTTGCCTGCCGTTACTCCTGGGGGATGTCCTCGCCCCTGAACTTGGCGTCGCCGGCGGCGTTGGGGGTGTCGGTCGCCTCGACCGTGTTGCCCTCGAACGTGGCCCCCTCGTTCCTGACCTTGCCGTCGTTGGCGAAGATCGCCGCCTGCACGGCCTCGCCGACGCCGGCATTGTCACGGATGGTGCAGCCCTCACCAAGCGTCAGCTGCGCGTCCTTGCCCATGAGCGCGACCGCCGAGGCGGCGTACTTCTTGCCGTAGGCAGAGCCGTCCGTCGTGTTGTTGGCGAGCGTGACGCCGTCGCCCAAGGTCACCACCGCTTGGTCCGACACGACAATCAAGGGCGCGCCCGCGGTGTCGCCGGTGCCGTCAAAGGTTATGTTCGAGACCTTCACGGTGCCGTCGGTAAAGATTACCAGCGGGTCGTTCGTCCCCGGCCTGCGGAAAACGCTGTAGGGACCACCGTCGTCGCTCGTGATGGTGATGCTCGTCCGGAACCCGAGCGTGGGGATGTCGCCGGACTCGTTGGCGGCGTACACATCCCCGTGAAGGGTGATGGTGCCTCCCCCGTTCTGGTTTGCCACCTCGAGGGCGTCGGCGAGGTTGTCGTATTCGCTTCCGAGAATCTCGACTGTGCCTGTCGGCTGCGGCACGACCGTGTCGGCGGCAGTGCTGTCACGCTGGGCGCTCTTGGACGCACCAGCATCGTCCTTCCCGCCCGAGGCTGCCTTGGACGCCTCCTTCGCGTCTGCCAGGCTCCCCATGCCGGCAAAGGCCGGAGCGGCAAAGGCCGATGCGAGCAGGCCCGCCCCCGCGAGCACAAAGTCCCTACGCGACAACTGCGCGATGTGTCCCAGCTTCATAGTCACCCCTTTCTCACAAGGGCGCAGGCCCCCGCAAGGAACCTGCGCCCGGCACCCGGCAAAAAGACTTACTCGTCCCAGGCGGTCAGCTTCACCGCGTCCTGCGCGGCCACGCGGCCGGTGGTCAGGGCCTCGAGGATGTTGCCCACGCAGTAGACGAAGGAGTTGTAGCTGCCGAGCTCACCCACGTTGTAGAGGCGCGGGATGACCTCGCCGAAGGGATTGAGGGTGCGGCACTCGCCGTCGCGCTCGGGGCCGCCGTCGGTGTTGATGCTCGAGAAACCGAGCTCGATGGCATAGTAGGGCGGGTTGTCCAGCGGGGCCATATGCGTGGGGTCGCGGCCGAAGTCGGGGTCATCACCGTCGGCGCAGTACTCGTTGAACTCGTCAATCGTGTCCTGGAGCTCCTCGGCGTCGATGCCCTCGATGACCTCCTCCTCGCTGCCACAGGGACGCTGGCCACGGATGTTCGCGGCGAGCTCCTCAATCGTCTCGCCCTTGAAGATCCAGCCCTTCTCGATGGCCTGGTCGTTGGACGTCCACTCGAGGCGCAGCTCCTCGGGGTGCTTGTAGTTCCAGACGCCGGCGTAGGTGTTGATAATGCCCGCACGGCCGGTGCCCTGCCACAGGGGGTTCTTCTCGTCGAACATGGTCTGGTCGAAGATCAGGAACATGGGCAGGTGCTCGTAGTCGCAGGCCTTGCTCGAGAAGTCGTAGGCCGACATGTGGTCCATGTCATGGGCGCCGGTCTTGTCCTCCTTCGTGAAGCGGTCGCCGTTGTAGTCGACGATGACGTAGTTGTAGGGCGTGATGCCGTCGGTGGCGTCGGTCGAGATGGAGCAGTCGGCCTCGATGGAAGGCTGCATGTAGCACAGGGAGGCGTGCTCGAGGGCGTGCATATGCCAGAGGTGGGCGCCCACGGCCTCGGCCATGGCAAGCCCGTCGCCGGTGTTGTTCGGGGTGCCCCAGGGGAAGACGCGCACGCCAGGCTGGTTGAAGTTGGACTGGATGACGGGGTTGTTCTCATAGCCGCCGCAAGCGAGGATGACGGCCTTCTTGGCCTTGAAGTACAGGGTCTGGCCGTCGGCGGTCTCGGCCTCCACTCCCACAATCTCCTTGGTCGTCGGGTTCTGGATGAGCCTCTTGCCCGCGGTCGAGGTGCGCACATCCACGCCGTACTTCTGGGCGGCCTCATCGATGGCCTGGAAGAGGTACATGCCCGTGACGCCGTCCATGCCCGTCACGTAGCCGCCCTGGTAGGCAAGGGGCCGCTTGTGCCCGTCGTTGGTCTCGTCAAGCCAGTTCATGGGGATGCCGTAGGTCTCGAGCCACTGCGGCGTCTCGTTGGCGTGGTTCATGTAGGCCTTTATGACCTCTTCGCTCGCACCGGCACCGAAGGCCCCGTGCTCGTAGGTCTTGTACCACTCGTCGACATCGGCAGCGACGCAGGTGTGGACATGCCCGCCCGAAGCCGCGGTGTTGCCGCCGTCGCGCTCTTTGGACTTCTCGATTACGATGACCGAGGCACCCTCGTGCACGCCGGCGATAGCGGCGAGGGCGCCTGCGCCACCGTAGCCCACGACGACGAGGTCGGCCTCATCGTCCCACTTCTCGGGCATCCAGCTCGTGTCCCCCGCGGCCTCCGTGGCCCCGGCGGCCTGGGCCGCGCCCGCCGCCGCGACCATCCCGACGGCGCCCGCGGTCCCGATGAAACCCCTGCGGCTGATCTCCATGACTCGCTCCTATTCCCTGTTAAACCCCGAGGGCCGCACCCTGCGCAGCCTGCGCCGGTACCTTTGGTGCGCCCGCCTGACAAGCCACACGGTACGCGGCGAATCGTTGGCATCGCGCGCCCGTAGCGGGTAGAATCGGCGTGAACGCGGGTAGTCAGGGCCCTACCCGCAGGACTACCCGCAACCGACGCCCACTCTGAGCTCGTGTTTCAAGCATTGGATACACTCCGGACCCCTGGGGAGGCGCAGCGTTGGCCGCGAAGAGAGCACCGGCATCGGTTGTCAGGAGGCTTTTTGGCGAGAGGTGCGCAAGGCAGGTCGTCGGCCTCGCAGCGGCGCTCGCGTGGATTAACGCCGCCTTTTTGAGCAACGAGGGCTTTTATGTGAGTTTCCACCTCGGCTTCGCCGTCGCCCTGCTCGCATACGCCGTCCTCTGCATCAGGATGCCTGCCCGGCCCCATGCGGCGCTCGCACCATGGCTGCGCGCCCTGCTCGCCATCGTGATGCTCGGGGCCCCCGCGGGGTCTCTCCTCTCTTCGGACATCGGCGAGCTCGGCTGCATAGCCCTCGGGCTCGTCTCGGGGGCTGCGGGCGCCGTTGTCTTTTCCGAGTGGTTCGCAGAGTATTCGAGGATTCCCACGCACGACGCAATTAACCGGACGCTCGCGGCCTTCTCGCTGTCGGCCCTGATGCGGCTTGCCCTCGTGCCGCTCCCCGACGTCCTGACGCTCCTGGCGATCGCGGCCTTCGCGGTGGCGGGTGCCATGATGCAGACGGGGCGGACGGGGGCACCCGAGCCGGCGGCACAACCCGCGGCGAAGGCCCCGCAAGACGAGGGGGCGGCCAGCGGCGCCGGCGCCACAGCCCAAAAGCCGGCCCGCAAGCAGGACGTCATCGCAGAGATGTCCGGCATCTTTGCCGAGATAGTCGTGCTCGGCCTCATCTTCGGGCTGCTGCGCAACGAGCTGAACGAGCTGACGGTCGCGCCCCATTCCCAGATCATCGGCTACCTGCTGCGCATGGCCATCCCGATAGCCCTGCTATGGTGGATTGACAGCCGGGAGCGTACCCGCAGGAGCGATGCGACCTTCCGCGCCATCATCGTCGCCGGCGTCATAGCGCTCCTTGGCGCAGTCTTCATCGGGAGCCGCGCGGGGATGACGCTCTCCGCCATCGTGGTCGCAGTTCGAAGCATGGTGGCCATACTGATATACGTGCGCCTGTTTGAGGCGGAGCGCAGGTCGAGCTTGGTGCCGCAGTCAATCTACGGCTTTGGGCGGGGGCTCTACGAGGTCGCCTTGGTCGCTGGGCTCTCCATCTACGACCATATCCTGTCGCTGCCCGACGTCGACTCGCTGCCGAGCGGCCTCGTCTACTTTGCCATCGCCTGCGTGGTCGTCCTCATCGTCGACAGCTTCGCAAGGTCCATGAGCCTGCCGTTTATGCGCCGCGCCAGTGCCGGCCCCGCCTCCCTAGACGAGCTTTGTGACGCCGCAGCGGCAAAATACGGCATCACCGAGCGGGAGAACGAGGTTATGAGGCAGATTTGTCGGGGCCGCAGCAAGCGCTACATCGCCGAGGAGCTCTTTGTGACCGAGGACACCGTCCGCTACCACGTGAAACAGATTTACAAGAAACTCGACGTCCACAACCGCCAGGAGTTGCTCGACAGGATAGGCGTGAGGTAGTTTTTCGCGCAGCCCGGATGATTGTGCCGGGCGGGTGGCCAACCCGTGCCGGATGGCCGGACGATGCCGGGTTGCCGAAATCGTGGTGGCGCGCCGGCCTCGGAC
>CAZEAF010000125.1:0-2782 GCA_964510125.1 uncultured Coriobacteriaceae bacterium
GGGACGTAGATGTTCGAGTACACCCTCCCCCGTGCCGGCAGAACATCGGGAGAGAACAGGGGGCCGCTTTGCCTGAGGCCCGTCTCCTTTATAAAACGGTCCAGGAGCCCACACACCTCGGCACCATCCTCACGAAAGCTGGGTATGCGCCGCTCGTCGGCCGAGTAACCGATGGCCACGCAGGGGCACGAGCCCAAGGTGCCTGGCGCCTCGTCTGTCTTTTCCAAGTCGGGGAGCAGGTGGAGGTAGCGCGTCGGGACCGCCCTGCCCCATCGCGTTTGGATGCCCGAGGGGTCGGTCACATCGCCATGCAGGACGGCGGCAAATGAGGAAATCGGCATTCCCTCGAGCAGGGCGTCTTGTGTCTGGCTTGACTTGAAGTTGTCATAGCCCCTTTCGGCCCCGTCGTAGTAGATTAGCCACTCGTCAGCGTAGACAAGACGCGGCCGGTCATTCTCGCCCGCAATCACACGGGCAAACGACGTGCTGCGCTCGTACATCGCCTGCGACCATTCGCGACGAAACGCCGCTCCCTCGACCACCATCTGCACGATGGACGACGCGTCGTGGTGGTGGGACCCCGCCAGGAAGTCCTTGGCCTGCTGAACCTGGAACCCTGCGTTCTTGAGCATCTGGCACTCGACCACGCGGAACACGTCGGAATTCGAGTAGACGCGGTAGTTCGAGTCGGAGTCGCGCTCCGGTCGGACGAGCTTAATCTGTTCGTAGTACCTCAGCGTTCCGCGCGAAACCCCAAGTGTGTTGGAAAGCACGTTTGGCGAATAGGTCTTCTCGGCGGGCACTTCGGACGACTCCCCTTTGGCCGGCACGCATTCCCCTTCATCTGAAGAATCCTTACAGTCTGCACATTTATACAAAAAGCGGCCGCACCCTTCAAGCGTTCGGGTGCAGCCGCTTCTTAACGGAGGCTTCTGTCGGCGCTGTGGATGGCCCGTCAGCGTCCCGCCTCTGGGAACGCCGTGGTAGCCAAGCTCTTACTCAGCGCCGTTTGGGAAAGCCGTGGTGGCCAAGTTCTTACTCAACGCCGAGAGCAGCGTTGGTGCCTGCGATTTTGCCGAAGACCAGGCACTCACCGACATTGCCGGTCCCCTGATAGTAGTAGGCGTTGACGCCGCCGCACTCCCCTGCGCTGAACAGGTTGGGGATGGGGTCTCCCATGGTGTCGACGACCTGGGCCTTGGCGTTGCGGCGCGGGCCGCCCTGGGTGTTCAGAATCGCGGGCTGCAGGGGCACTGCGTAGAACTTCCCCTCGAACGGGCGCATGGTCTCGGCGGGACGGTCAAACTCGATGTCGATGCCAGTCTCCGCATAGCCGTTGAACCGCTCTATGGTGCGAGCGAGGATGGTGGGGTCGACGTCGATAATCTCGGCGAGCTCCTCGACACTATCAGCCGAGACGATGATGTCGTCGATGTTGTAGGGGAACTTGTCCAGCTCCTCGATAAGGGCCTTCTGCTCCTCGTCGATAATCATCCAGGGGCGCCAGCACTGATTCGGAATCTGCCAGGTGCCGTGGCTGTACACATGGCCGTGACGGTCGGTGTAGTCCTCGCGGAAGTAACGCGAGCCGTCCTCGGCGACGGCAATGAGGGCCCCGTGGGTCGCCGGCTCGAACCCGGACGACATGAACAGCTGGCAGTTGGATCCCTCGGGCGCCTCGTAGGCATTGGAGCCGAGCATGCCCAGGCCCTCGTAGTTCTTCATATGCCACAGGTCCGCGCCGACCTCGATGCCCATCCGGATGCCGTCGCCGAAGTTGTAGCGGCCACCAATGGGCGCCATGCGGGCGACGCCGAGGTAGTCCTGACGCATCTGGTTATTGCACTCAAAGCCGCCGCACGCCAGGACCACGCCGGAGGTAGCCTCGACATTGAGCTCCTTGCCCTCGTGCTCGATGACGGCACCCTTGATTGCCTTGGTCTGCGGGTCCTGGATGAGATGCACCGCCGGCGACTCGAGCCACACGGTGATGTTCTCCTGGCCCTGGACGGCCCCCTGGACGGTCGCATACATCTGGCCGTCGAAGCACTCGTCGTGGACGGTGACCGCGTCGACAAACTCGGCGCCTTCAATCTCGGGATACTCGGGGCAGACCCACTCGTAGATGGCGGCGATGTCCAGGCCTGCGGTCGGGCCGGTGACGGGGTGCTCGGCGGCGTACTCGCTCCAGATGCACGGCTCGGCGGCGCCCAGCTCGCGGAAGATGTCGGGCGTCGTTGCCAGGCCCTCGGCGTAGACGCGCACGACCTCGGGGTCCTGGTCCATCTTGTAGCCGATGTTGGTCAGGTACTCCTCAAGACCGTCCACGTCCTTGGTGTACATGGCGATTTGGCCGCAGACACGCGAGTTGCCGCCCTCGCTCCCCTCAGGCGCGCGGTCGACCAGCAGCACCTTGGCCCCCGCCTTCGCCGCATAGAACGCGGACGTCCCGCCTGCGGCGCCGTATCCAATCACGATGACGTCGTACGAGTCGTCATAGGCGACCTCATCGGCAAGGGCGGTAGCGGTGCCAGCTGCGCCAAGCGCCACGGCAGCCGCACCGGCGGAAGCGACAAAACCCCTGCGAGACAATGCGTTGCTCGACATAACGTCCTCCTTCGAGTCTTTGTGCAATCCAACATCCAACAAATGTGGCAAACACGACATGGGCCCATGCCCCATACCCGGGTTATCGGGGCGACTCCGATGCTGGCGTGGCTACAGCAGCCGAGTCAAGAGCCCGCCGTGTACGAGCAGGCTGGCTACCGTGGCCACCCGTGCC
>CAZEAF010000125.1:2882-4359 GCA_964510125.1 uncultured Coriobacteriaceae bacterium
TAGTTGATGTGCTGGCCCTCCACCAGGTCGTAGGCGACCACCTGCGTGCCGTCCAAATCCTCCTTGTGCATGTCCACCGCGTTTATCTGGCTGTTCTCGTAGGTGGTGTAGTAGTAGACGCCCTTGTCCTGGTTGCAGCAGCTGCTGTAGATGGTAATCTCGTAGCTATCCTCGCCCAGCTTGCAGAGGCCGCGCTGCTGCTCGACGCTGCCAAGGATGTGGAAGAACTGGCTCACGGCCTCGGACTCGCCGCTTCCCGACTTGGAGTTCATGCGGGTAAAGACCGCCTTGGCAAAGCGCGAGGCGCTGGAGAGGTCGCCCGGCAGGCCCATGCCGCCCATGCCGCGGCTGTAGGCGTGCAGGTCCAGGCCAGGGGCGAAGCGGTCCTCTCCCTGCTCGACCGTGATGTTGCGGTAGTTGGCCAGCATGGTCATCTGCACGTCGAAGGTGGGGTTGTTGGTGAGGACGCCCACCGGGTCGTCGTAGACGTGAAGGCCGCTTTTGGTCTGCTCCACCACGATGGACCCCTCCTTGTCGGCGATAATCCAGTGCAGGGGGTTGGCCGGCAGGTCGGGAGCAAAGTCCTGGTCGGTCACGTTGGCGTTGGCGAGCAGGGCGCGGGCCTGCTCCACCGTGGTGCAGGTGCCCAGGACCCAGGGGATTATCTCGAAGGACGCGATGTTGTCCCTGCCCTGCTGCGGCGCGCGGAAGTCGCAGTTGTCGGGGAAGTTGAGGCCGGCCATACCCAGGCCCCTCTCGTTGATGCCGTCGTAGTACAGCGGCGTGCCCCCCACGACGAAGGCCATGCCGATAATGGCCAGATGGCTGGGTATGTCGGGAAGATTGCGCAGCTTGATGGGGTAGTTGCGCGGTGTGACGGCCACCTGCTCCTTATATGAGTACTCCAGGTCGAGGTTGCGGCCGAAGTAATGGTCCCCGGCGGCGTAGGTCGCTGCGGTGCACATGGCGTCCCCTTTCTACGAAGCCCCGCCGACGCGCCGGGTGCCTGGTGTGGCCCCGGGCGTGGCAATGTTCACATGACCTTTATTCCCTATGTAGACAAGTGCCACCCCGCCGTGCCGAGCGCCTCCCGACGCCTTAGCTGCCCGCGGGCCCCTCTCGCGGGATGACATACCAGCGCCCCCAGGACAGCTCGCGCCACAGGTAGGTCATGCGTCCGCCCGCCTGGACCTTGTAGCGGAAGTTGCGAAGGCCCGTCTGCTGGTCGACGTCCCAGAGAGGCTTGCCCACGACCTCGACATCGAAGGTGCGGCCGTCGGGCCAGTCGACGCGTATGGGCGTGGTGGAACCGTCCGGCTCAGTCCGACAGACCACCTGCACGTATTGCCTTGCGTGGCGCCTTTTCGACCGAGCCGTCTTGCCTCCCCTCTCCTGATTCTGGCAGCTCACGATGGCCGTGTCGCCCGCCGAGGCTCCCGGGCGATGGCCATTGTGATACATCTGTTCTGTTCCAAAT
>CAZEAF010000126.1:0-1434 GCA_964510125.1 uncultured Coriobacteriaceae bacterium
GACAGGGGTGAAGGGAGCGCGCCTTCGTATGGGCTATGCAGGACTTTTGAGGAGCTCTTTGCAGCGGGGCAACCTCACGGTCATCGTCGGGCTGGCGTTTCTGTTCCCGTTCTTCCGCCTGGGTTCCTACGTCAATTCCTGGCTTGCCCATGCCCCCGGCGTCCTCGACGAGGTCTACACCGCGGCGCTCACGGTGTTCTTGGTGGCGGCATTCGTAGGCGCTCGACGCCTTGACCGGCTGGCCCCGCGCACGCGTCGCTGGCTCTATGGCCTGAGCGGCCTGGCCGGCATCGGGGGCTGCGTGGTCCTCTCGGGGGCGGTGCCGGCCCTGGCGTCCAACCCCGTGGCATCGGTCGCGGCCCTGGTGGGGACGGCCTGGTATCTGGCCACCTACCTCGTGGCCTTCGGCCGTCTCTCGGCCCAGGGCGAGCCGGGCCGCATAGCCATCAACGTGCTCTTCTCCTTCGTCCTCTTCCTGCTCGCCCTCGTGGTGTGCAGCGCGATAGGCATCGACTCCTCGGTGGTGGGCGCGTTCGTGCCCGTGGCCATGCTCCTGGGCACCCGCCCCGAGGAGCACGACGACGGCGCCCCTGAGGAGCTCGCCTCCTTGTCGCGGTTGCCGTGGGCGCTCGTCGTGAGCATCCTGGGGATTATCTACGCCACGGCCCTGATTCTGGTAGCCCTCACCGGCAACGCCGAGGTCGACCCCACGGGGCTTTCGGGCTCGCTTGCCAAGGCGGCCATATCGGCCCCTTTGGCCCTCGTGCTCATAGCCCTGTTCGGCGACAGCCCCTACTCCCACAGCAAGCTGGTCATAGCCTTTGGCGTGACGCTGGTGTTCTACAGCGCCGTGCTGCTCTTTGTGTACTTCTTCCCGGTCTATCGCGATATCGTCTCGGCGCTCAAGTACTGCCTGCGCGCCCTGCTGTGGGTCACGATTGCCTGCAGCGCCTGCGAGCGCCGTGTCGCCGCCGTCCCCGCGTTCGCCCTCTTCGGGCTCGGCACCCTCGTGGTCACGCGGCCGCTCACCTTTGGCCTCAACTACCAGCAAGGACCCATCTACCAGCTGCTGAGCTCGCCCTATGTGGCGCCCGTGCTCGCCGTCCTGCTCTTTGTGGTCATCACCACAATCGTGGTGCTCCTGGTGCGCCACTACATACGCATGCAGGAGGCCCCCTCGCCCGCCGCGCCTGCCGCCCCCGACGAGGCCGAGGCCGACCGCGCCGCCCTCCTGCGCGCCCAGACGCTGGCAGGGGCCGACCTCACGCCGCGCGAGCTCGAGATAGCGCTGCTCACCTATCGGGGCCGCAGCGCACGCCGCATCGCCGACACGCTCGGTGTGGCCGAGTCCACCGTGCGCGGCCACCTGATGCATGCCTACCGCAAGCTCGGGGTGCATTCCAAGCAGGAGCTCATCGACCTCGTCGAGCAGGG
>CAZEAF010000126.1:1534-4344 GCA_964510125.1 uncultured Coriobacteriaceae bacterium
CCTGCGCAGCCGGCGTCGTTTTCCCAGGTAAAAGCATAACCAATCAGTTTCAGATGGGTCCCTGCCGGCAGAACCCTCTGTTTCGTCGCTCGGCAAAACGGTGGTCCGCGCCCTATGGTCTGAGGCGGCACGGCACGACGCAGGCGCTTCTGCACGTGCCCCTGTTGTCTCGGAGTAAAGGAGAGCACTATGGACCACCCCACCACGGCGGTAACCCGTCGCACGCTCTTGGCCGGCATCGGAGCCGCTGGTGTAGCCGCCTCTGTTATGAGCGCGCCCGCCGCCCAGGCCGACGAGACCCCCGCCCTGCCCGTCACCCAGGAACTGGGATACCCGGGCGAGGAGGACGCGGCCGACAAGACGAGCTATAGCTGCGACGTTCTGGTCGTCGGCAGCGGATGGGCCGGCCTGCACGCGGCTGTGCGCGCCGCCCGCGCCGGGTCCTCGGTCATCTGCATGGACAAGGGCCGCCCGGGCTACTCGGGCCTCACGCCGTTCTCGAACAACACAACCTGGTACGACCCCGACTTCGACGACCTCGAGGGCACCGTGGCCACCTGCCAGATGAGCGGTGAGTACATCACCAACCTCGACTACCTGCGCACCTACATTGAGAACACCCCGGCGGCCTGGGAGCTCAACAAGGAGCTGGGCCTTGCCGAGCAGTACAACACCGCCGTGGCCGACGGCTTCACGTCTCAGGATGACGACTACAGCTACTACGCTGCCTATCGCGACAGCGATCGCCATGCCCGCTGGATGCCAGCCCTGCTCAACGAGGGCGTCACCGTGCTCGAGCAGACCATGGCCACCGACCTCCTGACCGCTGACGGCCGTGTGTGCGGCGCCGTGGGATTCCAGTTCAAGACCTCCACCGTCGTGACCGTCTCGGCCAAGGCAGTGGTTCTGTGCACGGGACCGAGCAGCGTCAAGAGCTCGGGCTATCCCACCAGCGGCAACACCTTCGACGGCGACTACATGGCCTATCAGCTGGGGCTGCCCATCCTGGGCAAGGAGTACGACGACTTCCACCAGACCAGCTCGTGGGCGCCGGGCGCGTCCCACTACAACAACATATGGGAGTATGTGCAGCCGCTGCAGCCCAAGGCCTCGTTCAACTGCCCGGCCGACCCCGAGGGCATCCGTAGCTACGTGGCCAGCAAGGGCGACTACATGGTGGTCAAGCGCGTCAACCAGGCGCTGGCCGGCCTAGCCCCCTGCGACGGCACGGGCTCCAAGAGCGAGCACGGCACCGAGCCCGACCCCAACGACCCCAAGTACGCCGACTACTCGAGCAACATCCAGGAGATGATTCCCGAGCGCAAGTCCGACCTCTACGGCGCCGCGGCGGGCATGAACGCCCACATGTGCGGCGGCGTGTGGTGCGGCTGGGACGACACCGACGGCTGCACGGCCTACCCGGGCCTCTATGTGGCCGGCGACGGCATCTACGGCGCCATGTTCCAGGGCACCGTATACACGCTCAGCAGCTGCACCTCGAGCGGCTGCAGCGTCCAGGGCGACCGTGCCGGCACCGCCGCAGCTGCCTATGCGGCCGGGGTCGACGCGCTGGAGCTCCCCCAGGACCAGGTCGAGGCCGCCACTGAGCACATCTTCGCCCCCTCGCAGCTCAAGAAGGGCTTCGACCCCAACTGGGCCCGCGACCAGCTGCAGGCCATCATGGTGGCCCCCCAGATCCACCTGGCGCGCTCCGAGGCCACGCTGGGCGCCGCCCTGACCCAGGTCGAGTGGATGCGCGACAACATCATCCCCAAGCTCATGGGCTACACGGGCCACGACCTGCGCCTGTGCCTCGAGATGCAGCACAAGATCCTGGCCTGCGAGCTCAAGCTGCGCGCCCAGCTCTATCGCCAGGAGAGCCGCGGCATGCACTACCGCATCGACTTCCCCTACCGCGACGACGAGAACTTCCTGTGCCACGTAGCCGTGCGCAAGGGTGACGACGGCGCCCCCGTTGTCGAGAAGGTCGAGATCCCCGAGGCATGGAAGGGTGACCTGACGCTTCCCTACACCGACCGCTATGTGTGGCGCTTCCCCGGTGAGGCCGAAGCCCTTGGGCTGCCCACCGAGGCCTAGTCCGCCCCGCCGTCACCTCCTGTCCACTCTCCGAAAGGATCGCCCTATGAGCGTTGTGCGCAACGACCTTAACGTCTGCATCGGCTGCGGTACCTGTGCGAGCATCTGTCCCCTTGACGTGTTCTACATGGACCTCGAGAACCAGAAGTCGGTCATGCTATACCCCGAGAACTGCCAGAGCTGCGGCCAGTGCTACCTGCATTGCCCCACCCAGTCGCTGGGCATGCAGATTGCCATGTACGGCTTCAGCATCACCTCGGGCCGCGGCCTCAAGACCTTTACCGAGGTCATGCCAGCGGCAGAGGAGAAGTCCTGGGGCTAAGGTAGCCCGCGGGCTTCCGAGGCGCCACAGGGGACGGGGGTCTGTTACATGCGTAGCAGACCCCCGTCCCCTTCGTTACGCCTGAGCCGCCTAGTTTGCCTCGACCAGCCAGCTGTCGATTGTCCGCTCCAGGGAGCTGTAGTTGACACCCACTTTGACCAGGCGCTTTCTGCTGGACTCATAGGGCAGCAGATATCCCTTCTCGCCTATCTGCGCGAGAGCCTTCTCAGCCGTGCCGTCATACTTGAGCTCGATGACATAGATGGACATCGGGCTTTCCACCACCACGTCGACGCGGCCGGTTGCCGTGCGCACCTCGGTTGAAATCTTGGCACCGACAACCTTCCAAATCAGGAAGAGCTGGGATTGGAATTCCTTCTCGTTGTGGGCC
>CAZEAF010000127.1:0-4344 GCA_964510125.1 uncultured Coriobacteriaceae bacterium
TTGTAGAGCAGGTGGCCGCGGGCGCCCCGGTCGTCGGACTCCTCCACCTTGTGAACCGAGAGGCGGCCCGTGTGGCTGTTGACCGTGCAGACCACCCGGCAGGTGTAGCCGGACTCGCCGTGCTCGGTCATGGCGACCCGCCTGACCTCGCCGCGGCGGTCGTACTCCAGGGTAGCCTCCAGCGAGTCGGGACTGCCGGGCTCGCCCGTCTCCACGATTAGGTGGAGGGGCGTGGCGCTCTCCTGGCCGTGGGCGTCGCGGGGGACCATCTCCACGCGGGTGAAGGCCCAGCCCCTCTCAGGCACCTGCACGGCGATTCCGTCCACGTAGCCAAAGCCGTGACGGGCCAGCTCGCAGGCCTGGTCCAGCAGGCGGTTGAGCAGCGCGACGGCCTCGTCCAAGGCCTGCGCGGCCCCATCAGGCTCGCAGCCCTCCCCCACCGGGAAGGCGTAGGAGGTCTTCTCGGTCCCGTCCTTGCGCAGGGTCACGACGGGGATGAGCCCCTTGGTGCCACGGGGGAAGTCCTCGCCCTCGGTCTGGGTCGCAAGCGTCCAGCGGCGGTCGCCCAGCTCGACTTTCCCGGCCCCAAAGGCTGCGTTGGTCCCCCGTGGATTCATGCTCGTCCCGCTCCCGTCTGCCCCAGCCACCCGGGCCCTCTCGTCCTTTGCCCACCTGTGACCCGGACCCGAGACCCGACCGGTAAGCGAGCGTTCTGCAAATAATGTTTGATTCGTCTATCTTCTCACACCCCGCCTGCCTTGGCCCGGGAAGGCAAGCGTAAAATGCCTACAGACTTCCTATTCATACAACCCTTGGGCTGGAAAGGGGCGGCATGTTCGACAAACGGCTCATCTCCCTTGTTCCCGGCGCAGGCCGGCGCATCGCGGTCGTCGTCCTGTTCAAATGGCTGGCCCTTTTGTGCAATGTGGGCCTCATGGCCTTGATTGGCCTCTGGCTCCAGCAGGTCTTTGTCTGTGGCCTGGCGGCGCCGACGCCTCCTGCCCTCATGGGCGCGGCCATCCTGATTGCCGGCCGAGCCGCCTGCCTCTACCTATCCCAGAAGAAGGGCGACGAGCTGGCCCTTCTGGCCCGGGCCACCATCCAGCGCACAGTCTACCGCAAGCTGCTCGAGTTGGGCCCCTCCTACGAGGAGCAGGCCGGCGCCTCCGAGGCCATGCAGACCAGCGTCGAGGGATCCACCCAGCTCCAGGTGTATTTCGGCTCCTACCTGCCCCAGCTCTTCTACGCCATCCTGGCCCCGGTCACCCTCTTCCTCATACTGGTGTGGACCGCAGGCCTTCCTGCCGTCATCCTCATGATTCTGGTCCCCCTCATCCCCGTGTCCATCGTCTTCGTGCAGAAGTCTGCCCGTCAGACGGCCCGCGAGTACTGGTCCACCTACGTCGATTTGGGCGGTGACTTCCTCGAGGCCATCGAGGGGCTCACCACCCTCAAGATCTACCAGGCCGACGAGCGCTGGCACCAGAAGATGAACCGCGAGGCCGAGGGCTTCCGCCAGGCCACCATGAAGATGCTGGGCGTGCAGCTGCGCTCCATCGTGGTCATGGACCTCTTCGCCTACTGCGGCGCGGCCGTGGGCATTGTCATCGCAGTGTCCCAGCTGGCCGGCGGGGCCATCTCCTTTATGGCCTGCTTCCTGGTCGTCTTCCTCTCCCAGGAGTTCTTCCTGCCCATGCGCCTTTTGGGCTCGCTCTTCCACACGGCCATGAACGGCATGGCAGCCTCCAAGAAGATGTACGCAATCCTGGACACGCCGGCCCCCGCTGCCGGCAGCAAGGACATCGACCCCGCTCGCTGCGACGTGACCCTGGAGGGCGTGGGCTACGCCTACGGCGACCGCGTGGCCCTGCGCGACGCCAGCCTGACCGCGCGACGCGGCAAGCTCGTGGCCCTCGTGGGCCCCAGCGGCAGTGGAAAGTCGACCATCGCGGCCATCGTCGCAGGCCGCAAGGTCGCCTACACCGGCAGGCTGGCCTTTGGCAACCTGGACGCCCGCGAGGTCTCCACGGCCTCCCTCATGAGGACGGTCACCCTGGTGGGCACCGACGCCCACCTCTTTGCCGGCAGCCTGCGCGACAACCTGCTGGCCGCCGACCCCGGGGCCTCCGACGAGGCGCTCTGGGACGCCTTGGAGAGGGCCCGCGTGGCCGCCTTCGTGCGTGCCTCGGGCGGCCTAGACCTGACCCTGGCCGAGGGCGGCTCGAACCTGTCCGGCGGCCAGCGGCAGCGAGTGGCCCTGGCCCGCGCCCTGGTGCGCGACACGCCCATCTACGTGTTCGACGAGGCCACGAGCTCCGTGGACACCGCCACCGAGAACGCCCTGTGCGCCCTTGAGCGCGAGCTGGCCCGCGACCACGCCGTCATCGTCGTGGCCCACCGCCTGGCCACCGTGGAGCAGGCTGACGAAATTTGCGTGCTCGACCAGGGGGCCATCGTGGAGCATGGGACCCATGCCGAGCTTCTGTCCGCCGGCGGCACTTACGCTAGGCTATGGGAGAGCCAGTCGGACCTGGCCTCCTTCGCCCAGGCCAAGGGCTTTGCCCAGGACGAGGCCACCGCGGCCGAGGAGGACGAGGACGCCGCCGGCGCCCTGCGCGCCTCCTGCGCCAAGGCGAGTAGCTCGGAGGTCGGCGGCCTCACCGACGGCAGGCCAGCCCGCGGCTCCCTGCGCACCCTCCTGCGCCTGGCCGGCCAGGTCAAGGCCTTCCTGCCCTACGTCGTCCTGGCCGTGGCCCTGGGCGTGGTCGGCCACCTGTGCGCCATCGCCATCGGGGCCGTGGGCGCCTATGGCGTGGCCGCGGCCGCCGGACAGCCTGCGGGCCTGTCGGTCCTCGCCTCCTGCGTGCTCGTGGTCGTCTGCGGCATCGTGCGCGGCCCCGCCCGCTACGGCGAGCAGCTCTCCAACCACTACATCGCCTTCCGCCTGTTGGCCCAGATGCGCGACCTCATCTTCAGCGCCCTGCGCCGCCTGGCCCCCGCCAAGCTCGAGGGCCGCGGCAAGGGCGACGTCGTGTCCCTGGCCACCTCGGACGTCGAGCTGCTCGAGGTCTTCTACGCCCACACCGTCTCGCCCGTGGTTATCGCCATCATCGTGTGCCTGGCCATGCTGGCCTTCCTGGGCGCCCATGCGCCTTGGCTGGCGGGGGTCGCCCTGGCTGCCTACCTCATCGTCGGCGTCCTGGTCCCCTACATCGCCGGCAAGGCCTCGCGCGGCCTGGGCGAGCGGGAGCGCAGGGACATGGGCGCCCTCAACGCCTTTGTCCTGGACCAGCTTCGCGGCATCGGCGAGACCATGCAGTACGGCCGGTCCGAGGGGGTCCTAGCCGGCTTGGACGACAAGACGGCCGCGGCCGAGAGGAGCGAGCGCACCTTGCGGACCCGGTCGGCCGCCGTGGAGGGCGCGACCGACGCCATCATCTGGCTCCTTGACTTCGCCATGATGGCCACTGCCTTTGCCCTGGTCCTGCAAGGCCAGCTGAGCGTGGGCGCGGCCTTTGTCTGCTCCTTTGCCTTCTTCTCCTCCTTCGGCCCGGTCATGGCCGTGGCCCGTCTGGGCACCAACCTGCAGCAGACCGTGGGGGCCGGCGGCCGCGTCCTCGACCTTTTGGACGAGGAGCCCCAAACCCGCGACGTGACCGACGGCAAGGACGTGGCCTTTACCGGGGCCACCCTGGACCACGTGGGCTTTTCCTACGCGGGAAAGGCGGGCGCCCCCATCCTCTCCGACGTGAGCGCAGCCTTCCCCGAGGGGTCGCTCACCTGCGTCGTGGGCAAGAGCGGCTCGGGCAAGTCCACCCTGCTCAAGCTCCTCATGCGCTTCTGGGACCCCACCTCGGGCTCGGTTGCCATCTCGGGCTGCGACGCCCGCCAGGTCAACACGGCCAGCCTGCGCGCCAACGAGGCCTACATGACCCAGGACACGGTCCTCTTCCGCGGATCCATCGCCGACAACCTGCGCGTCGTGCGGCCCGAGGCCACCGAGGGCCAGATTCGCGCGGCCCTGACCAAGGCCTCCCTGGACGACTTCCTGGCCCGCCTGCCCGAGGGGCTCGACACCCAGGTAGGCGACCTGGGCGACTCCCTCTCGGGCGGCGAGCGGCAGCGCCTAGGCCTGGCCCGAGTCTTCCTCCACGATGCCCCCTTGATCCTTCTGGATGAGCCCACGAGCGCCCTGGACGCCCTGTCCGAAGCCGCCGTCATGCGGGCCATCGCCCAAGGCCGGCAGGGCAAGACCGTTGTGCTGGTGAGCCACCGGGCCTCGACCGTGTCCTTTGCCGACGAGGTCTTCCGCATGGAGTCGGGCCGCAAGAGCTAGGGAGGGCC